>JBLIMM010000129.1:0-12075 GCA_047638635.1 Pseudohongiellaceae bacterium | reverse complement strand
GTTCTCGAAGGCCTCCAGCACGGAGACCCGGCGCAGCTCGTTGCCGTCGGCATCGAGCTCAACAATGAAGTCTTCGAGGACAGGTTCTCTCCTGTTGATTCGAGGCAAGATGCCGGCCTTGCGAGTGAGCACCCAGATGTGCCCTTCGTCGTCGACCTCGATGTCGTGGTGAGCGGGATCCTGCCAGGTCCAGAGCAGCTCGCTCTGTGCATCGAGCTTGATCAGCGCGTGGCCTTCAAAGATCGCCAGCAAGTCACCGTTCTCATAGAGGTAAGCCCGGCGAAAGAAGTCGTGAAAGAGGGCCTTCTCCAGCTTGCCCACTTCGTTCGTTGGGACGGCAGTCCGGTAGGCGCAGCGCCAACGGTGCAGGATGTCGCCATCCATGGACATCAGCAACGCTTCGGGAGCATGGCCAGAGACCACGAGGTTGAGCCCATCGAAAGCACGATCCTGCTCGTGGATCGTCACGTTGCTCCGATCGCTAGCTTCCTGAGAGCCACCCACGTAGCCCAGAGTTTCCAAGGCAGAGATCTTGTCGTCCGTGCTCGTGGCCCAGCGGGCCTGCTTCCAGCGCCCGCTCAGAGCGTCCCGATCCGCGTCTAGGTCGAGGTCGAGATCGTCCTGCTCTGCCCCGTCACCGTCCAAAGAGGCCGACTCCGAGCCAGATTCACCAGCCCCCCCCGGATCGTCGTCCTGCTCTGAGCAGGCCGGAAAGACGAGCAAGAGGACTAACAGCCCTACGGTGGGCGCATACGCATCCCACAGGTTGCCTAAGGCAGCGCGCATAACGGTCTTCGGAGAGAGGCGAGGGCAAGATCGATGAAAGCGCCACCCACTATGGGTAAAGGAGGCCAATCAAAGCAGTCGATCGGGAGAAGTAGACTGCACAGTCCCGAGGCAGTCAAGGAGGCTGGGTGTCTGTGGGGCGTTGTACTCTTGCGTCACCAAAGAGAGGATCTCCGCGGTACACCCCGCACACCCACGCGCACCCTGGACCGAAGACCATGTCGACTACCCGGCCCGGAGCTGACAAGGGCGCTCGCCTCACTCCGCAGAAGAAGGCCCTGCTGGCCCGTCTGATGGCCAAGAAGGGTCTGAATGCTCCGGCGGCTGAACAACCGATCGCCCGCAGGAATGGCACAGGCCACGCCCCGCTGACCTTCGCCCAAGAGGCCCTTTGGTTCCTCGACCAGCTGGAGCCAGACCAGGCCAACCACAACCAGCCTGGAGCCGTGCGCCTAGCGGGACAGCTCGACGTGCGAGCCCTCGAGCGCGCTTTGGGAGAAATCGTCTCCCGCCACGAGGCTTTGCGCAGCAGCTTCTCCGTCGCCGATGGCATCCCCTTTCAGCAGATCGCCCCCGCTAGCCCCTGGACCTTGGCAGTGCGCGATCTCACCGGTCACCCGGTGCCAGAGACCGAAGCTCTCCGCCTGGCCACAGCAGACAGCCACCTGCCCTTCGATCTCGAACAGGGCCCCCTGTTTCGCTCGTTCCTGATGAAGCTCGGTGATCGGCAGCACATCCTGGTACTCAACTTTCACCACATCGTCACGGACGGCTGGTCCATGGGCGTGTTCACCACGGAGCTCCAGGCGCTCTATGCGGCGTTTCGTGCGGGCCAGCCCTCGCCCCTGGCAGAGCTGCCGATCCAGATGCCCGACTATGCCACCTGGCAGCGACAGACCTTTCAAGGAGCCAAGCTCGACGAGCACTTGTCTTACTGGAAGGAGCAGCTCAAGGGAGAACTCCACGGGGTCACACTCCCTGGGGATCACCCCCGCCCGGCGGTGCAGAGCTACCAGGGGCGCCACGCGTCTATCAGCCTGTCAGCCCAGCTCAGCGACCACCTGCGCACCCTCTCGAAGAAGCAAGGTGTCACCTTATTCATGACACTAGAGGCTGCCTTCATGGCTGTGCTCTTCGACGCCTGCCGTGAAACCGACATGGTCATTGGTTCGGCGGTGGCCCACCGCAACCGCAAAGAGCTCGAGCCGATCATCGGCTTCTTGGTGAACATGTTGGTCATGCGCGCCGACCTCTCCGGTGACCCCGGCTTTGACGAGCTGCTCAAGCGGGTGCGCGCTGTGACCATCGGCGCCTGGACCCACCAAGACTTGCCCCTGGCTCACATCCTCCGCGAAGTGCAGCCAGACCGGGACCTTGGCAAGAACCCCCTGTTTCAGGTGCAGTTCTCGTTGCTGACCCCCGACCGCAACCCGGCGGTGTACGGCTATGGCCTGGACATGGGCGACGTGGAGCAAGTCATGCTCGACGACCTGCAAATGAAGCCGGTGCAGATCGCCTTCGATAACGCCCGCTACGACGTGGCCGTCTTTCTCTGGGACATGCCCGACGGAATCCGTGGCACCCTCGAGTACAGCAGCGATCTCTACGAGCCCGCCACCATCGCTCGCTTCGTAAAGCGCTACGAAACCGTGCTGCGGGCCGTGGTGAAGCAGCCCTCGATCACTCTGTCTGCCTTGGTCAGTCAGCTTGAGCAAGGGGATCGCGACCACCGAGCAGCCGCAGAGAACACCTTCAAATCATCCGTGAAGTCCAAGTTGAAGGGCCTCAAACGCCGACGCTCTGGTACCTCACCCAAGGCCCGACCTGGAGAACCCTCGTGAGCGAGTTCGCTTCTAGCTACGACCCCGGCGTGCAAGTCAGTGCCGACGACACCCTCTGTTTGCACCGCAACGAGAACCTCCTCGTCGGGACCGACTGGGCGGTGGATGCTGCTCGCGCGGCGATCCCCCAAGCGGCGATCTCTTCGTACCCGGATGCCACGGCTTTGCCCCTGCGGGTGGCCCTGGCCGAGCACTACGGCGTGCAACCCGAGAACGTTTTCGTGGGTAATGGCGCCGACGAAGTGCTGGCCGACCTCCTCGCCGCCCTGCGCCCCCGCTACAACTCGTTCGGCGTGCTCGATGTGCATTTCAAGATCTACGATTTGCTCGCAGAGCGCATGGGCTTCCAGGTCGAAGACCTCGCTGGCCACAGCTTCGACTCGGGGCATGTGACGGCCGACGGCTTCAACGGCTTGGCGCTGATCGACTCCCCCGGAGCCATCGCCGGTTCAAGCGTTCCCGTCGACGAGGTCCTGGCCTTCGCCAAGAAAGAAGGCTCATTCTTGATCTGGGACAACGTGTACGGCGAGTACGCCTATCACGAGCTGCCCCTACCGTTGCCGGACAACGTGGTCTTTGTCCGCAGCTTCTCGAAGTTCTACGGCCTGGCAGGCCTGCGAGTGGGCTACTGCATCGGCGAAGCTGGCCTCATCGGACGCATGCTGGCCCAAAAAGACGCTTTCAACGTGAACAGCTTCGGCCAGGTCATGGCCCTGGCTGCCCTGAAGCGCCACGATCAATTTGCAGCCCTGCGGGACGAGCTTGTCGTCCAACGGACGACACTCACCCGTGATCTGGAGAGCCTAGGCTTTCAGGTGAAGCCGTCTGACTCCGTGGGCGTGCTGGCCACCCACCCCGATCATTCTGCCGAATGGGTCCAGGCCGAACTGCTCAAACGACGGGTCGCGGTCCGCCGCTTTACCGACGACAAAATCAGCAACTTCATCCGGGTGACGGCTGCGGCTCAGAGCCAAATGCAGCACTTTCTCACCGTCATGAAAGACGTACTTGGCAAGGCCTGACCCTGGTCACCGCTCCACGCGCCAGAGTCGTCACAATCGAAAATAAGGGTTAGACTTCCCGCGCTCATCCACCGGGTACGAAACGGAAAGCAAAGTGAATCTCCCAAGCACATCTGCCACCCCTCTGTTCAAGGTGGTGCTCAACCACGAAGAGCAGTACTCCCTCTGGCCAGCAGAGCAACTCAACCCTGCTGGGTGGAACGATGCCGGCAGAGTGGGCACTCGGGAGGTCTGTCTGGCTGAAGTCGCTACACGGTGGACAGACATGCGTCCGCTGAGCCTGCGCCAAGCTATGGGCGGTCACAGCAGCCCGCGGAGCAACGACTCTCAGTGAGCAATCCCACGCCCACGCCAGCTCTCCCCGAGAGCTCATCGCCATCCAAGCAGCAGCCTCTCATCTGGGCCTGCGTGGCACTGTCCATGTTGTTCGCCATTGCTCAGGGCACGGTGTGGGAGCACCAGCACGACGAGGGCACCTCCTCCGACCTCGCCATCGGCCTCATTACCAGGGGCGAGTTTGTGCCAACCTGGCCGCTCAACCCGGTTTCTGTCGGCTCTCTGTACAGGACCGTCGAAGGAAACAGCGACTACACCGTGCGCGATGCCATCGAGTCGGTGACTGTCCCTAATTACCGGATGTTCCATCCCCCTGGCTACTACACCCTGCTGCACCTCTGGACCAAGGTCTTCGGCACGTCGCGATTGGGGCTGCGCCTGCCCGCATACCTTCTGGCGGCCCTGGCGATTCTGGGCATGGTGCGCATTGCTCGACGTGTGATCCCCGAAGCTCACGGCTCGCTGTGGGTGGCGCTGCTGTTCGGCCTCTCCCCTTGGGTACTGCGCCTCACCAACTTCGCCAGGCCCTATCACCTCGCTCTCTTTTGCGCGGTGTGGGCCACCGCCGCTGTCGTCTCTATGCAGGACGAGCGGCGCCAAAAACGTTGGCCTGTGATCTTCGTGCTGCTGTCCGTGCTCGGACTCTACACCCTCTATCATTACGCCTTCGTGCTCGTCTGGCACTTGGCGCTCATCGCCTGGAACGCTTGGGCTTCGACGACTCCAGAACAACGACGCGCTCGACTCATCGGGCTCGTCGGGCTGCTGCTCGCCATCAGCGCAGGCTTCGCTCCTTGGCTGCGCAACTTCTTCCTGCATTTGAAGGTTTCAGGGAACTCCGGCGACTACTTCACCGGTGCGGTGGCCAAGGTCCACTGGAACCACTACGCGCTCCAGGCCTACCAAGACTTCACCATCGCCGATGCCTTGCGCACCTTCGGCGGACAGCACCTCGCGACGGCGGCCTTGGTGCTCGGTGCGCTCAGCCTACCCATCCTTCTGTGGGCCTTTGCTGGCGCCGGACGCAAGGCTCTCGGCACGAACGCACAGCGCTTCTGGATCACGGCCACGCTGTTGCCCCTGCTGATCCTAGCCTCCGACCTCTGGCGCGGTAGCCACACCATCTTCATCCCCAAACTGTGCTTTGGGATGATCATCTTGCTGGTGCTAGCCCTCGTGCGGGCCTGGCTCGCTGTCCCCGTGGCCTGGTTGCGAAATGCCGGGCTGGCCAGCTGGGCCTTGTTGATGATCATCTCGATGACCTTCAACACCTACACCCGAGCTGCAGAGCCCTCCGATATGGAGGACACTGCCGCATCCATCGCCCAGGCAGACACCAACTATCACCTGGTCATTCTCAGCACAGATCTGCGGGGTTACTCGGCGCCTTTCTTGCTCAGTCTGAGAGATGCCGGGGTGCAGAACGTCTTTGTCACCCAGGCAAAAAACCAAGAAGACCTCAGTCTTCTGCTCGTGGACATCTCCAACAGGTGGGCCTCGAGATTCCAACGTGTCAGCTTGGTCAACTTTCGGATCCCTCAGTTCAGAACCCAACTCATGTGGGATGAGCAGTTCCTGAAGGATGAGGTCTCGACCCCTGCCCGAGATTCCAAGCAGTGGCAGGTCTTCTGGCATAACGAGCAAACCTGGAGCGGTGAGAATGCAATCATCACCGGCGATCGTAGCCCCGATAAGAATCGCGAAATGTGGTTCTACGGCCCGGTCAAGGCGCGCTTCTACTCGAACCCGATTCTCACCAGCGACGAGTAGGAAGCCGACAGAGCTTCCTAAGACTCAATCTCGGACGAGCAGACCTCGAACAGTGCGGCCCAGCCCACGCAAGGCGAGGTAGGCAGCGCCCCTGCGAGTTCCCAGCAAGCGAAAGACGGGTAGCGAGCGCAGGTAGTACACGTCGAGGCGAGGCAACAGGCGCAGGTCACCTGAGGCCCGTGCCGTGCCCAAACGCACCGAGCACGCACCTTCGTAAAGCTCGCCCACGGCCTCTACAACCCCCGGGCGAAAGCTGCCGCAGGGATAAGCGAAGGTGCGAACGGGCAGGCTCAGCCGATCTTCGATGGCTCGCTTTGAGTCGTTCAGCTCGTTGCGGGCCTCTGCGTCGGAGAGCTGATCGAGGCGAGCATGGCTGGTGGTGTGTGAGCCCACTTCGAAACCAGCGTTGGCCAGCTCAGCCAGCTCGTCCCAAGTCATCAGCGGCAAGACGGGGATCGTCGGGTCTTGGCCGGGCCAAGCGTTGTCAGCGCCACAACGGCCGCTCACCGCGAAGACAGTGGCGGAGAAACCCAAATCGGTCAGTACCGGGGCGCCACACTCGAGCAGGTTTCGAAAACCATCATCGAACGTGAGCACCACCGGCCGCTCCGGGAGCGTTCCCCGTCCCGCCCAGGCGTCGAGCAAGGCGTCGAGACGCACGCCGGTGTAGCCTCGGGACGCAAGACTGGCCATGTGCTCCGCAAACTCATCGGGAGCCACCGAAAGCACGGAGCCCGAGGTGTCGAGGGAGTGATAAGTCAGGATGGGCACTGCGGCCGGGGTCTTCATGAAGGCGGCCCTTCACCTGCAAGCATGGAATCAACAATGGCCAAGTAGCGCTCCATGTGCACCTCCTCGGTCCAACGCTCCTCCCAGGCGGCCCGAGCCTTGCGGCCCAACTCAGCACGCAACGCCCCGTTGTTCCGCAGCCGCTCCATGGCCTCGGCGCACTGCTCAAGAGTCTCGAAGGTGAACCCCGCCCCACTGTCCCGCACCAGTTCAGGAGTGGCCCCGAGGTCCCGCACAATCGCAGGAGTCCCCTGGGCAAAAGCCTCAATGGGGATCAGGTTGAAGGCCTCGTAGCAAAGTGACGGCACCAGTACGGCCAGAGCGCCCCGATAGAGAGCCACGAGCTGAGACGGGTGCACGGAACCCAAGAAGCTCACCTGTTCGAGATCGCTAGCCTGGGCTTCGAGTTCGGCCCGCTGATCCCCGTCCCCCACGATGAGCAGCCGAGCCTTGTCGTAGCTGGCAAACAAGCGCAGCAATTCGTGGACGCCTTTGAGCTTTTCGAGTCGACCAACGAACAAGAAGTAGGGGCGCGAGTCACTGGCCGTAGCCATGGCCTGAGCCAAACCCTCCGGGCCCCGAGGCAGAGCCTCATCATCTTGGGGCGACGGCGCGTTCGGCTGCTCAGCGGGCTCTGGCGCAAAATGCGGCAACACCGTCATGGGGCGCTGCAAACCGTCCCGGTGATGGCGCTCCATGGCAAAGCGGCTGGGCATCAAGAACAGATCGACATGGCGAGTGCACCGAGCCGTGAAGCCCGTGGATCGCCAGAGCTGTGGAGGACGATGGGACTTCAGTGTGCATCTCCAGCAAGTGCGCTGGGTGCAGGCCTCTTCGCCGTTACGAAAGAGCACGTGGGTCGGGCAGATGAGCCAGTACTCGTGGGCCGTGTAAAGCTTCAGCGCGCGCCCGTTGCGCAGCACCCCGGGCCCCCCCATGAGCGAGACGTTGTGGTAGTGGATCACGTCGTAGTCCTGCTCGTCGATCAGCGCCCTCAAGGTCTTGCCGTAGACTGCAGGACGTCCCAGCTGCTGCACGGAGAGGCTGGCCAACACGGGCATGGAGCTGCGCAGTCCGTGCACGGTCACGTTGGGGTGATGCTCAAAGGCGATCTCAGGCTCGGCCGGATGCCCCAAGTGATAGGCATCGATCGAGTGGATCACGTCGACCTTGTGCCCCCGGCGAGCCAACGACTCGGCCAGGCGATACACGCACACGCCGTCGCCCCCAAAGTGATACGGGGGATAAAACGTGGTGATCAGGCAAAACCTAAGAGGCATGGGTCCGGCGGCCTTGCAAGAGGTGCAAGGTCATCCCCGCAGCGAAGGAAACACCGCTGTAGAAGTAGTAGAGGATATGCATGGGCAGCACAGCGGCAGCGAAGAGGATGCCGCGCACCTGGGCGTAGAAAGCGTAAAAGCGCAAGTTGAGCAGGGCCACGGCACCGACCAAGCCGGCCAAGATCGCCGTCGGGACGGGCGCCAACCACGCACTCCAAGCCAGCAGTGCCGCGCCCACACCGACGGCCACCACAGACGCGGAAGTCGTCACGCCGTGGCTCAGGGTGTAGCGATCACCGATGGCTACCGTAGCCACCACGAACACGGGCAGCAGCAGCAGCAATGGCACGAACCAAGCCGCCACCCCCAGCACGAGGACCATGGCTGCCACCAGCAGCAGCGACACTCTCTGAGCCACGCTGGTGTTGAGGTCGTTGGACAAGTTGCCCTCGCGAAGAATCAGCCGTGTCCAAGGGATCCCTCGGTCGAAGACATCTGTGCGCACCATGGGCCACAGCGTCCAACGCTTGAGATGGGTGACCTGAATCGCCTTCTTCACCGCGATGCGATGGCCGGCTTTCACCAGGCGCACGCCCAGCTCGATATCTTCGATGGCTGGCCGGTCGTACAGCCCGGGATCGAAGCCGCCGAAGTCGAGAAACAGCTGGCGCCGAATCGCGCCACAACCGCTCCAGAAGGTCGAGGCCTCTTCGTGACCTTGCTGATGGACGTAGTGGTGAAACAGGTTGCGGTACTGAGAGATAAAGTTGGGTTCGCTGGGCACGGTGTCGTAACTGCCGAACAAGGCGTCCAGGTCAGCCTCGTGATCGAAGGCCTCCAGCACAGCGCCGATGTTCCCTGTGTGCACGCCTACGTCCGCGTCGACGAAGTAGAGCAGCTCGGTCTTCGCCAGGGCGGCGCCCTCATTGCGAGCACCCGCAGGCCCTTGGCGTTTGGGCAAGCGCAGCAGCTGCGCGCCGAACTCTTCAGCCACACTCGCGGTGTCATCGGTGGACTCGTCGTCCACCACGATCACCTCGAAGGCCTTGCAAGCAGAGGCAGCCAGCTGAGTCAGGCAGTAGCGGAGCTGGCCCGGGCAGTTTCGAGCGGGAACAACCACCGACACACGCGCCGGTTCACCGCCCAGAGTCAGCGGCTCGCTCACCCCTTGCGGCTGCGCAGTTGCGCCACCCAGTTATAGACTGTCACCAAGACCCACGTGCCAGCGAAGGCGGTCACGAAGGCGTAGGCAAGGCCGATCAGGCTTCCGCTAAAGGTCACGCTGTAGCCCACGAAGTAGTGAGCCAGCAGACCCAAGTGCTTGCCGACTTCTTCGCCGCCTTGAATCACCAACCAGTTGGTGGCAACGAACAGCCCGAGGGCGCACATGACCCCCATGGTGACAGCCCAGACCAGCGCATCCATGCGCATGATGCGGCGCAGGTCGGGGTTCATGGAGTCGTTGTTTTGGTCGCTGATGTTTGGTGTAGACATGATGACTGGCAGTATGCCGCCGTGGGGACAACGATCAAATGAAGTCGAGCAGGTCGCGCAGGAATCCGCGCTCGGCCCGACGGCGGATCACACGAAACCAGAAGAACCAGACGCCGTTGCGCACGAGAGCCGTGAGCCAGCCACCGACGAAGCCACCAATGAAACCATAGACGAGGCCCAAGAAGCTCCCGGCGAAGGTGACCTCGTAGCCCGGCATGTAGTTTCGTAGCAGGCCGAGGGTCTTGCCCGTTTCAGGGCCAGCTTGCAGCACAAGCACAAGAGTCATCAGGAAGAGGCTCAAACCCGCGACGGCACCGGCACCAGCACCGAAGGCGACCCGATCGAGAGCGTGCAGATTGCCTACGAGCCCCACGTCTTCGTCAACTTCGATGTAGTTGGGGTTACGCCCGATCTTCCGGGGAGTCTTGTCGTCCCCTTCGATCTCCTCGTGATATTCCTGCTCGGCGTTCACCGTCCACAGGTTGAGGTTGGCGTCCGTCAGCGAGTTCTGCACGGCGTACATGGCCGTGAGCATGGCGTGATCTTGGTTGTTGTAGCGGTGCATGCCGTTGCGGCCGATGGTCTGGAAGTTCTCCAGGGTCTCGACAAACTCGCGCATCTTCGCCAAGTGGTCTTCGTAGCCACCGTCGTAAACGGGATAGGCCTTGGGCACTTTGAAGACGCAGCCATCGATGACCTTGGCTCCCTTGGCCAAGCCGATCTCGCCGATCTCCTTCGTGCCCAGAGCGATCAGCTCTTCGTCGGACAGATTCCAGAGGTCGTCACCTACGTTGCAGAAGTACTCCATGCCCAGGCTCGTCTTCGACTGGTCCGGCACCATGGCCGGGCTCCAGTTCTTGAAGTTCTGAATGCGCCCCACCACCACCGAGTCGTCGTGGATGTAGATCCAGTTGTCCGGGAACAAATCTGGGTGATCGATGATCAGGCAGACGGTCAAGAAGTCGCGGTAGTTCAGCGCGTTCGCCGAGGCCAAGAGGTCAGCCGACACAGGCGGGTCGACCTTCTTGATGAACTCGGTGATGGGCATGCTGGAGATGCAGTCCGTGCCATCGTAGCGCTGCTCAACCCCATCATTGCTGACGGTCACGCCCACGATGCGGTTGCCCTCACGGTGGAAGGCCACCACGTCGGACTCCATGTGCACTTCGCCACCGGCGTCGTTGATCTTCTCGGCGGTCACGCGCCACATCATCCCCGGGCCCTGGCTGGGGTACTCGAACTGCTCGATGAGCGACTTGATCGCGTTCTTGGGCTTGATAAAGGCGTTCAGCACCGCGGTCTTCAGCGACAGGTCTTGAATGCGCTGGGCAGCCCACTCGGCCTTCAACTCGGTGCAGGAGATGCCCCAGACCTTCTCGGTGTACGTCTTGAAGAAGGTATTGAAGAGCCGCTTGCCGAAGCGGTTGGTGACCCACTGCTCAAAGTTGTCTTCGATCTTCGAGCGAAACAGGCGCCAGCGAAAATAGCTGATGCCGATGAGTACGCTCTCAATGAGGCCGAGGCCCGTGAGCGCGTTGATCGGATCGAGGGGGTACGAGAAGAACTTCTTGTTGTAGAAGATGCGTGAGAGACGGGGCCGCTTGAGGAAGTCCTCTTTGAGCACCTCATGCCACATGTCGTTGACTTGGCGCGCCTTGGTAAAGAAGCGGTGCCCACCCATGTCAAAGTGGTAGCCCTTGTACTGCTCCGTGCGCGAGATACCGCCCACGGTGTAGCTCTTCTCGAAGACATCGGGCTTGTACCCGGCCTTGGTCAGCTGATAACCAGCAGTGAGCCCTGCAGGGCCCCCTCCTACGATGAGGAAGTGCCGTTCAGCTTTGGCCGTCGGGTTGTCCACGGAGGCTCCGGTGTTGCTGTCAGTACGAAACGAAAAGCGTCACCGGCGAAAAGGCTGCCCGTGCGCCGGGGCGAGCACGATATCCGTCCGATGAAGGCGGGTCGAGCCTATGTGCTAAGGGGGGAAGACTATCCCCCCGTCGGGATTCTATGCCCTCTGCCTTGAGACCAACCGTGAGGGCCAGTTGAGTCGCCCATGCCCGCTGAGTAGCAGAACGCAAAAATCTACAAGAAACGCCTATTTAGGCCCGAGATACGCCCAAGAACGGCCAACTCCAGCCGCTCGAAATGCTACCAAGTTCAGTCTCTTCCATTGCGCTGGTAGGCTGCCCAGTCTCAACGAGACGTTCATCGGATTCGGAGCGAACCATGGCTGACAAAGCCTTCCAAAGACTCATGCTGGGGCTGTGCCTCAGCGCTGGCAGCTCAGCCCTTCTGGCTGCGCCCGCTCGGTCCACCGAGGTCGAGGAGCCAGCCAATGTCTCTCAATCGTCGACACCACGGCTGGCTGTCCTTGTTCATGTGGACGGCTTTCGCGCCGACTATCTCGAACGATTCGCCCCGCTGCTCGGTCAAAAAGGCCTGTCTCGCATCCAGAGTGAGGGCGCTGTTTTCGACAAGGCCGCGGTCACCCACACCGTGGCCACCCTCGCTCCAGGGATCACCTCGCTAGCCACGGGTTTGGCACCTGGCAGAGCGGGCATCCCCAATGACCAATGGTTCGACCGGCGCACTCGTGAGCACCAAGACGCCGCTGAAGACAGACACGCATCCATCGTCAGTGAGGATATCGACGTCGCAAAGGACCATCTCTCGCCGGCGAACCTCCAGCGAGCGACCCTGGGTGACCTGATGCAGGCCCAGCTCGGTGAAGAGTCCCTGGTTTTCGGCTTCTCCTGG
>JBLIMM010000128.1:0-12093 GCA_047638635.1 Pseudohongiellaceae bacterium | reverse complement strand
TCCCGGACGATGTCTCGTCCGCCGGAGACGCCGCTGCTGGGTGGGGTGTCGCTTGCGGCGACGCCACCAGCATTGGCTTCGGTCTCGGAGGCCGCGTCAGTCTCGGCGTTGCCAGACATGGCGCTGTCATCGCTGGCAGCGGCCTCATTGTCGTCGGCCCCAGGGGGCTGACAAGCCATGGGCGTGAAGATAAGGAGCAGCAGGAGCAGTCGAAGGTGCTGCTCAAGGCGCGGGGGCTGGGTCATCGCAGTCTGGTTCCGGGGCTGCCGTGTTGGGCTGATCCACAGCTGGATCGGGGCCCGTCCTGTGCATGAGGCGCGGCTGCAGTCTCGTGCCGATCGTCGGGCCACGGATGGCCCTCGGGGTGCGTGATCTTAGTGGATCGGCTTGGGCTCAATGAGCTGGGCATATGGTACGTCATGGGATCGCCACCCCAGCCCGCCTCCGGGAGCAAAAGCCTGCCGTGATCACTATCCAAGAAGCTCGCCGTATCGTCCTGGAACAGGTGTCGCCGTTGTCGCGGACAGAGAGACTGCCTGTCACAGACTGCGTGGGACGCCGGCTGGCCGAAGACGTCCACGCTGATAGCGACATGCCCCCATTTGACCGGGTTACGATGGACGGTTTCGCCGTCCGCGCCGGGGACACGGGAGCTGGAGCGCGCTTGTCCGTGGACGGCGAGGTGGCCGCAGGAGCTCGCGGAGAGTCGCCTCTGCTCCCCGGGACAGCCCGGGCGATCATGACAGGCGCACCCTTACCGCCTGGCGCTGATGCGGTGATTCAGGTGGAGTGGACGTCTCTGGACGGCCAGCAGGTGGAGTTCACTGCGGCCGTGCGCCCTGGGCAGAATGTTGCGCCTCAGGGTGAAGATCTACTGACGGGAGGCGTTGTCGGGCAGGCGGGTCAACGGGTGACGACCTTGGGTTTGTCCCTACTCATCGCCTCGGGTGCTGCAGATGTAGCGGTTTACGCCCGGCCTCGAGTGGCTCTGCTGACCTCTGGTGACGAGTTGGTGCCCCCCGGCGCACCGATTCGCCGGGGACAGATTCGGGAGAGCAACGGCCCGGCCTTGGCTGCTCTCTTTTCGGCCATGGGAGCTGAAGTGATTCGACTCGGTGTGGCCGCTGATACCCGCGAAGACTTGGCTCGCCTGGTCAAACAGGGCCTACAGGCCGATCTCGTCGTGCTCACGGGCGGCTCCTCGGTGGGGCGCTACGATTTTTCCGCAGAGGTCGTGGAGTCGTTTGGGGCTGAGTGCCACTTTCGCAAGCTCTCGGTGAAGCCAGGGAAGCCCACTCTCTTCCATAGCTGTGGCGGGAGCGCTGTGTTCTGCCTGCCCGGGAACCCAGTGGCTGCCTTGATGACGGGGCGCGTGTTGGTGGCTCTGGCCTTAGAGCGAATGGCGGGGGGGCAGCCCGCCCCATGGCCCGGAGAGCGCTTGCCATTGCTGGCGCCGCTTCGTCGCAACCCTCAGCGCGATCTCATTGTTCCCGTCCGTGTCTTGCCAGAAGGGCTTGCGTTTGAGGGCTGGCATGGCTCAGGCGACCTCGTCTGCATGTCACGCTGTGAGGCCTTCGCCTTTGTGGATCGCGGAGATGAGGAAGCGCCCGTAGGTACCCTTTGTCCCGTGTTTCGCTTGCCTTCGCAGCCGGCGGCATAGGTGCATGAGCAGCTCATTAGGGGCCTCGGAGCAGTCGTTCTTGGCCCGACTCTGTCACCGGCGGAGCGGGCGGTTCTATTTGCGTCCAAGAGCGTCAGCAGGATCTGGCTCAGGTCGCTTGCTTGACTCTGGCCTGACACCTCCTTACGCTCCCCACATCCGACTGCGTAATCGCAGCCGAATCGCTGTTTTCGTTCGCCTTTGTTGTCCTTCGTAATCCCCGAAAATGAGGCTCGGGCCATTGGCCTGCGCGAGATTCCATGAGCAGTGTCGGCAAGATCTTCGTTGTCGTAAACCTGGTTCTCTCCCTGTTGGTCGTGGGCTCACTTGGAGCTTTGCTCCAAGCCTCGAAAGCGACAGCGGAAGAGAATGTCAACCTTCAGAATCAGATCGTTGAAGTCCAGGCAGATTTTGAGCAGCAGCTGAGCGCCCGGGATGCCGAGTTGCGCTCCGTCGAGCACGAGAAGCAGCGTCTCGTGGAAGAGAACCAAGACTTGGACGTTCGGGCCAGCAACGCCGAGAACGCAGCTGACAAGCAAGAGGCCAACAACCGAGAGCTGGATAACAACCTCTCGAAGCTGACTTCGAGCTACTCGTTGCTCCAGGGCGACTTGAGCGCTCGAGATCAAGCCAGTCGCGACCTTCAGGGTCGCAACGACGATCTGACGGCTCAGTCTCAGAGTGCCCTTGATGACGCTCGTCAGGCCGAACAGGCTCGTCGGGATGCAGTCGATCGTGCCAATGGCTTGTCCAAGCAGATCACCATGCTTGAAGACGAGAACGCAGAGGCCTTGGCACGTGCCTACGAGGCTGAGATGCTTGTTGAGGTCGCTGTCGAGGGTGGCTTTAACCCTTCGCTGATCATGGGTATGCCCTTGATTCATGCTGAGGTGGCTGATGTGGACAGCGAATACGGCTTTGTGATCCTGAACAAGGGTGCCAACGACGGCGTTGAACTGGGCTACACCTTCGAGGTCTACAACACCGAGAACGGCTACCTGGGACAGGTCAAGGTTGACCAAGTCCATCCGAACTACGCCACGGCGACGATCGAAGCCGAGAACTCTGCCGGCCCGGGCATTCAGCGCTTCGCCCTCGCCAGCACCAAACTCTAAGCCCTTCTCAAGCTCGTTCGAGAGAACAGGAGTTCAAGCATGGCCAAAGCACGAAGTGGTGGACGCTCGAAGAAGAGCGCTGATTTTGAGATCGAAGAGAGCCAAGAGCAGGGGCCTCCCGCTGGCATCGAGGGGAGCTTGGTCCTGGTGACCTTTGTGGCTCTCGCGGTGGCACTGGTTCTGTCTCAGATCGAGCTGGGCAACAGCTTCGGTCAAGGCATGCTCGGCGGCTAAGTTTTACAGAAGGCCTTTGCGGGTGAGGAGCGCTTGCGCGCTGCTCAACGCGAGGTGCTTTGCGAGCCCGATCGTTGTTCCGTCTCACGGCGGACTGGCGCTCGGGCTCGTTGCGTTCTTCGCCTGGGCTGGCCGCGCCAACGAGGCTCACAGAGCACCTGGCAGCGAATCCGAACGCACCATCTGTCGTGGCTCTCTGAAGGACGACCCCCAACATTCGGGTTTGGTCGTTCCATCTCCGCCCTGATCCTGCTCCAATACGTTTGTCGATTCCGTGCTCACGGCTCCGGGACTCACCGGAACTGAGGAGATGGCGAAACGGACGGCTCGTTCCGAGGGCAACAGTCGTCGGGCACCTGGATGGGCGAACCTCGCGCCGAAGGTCCAGGGGCTACCACTCAAGGGAGTCATCCATGAAGGCATTCGAATGGATGATCGGCAAATTTTCGATCGACATGGGCATCGACCTGGGTACGGCAAATACCCTGGTCTGCATTCCCGACGAAGGCATCGTGCTGAACGAGCCTTCGGTGGTGGCGGTCAAGAAGGGCACCAATGAGGTGCTGCTCAATGGCAATGCAGTGGGTTTGCAGGCCAAGGAGATGCTCGGCAAAACCCCTGGCAGCATCCAGGCCATTCGGCCCCTGAAGAACGGCGTGATTGCCGACTTCGAGGTGACCGAGAAGATGCTGCGCTACTTCATTCGCAAGGTGCATAACCGCAGCGTGTTGGTACGGCCGCGCATTGTCATCGCCATCCCCTCCGGCATTACTGCCGTGGAGCGTCGGGCGGTGATCAATTCGGCGGAACGGGCCGGAGCTCGCAAGGTTTTCCTGGTGAGCGAGCCCATGGCAGCGGGCATCGGCGCAGGCATGCCTGTGGCCGACCCCCAAGCTTCCATGATCGTGGACATCGGCGGCGGCACAACCGAAGTGGCCGTGATGTCCCTCTTCGGCTTGGTGCACTGCGAGTCCATTCGCGTGGCTGGCGATCACCTCGACGAAGCGATCGTCAACTACATGCGCCGCAACTACAACTTGCTCATCGGTGATCAGACCGCCGAGCGCATCAAGATGGCCTTGGGTTCAGCAACACCTCTCGAGAAAGAACTCGAGATGGAAGTGGCTGGCCGCGACCTGATGATTGGGCTGCCTCGGCGCACGCTGGTCACCAGCGTTGAGATTCGCGAGGCCCTGCTAGAGCCGATCACCTCGATCATCCAGACCATTCGCACCACTCTCGAAAACACGCCGCCCGAGCTGGCCTCTGACTTGGTTAGCGAAGGCATCACCCTGTGTGGCGGCGGCGCGCTGCTTCGTGGGTTGGACCGACTCATCGAGCAAGAGGTGCAGCTGCCAGTGCGCGTTGCCGAAGATCCTCTGACCAGCGTGGCTCGGGGCACGGGTGAGTTTCTGAACCAGCTCGACCTTTACAGCCGCGTGCTCGACTCGGGGGCCGACGAGCACGTCGCTTGAGGCTCAATGACCAGCTTCGACTTCTCGCTGTGATCATCACGACCGACCGGGGGCATTCATGCTGTTGTCCAAGTCGGCGGTGAAGGGGCGTCCCGGCTTCGTCTTAGCTTTGCTGTGCGTGGCCTCCCTGTGCAATCTGACGTGGGTCCGCACTGCTGAGCAAGTCCTGGTTCCTGGGCTCATGTTCGGCGATCAGGTTCTCCGTGGTTGGTTGCCCGAGAGGGCTGAAGAGTCGCAGTTCACCGCAGAGGTCGCCGCGGTTTCTGCACCCGGTGCTTCGGCAGTGGAGCAGGCCTGGGGAGCGTGGCTGGCAGCGGTGTCGTTGCGCCCTCCGGTGGCTGATGTTGGGCGAGAGCCCACGGTGGTCGCTGTGCTCAGCCACGATGCTCGGCGGCAGGAGCTGTTGCTGCGAGTGCCCGACGTCGAGTTGGAGCGGGACTCGCCGGTGACGCACCGCGGTGTTCTGGTGGGTTTCCTGCGGCCCTGGAGCGAGCGGGACGAGCGCGTGGTCATGGACGGCCAGGCCCGGGTGGCGCTCCTGGGGCATCCCCGAGCACGACCCGTGGCGGCCACTTGGGACGACGACCCCATGCGCTTTCTCGTGACCAGCCGCAAAGAGGTTCCCACCGTGGTTTTGCGTAGCCGTCGCATCCGTCCGCGACCTGGGCAGCTGGCCGTGAGTCGCCCCGTGGGTGCTTTGGGCGACACCTTGCCAGGGGGGCTGATGCTGGGACGGGTGGCTCCCGTAGAAACAGATCTCCCCGGTGGCTCCGTGGCTTTGCATCCACAGGACGAACCATCGCTAGAAGCCCTGCTTGATCCCGATGTCCTGGCCCTCGTGGCTATCGAAGTCCCGGCCAATGTGGATCAACGGCGGCGGGTCCTCCAGGGGCAACTGCTGTCGTCCTCTTTGTCGTCGACGAGCTGGTTCCTCGATCAGGGCCAGGTCGACGGCGTGAACGCCGGGGACGAGGTGGTGCAGGGTCACCGTTGGGTCGGCCGTATCTCGTGGGCCGGGCCGTTCACCGCGGTGGTCTCAAGGGTGCTACCACGGACATCGTTGTTGGTTGGCGACGGGGAGCAAGCGTTGGTCCCCGTGGGTCTGACTCCTGGGGCATGGCCTGTGGACTGGCGGCCGCGCGAAGGCCTCCCCGTGTTCTGCGGTCAACCCGGTTGGGGCGGTCTGTACGTAGGGCACCTCGGCACTGTCGATCACGAAGTCTTGACCATCGACCAGGGCGACTTCGACACGGCCCTGCCTGTGACGGTACTTCTGCGGTGATCTTCGTGGCACTGGCTGCCGCTCTGTTGGCGGGGCAAGCTTTTGTTCTCGGACGAGCTTGGTTGGGCCCGTTGGCTCCCGATCCCATGGTCTTGGTGGCGACATTTCTGGCCCTGACCTGTTCACGGCGCCGCTTGTTAGTGGGTGTGATCGCGGTGGGCTGGGTCCGAGCTCTGGTGCTGGTGGAGCCTGCTGGGGGCCAGGTGTTGTGCGCGTGGGGCGCCATGTACGCCGTGGCCTCGCTGGGTCGCGGGGGACAGAGAGGCCCGCTCTTCAGCAGTGTTGTGCTGGCCGCCGTCTGGTGGTGTTGTGCCTGGCTGGTGCGCTGGGCTTCGGGGGTCTCTGTGCTTGCCGGACAAGAGTTGTTTCTGGGTGTGATCTTTTCGGTCCCAGTGCTCTGGGCGTTGCTGCCTAGCCGTCGGCTGCACGGCGCGACCCGGTGAGACGTCAGCGCGTGGTGGTCATCTTCGTGATGGCGCTGCTTTGCTTCTCTGCAGTGCTGGTGCGGTTGGTGCGCCTGCAGGTTGCTGAGCGGGACATGTGGAGCCGTGAGTCCGAACGGAGCTCGGCTCGCTACGTGGCTCGTTCGTTCAGTCGAGGCTGGATTCTCGATCGCAACGGCCAGCCTTTGGCTGCTTCGGAAGAAGCACACGATCTCGTGTTCACCTATCGAGATTGGCGCCGTAGTTCGGTCGCCGGTCAAGCGGCCTACGCTTGGTGGACTCTGCTTTGGGACGACGCATCAGGAGAGCGTCCGACGGTGTCCCAGGCCTATGCGCATCTCGACCGGGGCGTGGAGGCCTTGGGCGCTGTGTCCTTGGGAGCCATTTCAGACATTCTTCCACGGCAGCGTCGGCTCGACTTTGGCTTCTACATCACGCGCCTCTTTGGCCGAGATGTGTGGGACGAGCTGCGAAACCTCTTGGCTGCGGATGAGCTTCTCCGGGATGTGCCCTTGTCCCATTGCGAGGGCTTTGCGGCGGGGCTTGCCCGTTGCCAACAACGAGCCATTCGAGAAGCTCTGGCCTTGGCAGACTTAGGCCGGGTGACTGAGCTCCCCCCCGGCGATCTCGTGCAGATCATGGACGGCGCCGCAGCTCGGGTCATGGGGATGGTGAGACAGGTCGAGGCTCGTAGCGCTGTGGCAGAGCGGGTCGATGCGCTCAACGATGGTCAGGATGCCAGCGACGAGCCCACTCTTCGGGAGATCTATCGTCGTCGGCAAGAGCTCAACGCTGCTTTTGATGGGGAGCGAGTCACCATTGTCGAATCGGTGCCGTACGACACCACGACCCTGGTGGCGATTCGCGGCCGCAACGTTCCGGGCTTCCGTGTCGAAACGGAGGACCGCCGTATCTATCCGCCGGCGGTGGCCGACGTAGCGACGCTCTTGGTCGGGCAGATCGGCAAGCCCCAGCTGCCCGACACCGAACCTGCCCAAGCCCATCGCATCGAGCTGGCAGACCTCTCCAGCCTGGAAGATCTCACCGCGGAAGAGCTGACGCGGTACGAAGAACTGGTGGTGGCCGTGCGTGAAACGGATTATCGCCCGGACGAAGAGCGCGGCAGCATTGGCCTGGAGCTAGCCTTCGAGGCGGTCCTGCGGGGGCGTCGCGGTTGGGAGACGGAGGTCATTGACGATCGCACGACCCATCGCGACGAGCGGGAGCCGCTGCGTGGGCTCGATGTGACCTTGACCCTGGACGTCAGCTTGCAGCGAGCGGCGGAACAGGCGCTCGATGTGGTCTATCGCAGGGCGCCAAACGTACCGGACCAGGCCCCGGACTCACCGCGCCATTGGATGGGCTCGGTGGTCATGCTTGACCCACGCACTGGGCATATCCTGGTGGCGGCGAGTGGTCCCCGTCCCACGCGAGAACAACTGAATCACGATTACGATGCCTTGCTCGCCGACAAGCGTAACGCGCCCATGCGCCAGCGAGCGTTCGACCCTGGAGCTACTGGCAATTTGCCGCCGCCCGGTTCGACGTTTAAGCCTGCGGTGGCCCTGGCCGCACTGAAGGCCGGTGTCATTGGCGAGCAGACGACGTTCTTCTGCGAGGGCAAGCTCGCCGTGGGGAATCGCACCATGGGCTGCTTGGGTTATCACGGTGACATCGCGGTGGCTGAAGCGGTCGCTCGGTCGTGCAATATCTTCTTCTATCATGCGGGACGTCTCCTGGGCATGGAACCACTGCTCGAGTTAGTCGAGGCGGTGGGCTTTGGCGCGCGCACAGGAATCGTTCAGCGCAACGAGAACCTTGCCGGGCTGGGAGTGCCGGTGGGCAGTGGTGTACACGAAGCTCGTTCACCAGTGGGGGCGGGCCCGTACACATCCACGGATGCCATGCGCCTTGCCATCGGCCAGGCGCCGCTCGACGACGTGACGCCCTTGCAGGTGGCGGCGATGATGGGCGCTATCGGCACGGGCTCCTGGGTGCCACCACAGCTTATTGCTTCCGTGGAAGGCTATGGAGATGTCGCCAGTCGACCTGCCCGCTCCCTCGACATGCAGCTGAACCACTTGCGCATTGTGCGAGAGGCCATGGCTGACGTGGTCGATCGCAGTTACGGCACGGCCAACGATTTGTTGAGTGAGTTCCCTGAGATCGGCAGACACGTTGCTGCCAAGACGGGCACCGCCCAAGTAGGCGGGGGCAGAGACCATTCTTGGTTCGCCGGCTACTTGCCCCGGGACAACCCGCGCTTGGCCTTCGCTGTGATCATCGAAGACTGCGGTTTCCACGGAGCGGAGGCTGCCCTGCCGGTGTTCATGGCTCTTCTCGACAGCCCTGCCATGGCAGCGTATCTCGACGGCGAGGTGCTCCCCTGATGAGCGGCTTCGTCGGATTGCGCCGAGGTGATATCGCCTGGACTGTGGTGGTCCCGGCCCTGTGTCTGGCAGCCATCGGCATGATCTTCATCCACAGCGCCACCGCCGAAAGCTCGCCTTCTTTATGGATGCGCCAATTGCTCTTCGTGTGTGCTGGCGTGGCCGCTGTGCTGGGCCTGTGCCTCGTGGGCGTTCATCGCTTGTGCGGCGCGAGCATGGAAATCTACGCCGTGCTGGTGTGCATCTTGCTCCTCATGCCGTTCTTCGCCGAGCCCACAACGGTAGGCAGCGATCGCTGGATTCGCTTGCCCTTGGGTTTCAAGCTGCAGCCCTCTGAGTTCATGAAGCTGGGCTTGGTCTTGGCCTTGGCGAGGCACCTGCGTCACCGGGGAGTGACCAAGACGTGGGGCAGCTACTTGCCGCCGTTTTTGCTGATGGCCCTGCCCTGGGTGTGCGTGGCGCGACAGCCCGACTTGGGCAGCTCGCTGGTGCTCTTGCCCGTCTTCGTGGCCATGGTTTCGGTCAGCGGTGCGCGCTTGCGCCACGTGGTCATGCTGGGCTTGGGGTCGGTGATCTTGGTGCTGCTGGCGTATCACACTCCTGGCGTACTCAAGCCTTATCAGAAAGAACGACTCGACTCGTTTCGTACGTCCATTCCAGCGCGGGTTTCTGAAGCTCGCGAGATGCGCTTGGCCCGTGAGCACGATCGGGCTCGGGTCATCGAACAAGAGATCTCGCGACTCAAACGGGGCACTGGCTTTCAGCAGTTCTATTCGGTGGTGGCCATTGGCAGCGGCGGCCTCACCGGTGCAGGCCTCGGAGAAGGCTTGCAGAACCGCAGCAATCGTCTACCGGTGCGACACTCCGATTTCATCTACGCGGTGATTGGAGAAGAGTGGGGGCTCGCGGGGACCGTCACAGTGGTCCTGCTCTACATGGCGCTCACTGCGGGTATTTTGGGTGTGGCCCATCGCACTCGTGAGCCCTACGGCCGCCTCGTGTGCGTGGGCGTGGGCAGCCTCATCGCGGGCCAGGCCTTCATGAACTTGGGCATCGCCACGGGGATGTTGCCGGTAACCGGATTGCCTTTGCCGCTGGTGTCCTATGGTGGTTCGTCGACTCTGGCCACGTCCCTCGGTCTGGGCTGCGTGCTCGACGTGGCTCGGCGCAGGACATCAGTCTTTTTTGAGCAATGATGAGCGAAGCCATGAACGACTCCACAGAACTCTACGGCGCAGACTTCGATACGCAACTGGTCGATTGGGACCAGCGCTTTGGCCAACTCCCCAAGATGTTGTCCACGGAGGAGCTCGCCCCAGAATTGCTCGCCCCAGAATTGCTCGCCCTGGGAGCAGCGCTTGAGCAGGCCCGGGCTGATGGAGCCAGCAATCGTGCCTGTGACCAACGCTGGCAGCGTCTGGCGCAGCTGTCGGCCATTGCCACCCTAGGAACCCAAGTGGCACTCCATCGCAGCCTACGCTGGCTGGTGGTCTTGCTGAGTTTGGTCTTGCCCTCGGCCTTGCTCGCCTCCATTTACGGGATGAACTTCGCGCCCCAGGTTTCGCCCTGGTCCATGCCGGAGCTGTTCTTCTACTGGGGCTACCCGGCGGTGCTGCTGATCATGGGCGGGCTGATGCTCATGGCTGCGTTTGCTCTGCGACGGGCTCGATTCTTGTCTCTCTCGGTAGCCCCCAAGCCAGAGCGGCAAAGGGGCCGGGCCCGCTGAAGATCAGCTGCCAGCGGTTAAGTAGACTGACGTTGCTGGTGCGGCGGTTGCTCTGTGATGTTGGCGAACAACACCGTTGCGATCGGTTCGCCTATAGGGCTCCAGAGCGCAATGTTATGAACGGTTCACGAACGGTACTGAAGACAGCGACTTGGCTCGTGTTGTGGCTATCGCTCTGGGCCGCTCCGAGTGCTTCGGCACAGGATGATCCGGCGCCGGATTCAGAACTCAGCGCAGCTGATGTGACCCTGCGCCTAGAGCTGTTGGCCGACGACGGGGAACTCAGTGCGGAGCTGCCCGACGACCTGCGGAGTAAGCTGCGCGGTCTGTGGTCAGCGGTCTTGGAGCAGCTGCAGGCCCTCGACGTTGCCCAGGGCAATCTAGACCGTTGGGAGGAAGGGCGTCTGGCTGCAGCGGAGGCCGTTCTCTCGCAGCAGCAACGAGCTGCAGCCGAGGTTCCCGCGGTCGGCCCGCAGATTCCCGAGGATGGCGAACTTTTAGACCTGGAGACGGGCCTGTCGGCAGCCCGCTATGAGCAGGCCGAACTCGACCTGGCCCGAGAGGCCATCGTGGCGGAGCAGGCCCGGCGGGTCGAACGGGGGCGGCAGATTCCCGGGGAGTTGGCCGCTGTTCAGCAGAACTTGGTGGCGCTCGATGTCTTAGAGGAGCCAGCGGGCGCTGCCGCTGAGTTGCGGGAAGCCAGAGACGCTCTGACTCGAGTGTCGCGGCAGGCGGGGCGGCTGCAGTTCGACGCCGTCTCTGCGGAGCGTCCCTATTACGACGCTGAAGAGAATCTGATCAGCCTGCAACTCGATGGGGCGACACGTCGGCGAGACGTCGCCGTGGTCGCAGTGCTCGCCTGGGAGTCAGCGCTGCGAGACGCCCGAAAACGTGCCAGTGCTCTGGCCGAGGCAGAGGCGCGGCAAGAGGTAGAGAAGGTGGTGGACCAGCCTCCGTTAGTGCGCGATCTGGCGGGGGAAACTGAGCAGCACGCGGTGCGTCGCAATGAGATCACTGAGCTGCATGCCCATGCTGCAGAGGTCTTGGATGCCCTGGTTCAGGCTCAGAGCCGTATCGACGAGCTGTCTTTGGCGTCCAAAGAGAAGATCAAGGTTGCAGGGATTTCGAACGCGGTGGCGGTGCTCTTGCGCAAACAGCGCAGCGAGCTGCCAGAGATCCTCTCTGTCGTAGAGCGACAAGCAGAGTTGCCACAGAGCAGCATCGAAGTGGAACTCGAAGTGATCGATCGCCGCCGTGACCGGGCCACCCTGGGGCAGCGTCGCGAAACCAGCGTGTCAGAGATCCTGAGGGCTCTCGATGAGGTGGCTCGCGTAGACGGTGTGGCGCCGCTTCGTGGGGCTGAACGGCTCGAGCTAGAGGGTGTCATTCGCGGCCTGCTGCAGTCCCAGCACGAGGGCCTCTCGCCGCTGATCGTCGAACTCAATCGCTACTTCACAGACTTGAACGCCATTGAGTTTGCGAGAGAAACACTGTCGGCGACCGTGGACGACTACGGCCGCTTCATTGACGAGCACATCCTCTGGGTGCGCAGCGCGCCGGCTGTAGCCTTCAGCGACCTCTCCCGGGCCGCCAAAGGCTTCGGCACTTTGCTCCTTCCGAGCATTTGGGCCACGGCTGGTGAGGCCCTGAAGGGACAGCTGGCCAGGCGCACGGTGCAGGTTGCCTGGGCCGGGCTGCTGATCGTGCTGCTGGCACTCATGCGGCCCTTGGCCCGACGCCAGATTCGTCGGGTGGGAGAAAAGCTCTC
>JBLIMM010000127.1:0-12144 GCA_047638635.1 Pseudohongiellaceae bacterium | reverse complement strand
GTGGAGCATTCCTTTCTCGTGTTTCGTCAACGGCATGCGCGGATGGCCGAGTGGGTCATCGGTCGCCGCGTGGGCACAGGCGGTTCCTCCGGCGTCGACTACCTCGACAACGCGGCCCTCAAGCAACGCATCTTCAAAGACCTTTGGACCGTGCGCATGCTGCTCATACGCAGGGACCAATTGCCCGATCCCGAAAACCCTGAGATGTACGAGTTTCAGTTCAGCGCGTCGTAGCGGCCTAAGCGATGGGTTCCCCATGCCGAGTGCAACGCTCGCCGTTCAAGGGGGTTGTGTTTGCCGTCCTACAGCGCACGGCGGGCGGGGACCAGCGCGTGGGCTAGCAGCAGTCCGGCCACAAGCGACGTGGCCACGAGCCCCATGCCAAACGCTGCCTCCATCCCCGAGAGCGCGTCCCTCTCCAAGAACGACGACACGCTGCGGAAACCTAAACTTCCAGGCACCAGCAACATGATCCCGGGGACAAGGGTGACCAACGCCGGCCGGTTGCTAAACGACGCGAGAAGATTCGAGCCCACGCCCACGATGACGGCTCCCACAAAGGCACCGAGTTCGGGGCCGAGTGTTGCGGCTCCAAAGCGCGCACCGAGATAACCGGCCACCCCGGCCACCACGATCGCCGGCATGTCCCGCTTGCGAGCGCCAAACAAAACTGTGAAGGCTATCGGCGCCACAGCGAGCGCCACAACCTCAGCCCAAAGGGGCACGGGCGCCCACACGACCGTCGAGGCCTCGTGGAAGAACGTCTGCACGGAACGCCCCATGGCAACGCCGAAGCCCAGGGTCAGGAAGACCACACCGGCTCCAGCCAGGCGCGCCGTACCCGAGGCCCAATGACGGGTGGCCAGCTCGCTCATGGCGATGGTCAAGGTGAAGCCCGGCACAAGCACGATGAGCGCAGCCAGGGTGACCACCTCCGCAGAGAGGCCGATGACGTTGCCTGCGAACAAAGCCAAGGCCGTGACGACGGCAGCAGCCACAGGCTCGAGAACTCGGGCGTAAGCAGGACGGCGGCCAAAGCACAGCAGCATCACCCCCAACATGGCACCCAAGATCCACGAACCGAGGACGTCCGGCCATGAGCCTCCGAAGAAGCAGGCCGCCGATGCTGAAGCCAGCCCGAACGAGAGCACCGTTGTCGGACTCGACCACACCCGCGGCCCCGCCACCACAGTTTCGAGACTGGCGTGGGCCTGCTCTGGGGTGATCTGCCCCCGCTCCACCTGAGCCGTGAGCCCATCCAACTCAGCGAGAGTGCCAAGGTCGACATCCCCGGGCTCGACCCGCACCAAGTGGGTGGCCTGGCTCCCCGGCGCGCCAAAAGCCGCGAAGAACGACGTCGGTGTGGCGAAGAGTTGGGCGTCGATCCCGAGGGCCCGGGCACAGGCGCCCACCGACTGTTCGAGACGGTCTGCAGGAGTGCCATGGGCGTGGAGTTCCTCGCCCAACCGCAGCAAGAAGGCCTCAGCTGACCGATCCACCCGGCGGACAGGGTCTTTAGCCAGCGCCGCAGGCCCGAGCAAACGAGCCGTGGGACCCGCATTTCGAAGTGATATTGTCTGACGCATGATCGTCGGCATTTATTGGCCAATGACTCGTATTGTTCATCAAATTGACATGCCCGTAGAATCGCCGATAAACACACCACTAGCTATCGAATAGGCTTCGCCATGGACACACGAACAAGCACCATTGACCGAACAGATCACGCCATTCTCAGAGAACTTCAGAATGATGCGCGGTTGAGCAACAAAGAGCTCTCCGCCCGTGTGGGCTTGGCTCCATCGAGCTGCTCCGTGCGCGTGCAACGGCTCGTGGCTGACGGAGTGCTGCAGGGGTTTCACGCCCAGGTCGACCCGCTCGCCATGGGCATCGGGCTGCAGGCAGTGATCAGCCTGCAGCTGGGAGGCCATGGCCTCGGCACCATCCACCGCATCTCAAAGGAGCTCTCAGAACTCCCAGAGGTCCGCCAGCTGTTCAGCTTGGGAGGATCTCAAGACTTGCTCGTGCATGTAGCCGTCCGTGACCCGCAACACCTGCGCGAGCTGGTCATGGACCGCATCGCCAGCCACGAAGATGTGGCCCACATGGAGACGGCTCTACTGTTCGATCACCACCTGTCCCATGTGCAGCAGCCCCTTCAGGGGAGTGACTCGGCGGGTTCTTGAGCTCCTGCCGTCAGCCTGGAGTTCAAGACAGCAACCACCAAGCCAGCGCACCGAGGGACAGAATGATCAGCCACGCGCCCAGCCGCAGCCAGACGATCAGCGAGATCTTTCGGTTGCGCTCATAGGGGTCAAGAAAGCTCATCGGTTGGTTTTTCGGGGTGGTGCCTGGCAACGCCGGCAGAAGTGGGTGCCCCGACCTCCTACCTCTATGCGCGAGATAGTCGTGCCGCAGGTGCGGCAAGGTTTGCCGTGGCGACCGTAAACGGTGAACTCATCTTGAAAGTCACCGGGCTTGCCCTCGGGGGTCCGATAGAAGGTGTCGAAGCTGCTGCCATCCGCCGAGATCGCATCGATCAGCACTCGCTTGATGGTCTCTGCTAGCAGCCTGACCTTGGCTCGGCTCACGGTGTGGGAGAGGCTCATCGGGTGAATCTTCGCCCGATGGAGCGATTCGTCTACATAGATATTGCCCAGGCCCGCGAGGAACGATTGGTCGAGGAGCAGTGGCTTCAGCCGTCGCTGGCGATTTTTGAGGGCTGCGCCGAGCCAATCGCCGTCGAATTCATCACTGAGCGGCTCAGGGCCCAAGGGCGGGAGAATCTGGTCGAGGGTGCGCACTAAGCCCAGCCGACCAAACTTACGCACGTCAGAGAAGACCATCGCCCGGCCATCAGAGAAGTCCCAGCGAGTGCGGACGTGGGTGATGGCGCTAGGTTCCCCGGAGGCGCTGGATTGCGGGTCCGCCGCCCCGATCGCCTCCGCCGCGGTCGCCGCTGCCGTCACGTGAAATCTCCCGGTCATGCGCAGGTGGCCCACGATCTTTCGGCCGTCATCTAGCTCGAAGACGAGGTACTTGGCTCGGCGCCAAACGTCTTCGATGGTGCGGCCCACGAGACCCTGGCGAAAACCATGGACTGACGGGCAGGCGATCGTCCTGGGCCATTGCACGCTGACCCCGCTCACCGTGGCTCCCTGCACCAACGGGCGCAGCTGGCGCACAACGGTTTCCACTTCTGGGAGCTCAGGCATGGGCGACATTCTGGCCTGGGACTTACCCGCGAGACTAGGCCCCGTCGCTCAGCTCGCCAAGCTCGCACGGATGCAGCTCACTCAGCTCCCCGGCTAGCGCCCCTTCGTGCAATGAAGTTGGAGGGGCTGGCGGGCATGTGGGTTGATAAAGTTCTCTTCATGTCCACTGATCCAAGCAACACCCGCTATGCCGACTCCATCGTCGAGCACTACGACCGTGATTACGGCATCTTGCGGCCATCCGGACTCGATGTTGACTTCTATACCGACCTAGCCCTCCATGCGGGCGGGCCAGCCATGGAGATCGGCTGCGGCACTGGCCGGGTCTGCCTGCCCATCGCTCGAGCTGGATGCACCGTGACGGGCGTCGACCCCACCGCGGGCATGCTGGATCTCTTCCGCCACAAGCTCGCCCTCGAATCTGCCGACCTGGCGGAGAGAGTGACCCTTCGTGAGGGTTGCTTCAGCTCCGTGCCCGGAGAGGGCTCCTTTGCCCTGGTCTTCTCGGCCTTCCGTGCCTTTCAGCACCTCGTCACCCGAGAGGCCCAAATCGCCGCACTCGCCGAAATGGCCCGCTGGACCGCTCCAGGGGGACTCGTCGCCTTTGACGTGTTCGACTACGACGTGGTTCGCGCCGCCGAATACGTGGACGAGCATGCCGACTACGTCCTTGAGCTAGGCGAGCAACTCCGCGAGCGAAGGAGCAAGGCAACCTTCAACTCTCAGCAACGCCTCATTCACTGTCGTTTTCGCTGGCTGCTCAACGGAGCTCCCGACGGAGAGGCGACCTTCTCCATGAAAGTCTCCACCCGAGACGAGCTGGTCGACCTGCTGCCCCTGGCTGGTCTTGAGCTCATCGCCGTCTTCGGCTCGTTTGACGGCACACCCTGGACAGCGGAGCGACGAGGGGAGATCGTCATCGTCGCTCGCCGTCCCAACAGCCCACGCCCCTCAGCCGACGCACCGTGAAGATCCTGATCACCAGCCCTATCTTCCCCCCAGACTTGGGTGGACCGGCGACCTACGTTCCGAGCTTCGCCAAGTGGCTCACGGGCCGGGGCCACGATGTCACCGTCGTGGCTTTTTGCTCCGACCCCGACCCCCAGGGCTGGCCCTTTCGGGTGATCACCATCCCCCGGTGCTTCATGCCTCTGCGCTACCTGAAAGATTTCCTGACGGTCTGGCGCGAGGCGAAGCACGTCGATTTGGTGTACGTCAACGAGCACTTAGCCCTGCACGTGGCCCTGGCCGCTCGCCTACGGGGCAAACCCCTCGTTATTCGCGTCTGCGTGGACGGCACCTGGGAGATCAGCCACCGCCTCGGCTGGCATCACGACACCATCACCGACTACCAGGGCCGGGATTACGGCTGGAAGGTCGAGTTCATCCGCCGCTTGCAACGGATGTGGTGGGGTTGGACCAAGCGCATCATCGCGCCCAGTCAGTTTCTGAAGGACGTAGTCACCGGCTACGGCGTTCCCGAAAGCCGGGTCGACCTGATCCACAACGCTTACCACGGCCCCGAGTCACTCGACATCACCAAGAGCGAGGCCCGGGAGGCTTGCGGGCTACCCAGCGATCAAGTGGTGCTGCTCTCCATCTGCCGGCTGATGATCTGGAAGGGCGTGGACGGCTTGATCCGCGCCTTGCAGCAACTCCCGGACAACCATTGTTTGTACGTGGCTGGCGACGGCGATGAGCTGGATAACTGGACCAACCTGGCCGCCGAACTGGGCGTGAGCGAGCGAGTTCGCTTCTTGGGTAACGTGCCCCATGGCGAACTCATGGGCTGGATTCGAGCTGCCGATGTGTTCCTGCTAAACAGTACCTATGAGGGGCTCTCCCACACCTTGCTTGAGGTCATGTGGTTAGGGCTGCCAGCAGCGGTCTCGAACGTCTGCGGGAACGCCGAACTCATCGAGAATCGAGTCAATGGGCGCTCCTATCGGCCCAGCGACGTCGACGCCATTGTCGACTCGATCCAAGAGCTGGTGGGCAATCCCGAGCAAACGGCTGTCTACGTGCAACGGAGCCTGGAGATGATCTCAGGGTTTGCCCGAGACACGCTGTTTGGCCGTAAGGAGCAACTCTTCCAGAGCATCACCGGAAAGAGCTGATGTCGCTCACGGGCCACGAGCAGCAACTCTGCCTCGATGCTAGTGTATTGGCCAGTTCCCACCTTCCCCCGATGGCCCCGGTCACATGACCGCTCAGCAAATCTCTCCGCCGACCACAGGGCCTAGCCCTGCCTCGCTGCAGTCACCCGTCCTCCGTTCGCTGCAAACTCTCGACGCCATCGAGCAGCACTGGGAGGCCATGGTTCCCCAGCTCCGGGAACACATCCCCGGCTTGCGTTCCCAGCGTGCGTTCTACGACGGCGCCTGGGTCTTTGGCCTGCGCATTGGCGGACGACAAGAGAGCCAGACCGACAAAGCCGCTCTGCGCTTCAGCCGCCTCGACGTGCACATCACTCTAGACTCGGCGCACGATCACGCCGAAGCGATCTCATGCGTCACCGTGCGCAACCGCGACGAACCTCGCCAGTCCTTCGAGACAACTCTCGACGAACAAGGCTGCACTGCTCTCTACGAATTTATTGAGGGTGCTGCGTACACGTTCGTCGGCCGTTACTTCGACCGCAGCTGACAACACCCTCGCACTCTGACTCGTTCACGACGTTCGTGCTGAGGAACCAGCGAACATGCCTGCACCTCATGTCGTTCTCTGCGAGAGCTTGCACAAAACCTACGGGCAGGGAGCCTCCGCAACGACGGCTCTCAGCCAAGTCGAGTTGCAGGTAGCGGCGGGCGAAGTGATCGCCCTCACCGGCCCCAGCGGATCGGGCAAGTCCACGTTGTTGCACTTGCTCGGCGCCATGGACAACGCCACCTCCGGCACGGTTCTCGTGGGCGGCACCGACTTGGCCACGCTCAACGACAGCGGAGCTTCGGCGTTTCGCAACGAACAGCTCGGCTTCATCTTTCAGTTCTTTCATCTGATGTCGTCTCTCTCGGTGATCGACAACATCGCCTTGCCAAGTCGGCTCGGTGGCACAGCGGCCGACGTCGCTCGACAGAACGCCGCACAGCTCGCTGATCGCGTAGGCATCGGCGAATTGATCGAACGATCCCCCGACACACTCTCTGGGGGACAGCGGCAGCGGGTCGCCGTGGCTCGCGCACTGATCAACAACCCCACCTTGATCTTGGCGGACGAACCCACGGGAAACCTCGACCACGTCTCTGGTGCAGCCATCATCGAATTGCTCGCGGGGCTGGGCCATGAGCGGGGCGTTGCCGTCATCGTGGCCACCCACGACCCGGCAGTGACCGCCGCGTCTGATCGCGAAGTGCGTCTGGTAGACGGGCGCGTGGTGCGGACGACATGAAGGCGGGCCAACGGTCGCGCCGTTTGTTCACCTGCCTGTCCGTGCTCATCGCCGATGCCCGGGCCCATCGACTGCAAACGCTCGCCACACTGTTGGGCCTCGCTGTAGGCGTGGCCGTGATTGTCGCCATTCACCTGGCGAGCCAAGCAGCGCTCCAACGCTTTCAAGGCACCTTCGAAGGACTCACCGGGGTGGCGACGCACCAACTGGTGGGCGTCGAACCTTTGCCTGCGTCTCGGCTCAACAGTTTACGCAGCCATCCGTCCGTGCTCGCTGTTCATCCGGTTGTGGCCACCACGCTCATCGTGCCACCCACCGAACTTCGTGAGTCACCGCTGTCTCTGCGACTCGTGGGCGTGGACCCGCTCTTCGCCGCGCCCTTCTTGCAACTCGATGTAGACACTCTCGCCAGCGCCGCGGGCGGCAGGTTGTTCGAGCGGCTCATGACCGAACCAGGCCTCGTCGTCATCGACCGCAACACGTTAGAGCAGTTCGGCCTGAGTGACGGAGAGCTGCTCACCGTTCGCGGACCTGACGGCCTGCGCGAGCTCCCCGTGCTGGCCATCGACGAACCGCGTTTGTCGTCAGCCAACCCACCGTTGGTACTCGCAGACATCGCCAGCGCCCAAGAGATCGTTGGGCTAAGCGATCGGGTGTTGCGCTTCGACTTAGTCATGGCCACCGACAAGGGCGAGCTGCCACTGTTGCCCGGCGAAATGCTCGACCCAGCCCAACGCCGTGGCGAGCGAGCCAACTCCATGACCAGCGCGTTTCGGATGAACCTGCTCTGCTTGGGATTCCTTGCAGTGCTCGTCGGTTCATTCGTCGCGTTCAATATGGCCCAGTTTGCGGTCACTCGCCGCCGGCCACTTCTCGGCCGCTTGCGTTGTTTGGGTTGCAGTGCACGAGATCTTCTCGCCGCGACACTGCTCGAAGCGGGAGTCATGGGCTTGGCCGCCAGCGCCCTTGGTGTCCTTGCCGGGCGCCTGCTGGCCAACGCACTGGTGGCAGACGTTGCACGCACCGTCTCCGCGATCTACGGGCCGCTTGGCGGCATCCCCGAACCGACGCTTGATGGCGTAGTCATCGCCGGCGCCATGGCCTTGGGGACGTTCGCCAGCGTCGCTGCTACCTGGAGCCCCGCTCGTTCTGCGGCGCGCACTGCTCCCGTTGCCGTCGCTGGCGCAATCGCCCACGACCCGATACCGAGACCACGGACGCCGCTGCTCTTGCTTGGTGTTGCGGCACTCGCTTTGGTCCCCGAGGGTAGCCCCGTTGTCTTGCCGGCCTTGGCTGTCATCGCGCTGCTCTTGGCCACCGCTACAGCGTTACCCCGCGCCCTCGGCTTGATCACCTCACGTCGACTGAAATCCACGGTGCCCGCTTTAGCGATGGGGCGCATCGGATCGTCCCTCGCACGCACAGGCGGAGCCGCCGGCGCGCTCGCTATGCCCTTAGCCATGACCATCGCCATCGTGATCATGGTGGGCTCGTTTCGTAGCGAAGTTGCGGGTTGGTCCGAGGCTTTCCTCGGCGCCGACGTCTACATGAAGCCTCGCTTCGCCGAACTCGCTCCTGCCAGTGCGTTTCTCGACCAAGCGCTCCTCGAAGAACTGGCGCAGTTGCCCGAACTCGACGCGCTCGATGTCTTACGAACCGTTGAGCAGGTGAACGAAGAGCGTTCGTTCTTCGTAGGTGGAACAACTCTCGAGAGCATCCGCGACCGTGGCTCCTTGCGCTTGATCGAGGGCAAAGACCTACCGACAATTCTCGACGGCCTGAGCGTCGGCGGAGCCCTGCTCAGTGAGCCTCTCTCACGCAAGTCAGGTTTGCACCCCGGGGACAAGCTGCCGTTGCTCACTCGCAACGGCACCGTAATGATCGACGTCGTCGGCGTGTTCCAAGATTTCTCCTACGACCGCGGTTACGCGCTCCTGGACGCCAGCACCTTCATCGAACACTTCGGCCCTACTCCCGTGCAGAGCGCTGCGTTGTTGCTGAGACCTGACGTCGACGAAGACGCGCTCGTGGCCAGACTCTCCCAAGCCCATCCCGACGTGGTCTTTCAAACGGTCAGTCGTCTGCGCGCTAATGTGATCAGCGCCTTCGACGAAACGTTTGCCATCACCTATTTGCTTCAGGCCATTTCCACTGCGCTGGCGTTGGTGGGCATCTTGACCGCGTTGCTCTGCCTGCATCTCGAGCGGCGTCACGAACTGGGTGTGCTGCGTGCGCTCGGCGCAGGTCAACAAACTCTCGCAAGCCTGCTCATCCTTGAAGCGCTGATCATCATGGCTGTGGCCAGCGTGGCCGCACTACCCACCGGAATCGCTCTCGCTTGGATTCTCGTGGCCGTGGTCAATACGCGCTCCTTCGGTTGGAGCTTCCCCATGCAGATCGATGTCCCTGCTGTGGCTGGCGTCATGGCCTTGGCTCTCGTGGCGGGTCTCGCCGCAGGGGTCGTCCCCTGGCTCATGGCGCGCAAGACAGCCGTGGCCCGTCAACTGGAACCCCGGACATGACCGACCTCAACAGGAAGCGAAGCATCCGCTGCAATGCGTGGCTGCGATCCCATTCGGTTCTCATGCTCGCCGCGGCACTCTCGCTCACGAGCGGCAGCGCCCATGGCCAGCAACCCGCTGAATCGCAACCGCCCACCGCCGTAGCCGACGAGGCGAGCCAACTCAAGCCGGACAACTCGCCAGAGCCTCTCGTCGACAACAACGGCTTTGTCCTGGCCAGCTCGGGACGACCCCTTCAACTCCCAGCAGACCATCGCAGCCACGCAGAGACTGGCGTGGAGTGGTGGTATCTCACCGGGCCACTCACGGGCCCTGACGGCGAGCAGTTCGGTTTCCAAGCCACGTGGTTCCGTCGAGGCATGGTTGCGGACGTTCCTGACGGGCGCTCACCCCTCGCGACCCGAGATGTGATCCTCTTCCATGGCGCGCTCACTGACGTGAACGCCGGGACGCTCACCTTTGCAGAGTCTGCCTCGCGGGCCTACCCACCCTGGGCCAAGGCCTCCACCGAGAAGCTAGAGGTGCACCTCTTCGACCAGCAGCTCGTTGATAAGGCTGGGCAGGGGCTCAAGGCATCCCTGTCCATCAATCTGGGCGAAACCCAACTGCTGCTCGACCTCGACCTCCAAAGCAGCGCGACTTTGCTTCATGGCGAAGAGCCCGGGCTGAGCGTCAAGGGACACGAACCAGGACAGGCGTCTTGGTACTACAGCCTGCCCACGGTGAGCGCTCAGGGGCAATTGCTCCGCTCCGGTCAGCCACCGTTGCCCGTCACGGGCCGGGCATGGCTGGACCACGAGTTTGGCTCAGGCCCCTTGGCCAGTGACCAAGTGGGCTGGGATTGGTTCGCGACCGTGCTCGACGATGGCACCGAATTCATGGTTTACCAGCTGCGGCGCGACGACGGCAGCCCGGCGACCACGAGCGCGCTCAGCCTTCGCCAGCCCGGGGGACAACTGCTGCACATCGGCCAGAGCGGCTTTCGTATCACCCCTCTCAGCCACTGGACCAGCCCTGCCAGCAACGCGACCTATCCCAGCAGCTGGCTCTTAGAGGTCTTCGATCCTCCACTAACACTCAGGGTCTCGCCCGAGGTTGCCGATCAAGAACTGATCACAACGTCCACCGGTGTGACGTATTGGGAGGGTTTGTGCCGTTTCGAAGGTCTTCACAACGAACGTCCCGTACAGGGCCTCGGCTACGTCGAACTCGTGGGATACGCGGGTTCTGTGGCCGACCGTTTTCACACTCAAGACGACTTTTAGACAAATCACACAAAAAGGTGCTTTGATCTCAACATGCGAGTTGCTAACCAGCACCTCGCCGGTAACCCAAACTGGTGTTAAGTTGACCGCGCAGCGTTCCCTCTGACTGGACGCTACCGGCGCGCAACGCAACTGTGCCCAGTCCCCCTCCGCTTCACCAAAGACGCACATCATGAGAGTTCTTTTCCTGTCGACGTTCATTGCCCAAGAACCCCTCGGCATCATGTATTTGTCTGGGGCGCTCAAGCGCGCGGGCCACGAAACACGCATGATTTTCGTGCCCGACAAAGACTTCGATAAGAAGCTCTTGGACTACAACCCGGACGTGGTGGCGTATTCGTTCACCACCGGGATGCACACCATGGTCCTGGGGCTCAACAAGCAGGTGAAGACGTTGATGCCGGACGTTGTCGCGATTTGCGGCGGCGCCCACGTGACCGTTGTGCCCGAGTTCATCAACGAAGAGGGCATTGATGCGATCTGCCGGGGCGACGGCGAGTACGCCTTCGTCGAGTTCGTCGACCGTTTGCAGAACGGCGGCGACATGACGACCATCCCCAGCATCAACATCAAGGATAAAGACGGCGTCATCCACGAGAACTCTCCTGGTGTCTTGGAGCAGGACCTAGAGGTCTTTGGCTTCTGCGACCGCTCTGTGGTTTACGAAGCTTCGAGCTTCTACGCCGACAGCGAGCGCAAGGTCATCAAGACCGATCGTGGCTGCCCGATGAACTGCAGTTTCTGCTTCCACCATGCTTGGAAAAAGAAGGTCTACAAGGTTTCGAACAACGAGTACGTGCGCCGACGTTCAGTGGGCCACGTCATCGAAGAGGCGAAACTCATGATGGCGGAGTACCCGCTGACCTACGTGCACTTCCTTGATGACATCTTCAACATCAACAACAAGTGGCTCGAGGAGTTCGCTGAGCGTTGGCCCAAAGAAGTGGGCTTGCCTTTCGACGCGATTTTGATGGCCAACATGGTCACCGAGAAGCACATCCGCTTGCTCAAGCAGGCCGGTTGCATTTACGCGCGCATCGCCTTCGAGGCAGCCAACGACCACATGCGCAACGCGGTGATGAAGAAGAACACCACCCGCAAGCAGCTGATCCGGGCAGCAGGTTTCATCCGCGCTCACGGCATTCGCCTGGGCAGCCTGAACATGCTCGGTGGACCGGGCACGACCATTGAAGACGACATCGAGACGATCAAGCTCAACATCGAGTGCCAGGTCGATCATCCTCTGGCCAGCCTGTTGCAGCCGTACCCGATGACCGACATCAACGATCTCACCAAAGAAATGGGCCTGGCAACGGACACGTGGGAAGAATTCCCCTCGCTGTTCAACCGCACCACATCCATCGCCCACAACAACCGCATCTACTTTGAGAACCTGCACAAGTGGTTCCCCATCGTGGTGCGCTTCCCGAAACTGCTGCCCCTGGCTCGCCGGGCCATCAAGTCTCGGATGCTGTCCAAGCTCTACTTGGTCATGTACATGCTCTTCAGTGAGTGGCTCGTCACCGAGCAGAACCGCATCTACAACCATGCTCAGGGCCGAACTGGCTTCCGGACCCTCTCGGTGGTCGACTTCACCTCCAGGATCTTCACCAAGGGCTTCATTCGCCTGTTTACGACGATCTTTGGTAAGGACGCCACCAAGATCGGGCTCAAGATGTCGCTCAATGACGAACGCGTGATGAACCACATGGACGAGTAGTTCGGGACAGGATTCAGCTCTGCTGCCCACGTCG
>JBLIMM010000126.1:0-12169 GCA_047638635.1 Pseudohongiellaceae bacterium | reverse complement strand
TGGGTATTCAGCTTGCGATCACCGTCTCGCTTTGCACCTACCTCGGTTACTTGGCCGACCAATGGCTCGATACTCTTCCCATCGCACTCCTTGTCGGGGCCTTTCTAGGTCTGGGCGCGGGTATGTGGTCGGCGGTGAAGACCATCGATCGAGTGACAGGCAGGGCGAAAGCGATGAGCGAGAGCGAGAAGGGGGCCAGCGATGACTCCCCGTAACCGCTCCTTTGCCGTGGGCGCGACGTTGTCGACCCTGGTGATTCCGGCGCTGCTCATTGCCGTGTCGCCATTCGGCGCGGCACGACCTGAGCTGGGTGTTGTCTCTGGCTGGGGGATGGCGTTGCTTGTGATTGTCCCGAGCTTTGTGGCTATGTCCCGGGTCATGGTCTCGGGCGACAATCAGCGTATTCAGACCCGCTTCCTCTTCTCCATGATGGCCCGCTTTGTGGCCTCGGTGATGGGTGCTGCGCTTTTTGCCACCACGGTCGACGAGCCGCCGCTGCTCGACTTTATCCTGGCCTTCTTTCTTGGGTTCGCAGTGCTGTCTGCTTGCGAACTCACGTTCCTGCTCAGTAAGTCCCCGGATGGGAACCACGCATGAAGTCTGCTTGCCTGCTTCTTGGCTTGGTCCTCCTGGCGCCCATCGCGCTGGGTTCGTCGGCTGCACAGGATGCGGCTGTGGCTCCTGCTGTGGTGCCGGTCGTCTCTGGCGCCGACATGGCCGACGAGGCCGACGGCGAGGACGAGCGCGACGCTGCTGAGTCCGCGGCTGACTCTGAGACTCACGGTGCGGCTGAAGGCGACGACAGCCACGCTGCCGACGCTGTCCCCGATGCCCCCGATGTCCATGATGCCCACGCTTCCGTAGACCGCAGCGGCGACGCGAACCTCTTCGGTGAGCTGTTTGCTCACCTCGTGCCTCACCCTGTCACAGCACTGTGGTTCGGTGGTGACAAGGGCTTTGGCACGGTGTTGCCTTACGCAGCAGATGCCAACGGGCATCCGCTCGAGGGGAGCGCTGAGCATCCGCTGATGTTCCACAGCAGTGCCGAACTGACCGAGCACTACGCCAAGGTCTTTGACGGCGGCTTCGGCATGATCATCTTCAACATCAATACGGTGATGTGGGTGGCCGGGCTGCTGATGTTGGCCTTGTTCATCCCGATGAAGAGAAAGGCCGTTGCTCTTGCGGGCAAGGCGCCCCGCGGTGGCACGCTCTACGGAATGCTTGAGCCCTTGGTGCTCTTCATCCGGGACGAAATGGTTTACGCCATTATGGGCAAGGAGCGGGGGCGTCGTTTCGTGCCGCTGTTCCTGACCATGTTCTTCTTCATTCTGATGCTGAACCTGCTGGGCTTGGTTTACATCGGGGCTCTAGGCGGAACAGCCACGGCGAACTTGGCGGTGACTGCTGGCTTGGCCACGGTCACGCTGATCTGGATTCACCTCTCGGGCCTTCGCGAACACGGCCCGATTCAGCACATCAAGAACTTCATTCCCCACGGCATTCCCTGGTTTGCCGTGCCGATCATCGCCGTGGTTGAGGCGATTGGTGTCGTGGTCAAGCCCTTCGCTTTGACCGTTCGTCTCTTCGCGAACATGACTGCTGGGCACTTGATCGTGCTCGCTCTGTTCGGACTGATCTACTACTTTGCGAGCTACGTGCTGGCCTTGCCGATCTTGGGCATGGCTGTGGGTATCTATGCATTGGAACTGTTTGTCGCCTTTGTTCAGGCGTACGTGTTTACTTACCTTTCGATTCTGTTCGTCGGGGCGTCTGTACACCCCGAGCACTAGAGTCATCACTTTTGGGGGACGCTTCCTCGCGCTCCCCTTACTCAGTAACAACTGGAGGATATCTCGATGGAAGGACTCGGCCTTGTTGGTCTGGGTGCTGGCCTTGGCGCTGGCTTCGTGCTTCTTGGTGGCGGTTGGGGCATCGGCCGTTTGGCCACTGCTGCCATGGAAGGCATGGCTCGTCAGCCCGAAGCGGCTGCTGACATCCGCGGCGGTATGATGATCACCGCTGTCTTCATCGAGGGTGCCACGCTGTTTGGTGTCGTCGTTTGCTTGCTGCTCTCCCTTGGTGTCATGGGTTACCTCGGCGCTATGGCCGAAGTGGCTAAGGCGGGCGCGGGTATCGGCGGCTGAGCCACTAGGCTCAACCTAGCAGGACCCGGATGGCGGCCTTGCGCAGGTCGTCATCCGGGAGCACCCTCGGGGTTTTCCCCATGGGCGTACCCGGACAGCCAGGACAACGACGTTGTCCGGTGATTTTTTCGCTGTGGTGCCAACGGTGGCATTCAGCTGGCAATGAGAGATAGAGAGCACACAGAGCCATGATCAGCTTCCTGGCTGCAGGCGGATTCGATCCGCTGGCGTTCGACCCCTCTGCATACATTCTCACGACGGTGACCTTTTTGGTCCTGCTCGCGATTCTGGGTAAGTTCACCTGGAAGCCGATGCTGGAAGCCATTGAGGTCCGTGAGAACCGCATTCACGAGGCCATCACCGAGGCTGAAGATCGTCGTCGGCATGCCGACGAATTGTTCGCCAGCTATCAAGAGAAGGTGGCCAACGTGGAGCAAGAGGTTGCTGATTTGCGCGAGCAAGGCCGCACTGATGCGGAAAGCATCGCTCGTGAGATTCGTGCTCAGTCTGACCGGGACGCCACGGACCGCGTTGAGCGGGCTGTGAAAGAGATCGAGCTCGCTCGCATCCAAGCCATTGAAGACATTCGCAAAGAGGCCGTCTCTTTGGGGATGGCAGTGGCTAGTAAAGTGGTGGGGCGCTCGCTCGAGAGTGAAGATCAGCTGCGGCTGGCCAACGAGGTCGTTGCCGGCCTCGGCGGTTCGGGCCTGAGCGGAATCTGACTCCATGGCCTCCACACGCCTCATTGCCAATCGCTACGCCAAAGCTCTCCACGGTCTCGCTTCTGAAGCTGGGCTCCTTGAGCAGGTCGAAGCACAGCTCGACGATTTGGCGGCCAACTTGGCTTCCAGCGATGAGCTGCAGCGTCAGTTGGCTAACCCACGCTTGGGGCGCGACGTGAAGAAGGCGATCCTGTCCCAACTGATGGGTGAGGCCGTTGACGTTCGTCTGCGCAATACAGTGATGCTCATGGCTGACAAGGGCCGCGCAGGCTTGCTGATGGAGCTGCAACCGGCCTTGGCCGAGATTGCTATGGATTCCTCCGGACGAGCTGTGGCGACTGTTGTCAGTGCGGCCCCGTTGCGCGATGAGATTCGTGAGGGGCTCAGGGCTCAGCTACGAGAGCTGAGCGGCAAGGAAATAGCCCTGGACGAAACTGTCGACGAGTCGTTGCTCGGTGGCATGTCTGTCCAGATTGGATCCCGCATGATCGATGGCAGCCTGAAGCGGCGCCTCGAAGTGCTTGAACACAAGATGCTGGGTGCGCACATCGCGCTCTCTAGCGACTCATAAGGACACGGCACGATGAAGCTGCAGCCCTCTGAAGTCACCGCCATCCTGAAAAAGGAAATCGCCGGTTACGACGATGCCCTCAAGGTGGAGAGTGTCGGTTCCGTCATCCAGGTTGGTGATGGTGTGGCCCGCATCCACGGTCTCGACGATTGCATGATGTCTGAGCTGCTGGAGTTCCCCAACGGCGTGCGTGGTGTGGCGCTGAACCTTGAGCAAGACAACGTGGGTTGTGTGCTGCTCGGTTCTGATCAAAAGATCAAAGAAGGCGACTTGGTCAAGGGCTCTGGCTCGGTGATCTCGGTGCCTGTGGGTAAGGCTCTTCTTGGTCGCGTGGTCAACGCGCTGGGTGATCCCATCGACGGCAAGGGGCCCCTCGGCAACACAGAGACCATGCCTGTGGAAATGCCGGCGCCCAGCGTGCTCGAGCGCCAGCCGGTGACCGAGCCCATGCAGACGGGCATCAAGGCCATTGACGCCATGATCCCCGTGGGCCGTGGTCAGCGTGAGCTGATCATTGGTGACCGTCAGACAGGCAAGACCGCCATTTGCGTCGACGCGATCATCAACCAAAAGGGCACCAAGGACGAAGACGGCGGGCAGGTCATCTGCGTGTACGTCGCCATGGGCCAAAAGCAGTCCACGGTGAAGACCTTGGTCAAAGAGCTCGAGGATGCAGGCGCGATGGAATACACCATCGTCGTGTCGGCGCCTGCTTCTGACCAGGCTTCCATGCAGTACTTGGCGCCCTTCGCCGGTACCTCCATGGGCGAGTACTTCCGCAACCGAAGCGGCCACGTGCTGATCGTCTATGACGATCTCTACAAGCATGCATTGGCTTGGCGTCAGGTGTCGTTGTTGCTCCGTCGCCCCCCTGGCCGCGAGGCCTTCCCGGGTGACGTGTTCAACTTGCACAGTCGTTTGCTTGAGCGTTCGGCCAAGTTGTCCGACACCGCTCACGAGTTCACCCCCGACCTGTATGTTTCAGGCGGCGGCTCGCTCACGGCTCTGCCGATCGTCGAGACTCAAGAAGCCGACGTTTCTGCCTACATTCCCACGAACGTGATCTCGATCACTGACGGTCAGATCTTCCTCCAGTCCGATCTCTTCAACGCCGGTATTCGTCCGGCTGTGAACGTGGGTATCTCGGTGAGCCGAGTGGGGGGCGCGGCCCAGATCCCAGCCATGAAGAAGACAGCTGGTGGTCTGCGTATCGACCTGGCGCAGTACCGCGAACTTGCGGCTTTCGCTCAGTTCGGTAGTGACCTCGATGAGGCCACCCAGAAGCAGCTGACCCGTGGTGAGCGCTTGGTGGAGTTGCTCAAGCAGGGGCAGTACGCTCCCATGAGCGTGATCGATCAGATCCTTGCGGTGTTCGCCGGCACGGCAGGCTACCTGGATGATCTGGAAGTGAGTCACGTGCTGCCCTTCATCGACGATCTGCTGGTGCAGATGCACGGAACGCACTCGGATCTCCTCGATACGATTCTGTCCACAGGCAAGATTGATGACGACACTCGCGAGGCATTGAATGCCGCGGTGACGTCTTTCAAAAAGACCTACCACGCCTGATCAGCGCAGACACGTGACCCTCAACCAAGACACAGCGCAAACGCAGAGCCCCTCAGAGAGCGAGGCCTAACCCATGGCCAAGGGAACCAAAGAACTCCAGCAGCGGATCAAGGGTGTTAAGAACATCCAGCAGATCACGCGTGCCATGGAAATGGTTGCGACCCAGAAGCTCAAGCGGCTTCAGGGCCGCGCTGATGCCGCTCGCCCCTTCTCCCAGAAGATTCAGGAGATGGTGGGGCGCTTGGCTGGCTCTGTGCGCAGCGATTTGTCGCCTTTGCTCGAAGAGCGCGAGGTAAGCACCACCACGAACTTGGTGATCAGCTCTGACAAGGGCATGTGCGGTGGCTACAACGCCAACCTCGTGCGCTTCACTCAGAAACTTCTCAAAGAGTCCGAGGGTGAACAGCGCTTGAACATGTTGGGCATCAAGGGCGAAGGCATGTTGCGCGCCCGGGGTTGCTCCGTCACTCTGAAGTACGACGATGTGGTCGACAAGCTCGACTTCAACGCCGTACGAGCCATGACGCGAGAGTTGGTCTCGCAGTTCTTGGCTGGGGAGATAGACGAGCTGCGGTTGGTCTACACCTCTTACGTTTCAGCTGCTAGACAGCAGCCTGTTGCCGTCTCGATTCTGCCCATCGACCCAGAGTCGTTGCTCAGTGATGACGAGACCGGCAGCGACATCGATTTTATTGTCGAGCCCGACGAGGAAACCCTACTCAAGGACTTGTTGCCTAAGTTCCTAGAGATCAAGGTCTACTCGGCGATTCTCGAATCCCTTGCATCCGAATTTACAGCGCGCCGGAACGCCATGAAGCAGGCGACCGACGCGGCGGACGAGATGATTGTCTCTCTGCGGCGCCAGTTTAACCGGGCCCGCCAAGAGTCGATTACCAGCGAGTTGCTGGAAGTGTCGTCCGGTGCAGAAGCCCTCAAGTAGGTCAGTCCCAGGAGAAACCCGTGGCTACCGGTTCTGTTATTGAGATCGTCGGTCCCGTCGTGGACGTCAGGTTCCCGACCAACGAACTCCCTAATATTTACAACGCCCTTAAGCTTGAGATCCCCGATCGCAAGATTGATTTGACGGTCGAGGTAGCCCAGCACCTGGGTGACGATGTGGCGCGTTGTATTGCCATGTCGACCACCGACGGTCTGCAGCGTGGTATGCCTGTCCGTGACACGGGCGAGCCTATCGCGGTGCCCGTGGGTGAAGAAGCTCTGGGGCGCATGTTCAACATGCTGGGCAAGCCTATTGACGGCAAGGGCTCTATGGACGGCGTGCGCACGCGGCCTATCCATATGCCCAGCCCGATATACGAGGTGCAGAAGCCTGTCACTGAGGTGTTCGAGACGGGCATTAAGGTCATCGACCTGCTCTGCCCCTTCGCTAAGGGCGGCAAGATCGGCCTCTTCGGTGGTGCCGGTGTGGGCAAGACAGTTCTGATTCAGGAGCTGATCTACGCCATCGCCACGGCCCACGAAGGCTACAGCGCATTCGCTGGTGTGGGGGAGCGGACCCGCGAGGGCAACGACCTCTACCTCGAGATGGAGGAGTCGGGCGTGCTCAAGAACACCAGCTTGGTGTTCGGCCAGATGAACGAGCCCCCGGGAGCTCGTCTCCGCGTGGCCCTCTCTGCTCTGACCATGTGCGAGCACTTGCGCGACGAGATGGGCAAGGACGTGCTGCTCTTCGTGGACAACGTGTTCCGCTTTGTGCAGGCAGGTGCTGAGGTCTCGGCATTGCTCGGACGTATGCCCTCCGCTGTGGGCTACCAGCCCACCATGGCCTCTGAAATGGGTGCCTTGCAGGAGCGCATTACCTCCACTGATCGCGGCTCTATTACCTCCATGCAAGCTGTTTACGTGCCGGCCGATGACTACACCGACCCGGCGCCAGTGGCCACGTTTGCCCACCTTGACAGCACCATTCGCCTGGAGCGTCGGATCGCCGAGCTGGGTATTTACCCCGCTGTGGACCCGTTGCTCTCCACCTCGCGCATGCTCGATCCGCGCCTGTTGGGAGAAGAGCACTACAACACCGCTCGCGAAGTGCAGCAGGTGTTGCAGCGCTACGAAGAGTTACGCGACATCATCGCCATTCTTGGTATGGACGAGCTCTCCGAAGAGGACCGCGCTGCGGTCAACCGCGCCCGTCGTCTACAACGCTTCTTGAGCCAGCCTTTCGCGGTGGCCGAGCAGTTCACTGGCCGTACAGGTGAGTACGTCAAGGTGGCCGACACGGTGCGCTCCTTCCAAGAGATCGTGCGCGGTGACCATGACAACATTCCCGAGCAGGCCTTCTACATGCAGGGCGGCATTGACCAAGTGCTCGAGAAGGCCCACGAGATGAAGAAGCAGGGCTGATCATGGTGGCTGACACTCAGACACCGTCGGGCCGGCTGAACGTTGAGCTCCGCACCCCTGAAGGCTCTGTCTTCTCTGGTGAGGTCGTGAAGGTCAGTGAGGTTCCTGGCACAAAGGCTCCCTTAGGGATCCTGCCCCGCCATGCTCCGCTGGTCAGCTCGCTTTCAGTGGGCGTCACTGTCTTGGTGGATAGTGCGGGCACCGAGTGCCGCTTCGTCACCGGCGAAGGGTTCCTTGAGATCAACGACAACCACGTCTTGATCTTGGTGGACACCGCAGAGGATGTCACCGAGATCGACATGGCGCGGGCCGACCTGGCTCATCAGCGCGCCCGTGACCGTTTGGCCAAGGTGCACCCCGATCTCGACCGCACCCGGGCTAAGGCGGCCTTGGTCCGTGCTCGGCTACGCATTTCCGTCGGCAAGCGTTGACCTTCTGGGCTGGGCCTTGCTCTTGCAGCAAGGCGCACGCTCAGAGACCCTGCTGGGTCCACAGTCGTTCCTCATCCGAGGGCGTTGGCTGTGGGCCCAGTTTCGCGTTATGGCCCCAGCGCCAGATGTTGGCGGCTCAGTAAGCCAGTACCCCTCGACTAGGATGGTCGGATCATGAGTAACTCTGTCAGCACTCAAGGCGTTCGGACTCACACTTGCGGCGAACTTCGTGCCGCCGACGTGGGCCAAACGGTTCGTCTTTCTGGATGGGTTGCTAGCCATCGCGACTTGGGCTCTTTGGTTTTCGTCGATCTGCGTGATCGTTACGGCGTGACCCAGGTGAGCTTCGACGAGTCGGTGCCTGCTGAATTGCTGGCCGCTGTTCAGGGTGTGCGGACTGAATCGGTGATCCACATTGAGGGGCTGGTTCGCCCTCGCCCGGACGGCCAAAGGAACGCGGAGCGCGACACAGGAGAGATTGAAGTCCTGGCGCAATCTCTGGAGGTCTTGGGGCCGGCCGAGGTGACGCCGTTTGAGCTGGACGCGAAGCGCGTGAGCGATGAGTTGCGGCTGCAGTACCGCTACCTCGACTTGCGTCGCCCCGGTCCGGCGGCCGCTCTCGTCATGCGCCACAGGCTGTTCTTGGCCCTGCGTACCGGCCTCGACCAACAGGGCTTTCTGGAGATAGAGACCCCGGTCTTGACCAAGGCGACTCCCGAGGGAGCCCGCGACTACTTGGTGCCGAGCCGAGTGCATCCCGGACAGTTCTACGCCTTGCCTCAGAGTCCGCAGATCTTCAAGCAGCTGCTGATGGTCGCGGGCATGGACAAGTACTTCCAAATCGTGCGCTGTTTCCGGGACGAAGATCTGCGCGCTGACCGTCAGCCGGAGTTCACCCAGCTCGACCTCGAGATGTCCTTTGTGGACGAGGACAAGGTGATCTCCTTGGTCAGCGACGTGATCGCCACTGCGACCGAGTCGGTGCACGCGGGCAAGGGGCCCACCCTGCCCATGCCACGGATGACTTGGGCTGACGCTATGGACCGTTACGGCAGTGACAAGCCGGACACTCGCTTCGCCGTTGAGTTGGCCGACGTGAGCGACCTGCTGAAAGACACGGGGTTTGGTGTGTTTCAGGGAGCTCTGACCAGCGGTGGGCGGGTGCGCGTGCTGGCGGCCCCGGGCGGAGGCGCCCTCTCAAGGAAGCAGATCACGGGCTACGAAACAGTGGCTAAGGAGAACGGCGCCAAGGGGCTCGCTTGGGCGAAGGTCATCGCCACCGAGGACGGCACTGGCGTGACTGTCACGGGCGGTATCTCCAAGTTCCTGTCGGAGGCTGACGTTGCTGGGCTGCTCTCTGCCAGCGGCGCTGTGGTGGGGGACTGCCTGTTCTTCGGCGCGGATACTTTTGCCCGTTCGGCGGCGGCTCTCTCAGCGGTTCGCTTGGCCTTAGGCCGAAACATGGGTCTGATCGACAACGACCGTTTCGACTTCCTGTGGATTGTGGACTTCCCCATGTTCGACAAGGACGACGACACCGGGGCGTTGACTGCAGCTCACCATCCTTTCTGCATGCCCGCCGAGGGCTCGGACCAAGCGCTGCTCGACGATCCGGCTTCAGTGCTGGCGCGGAGCTACGACTTGGTGCTGAACGGTTGCGAGCTAGGCTCGGGGTCCGTGCGGATCCACGACACAGCCATGCAACGTCGCGTCTTCCAGGCCATTGGCCTCCCTGAAGAAGAGATCGACTCTCGCTTCGGTTTTGTCCTCGATGCTTTTAGCTATGGGGCTCCGCCACACGCCGGGTTTGCCGTGGGCTTGGATCGCTTGGTGATGATCTTGTCTGGCGAGGAGTCTATTCGCGAAGTCATCGCCTTCCCCAAGACGGCTCAGGCCACTTGCTTGTTGACCGGTGCGCCCACGGCGCTACCCAGTGCCCAGCTGGCAGAAGCGGGCGTTGCTGTCTTGGTTAAGCAGACTCCGGAGGTGTTGTCATGAGTGCATCGATCTCTATCACCCTGCCTGACGGCTCTCTTCGTGAGCTGCCGCTGGGGGCAACAGGCGCCGACTTGGCTGCTGATATTGGGGCGGGGCTGGCCAAGGCCGCCTTGGCTGTGTCCACCGAGGGCCACGTGAACGATTTGCGCAGCGCCCTGACAGACGGCTCCACCGTGTCGATCATCACCTCGACCAGTGACGAAGGCTTGGACATGCTGCGGCACTCCACAGCTCACGTCATGGCCCAGGCCGTGCGCGATCTGTTTGGTGCAGCCAATGTGCGCCTCGGTATCGGGCCGACCATCAAGAGTGGCTTCTACTACGACTTCGACTTCGAAGACGGTCGGCGGCTGAAAGAGAGCGATCTCGCAGCGATTGAAGCTCGCATGGCTGAGATCATCGCCGCTGACCAATCGTTTGAGCGTTCCGAGGTGAGCTACGCTGAAGCCCTCGCCGTTTGGGAAGAGCGCTCTGACCGCTACAAATGCGATTTGATTCGCGGCTTCCCGGAGGGGGAAGTGATCAGCTTCTACACCAACAAAGGGGCTGACGGAGGAGAGGCGTTCGTTGACCTTTGCCGCGGTCCCCACGTGCCGTCTACCGGCAAGTTGGCTGTGGCGCACTTTAAGTTGCTGAGTATCGCGGGAGCCTATTGGCAGGGTGACGAGCACAACCCGATGATGCAGCGGGTGTACGCAGCCTGCTTCCCAGACAAGAAGCAGCTCAAGCGGCACTTGCGCAATCTCGAAGAGGCCGTGAAGCGGGACCATCGCAAGCTGGGCCGCGAGCTGAAGCTCTTCCACTTCGCAGACGAGATCGGTCCTGGCCTGCCCTTGTGGCTGCCCCGGGGCACAATGATCTTGGAGTGCCTGACCGACTATCTGAAGGCCGAGCAAGCGCGCCGCGGGTACTTGTCTGTCTCCACGCCGCACATCGGCCGCAAGGGGCTCTACGAGACCAGTGGGCACTGGCAGAACTACCGCGACTCCATGTTCCCGCTCATGGCCACCAGCGACGATGGCGACGAGGGCGACGGCTTCTGCTTGAAGCCCATGAACTGCCCGCACCACATCCATATCTACAAGGCAGAGCTGCGGAGCTACCGAGATCTGCCCCTTCGCTTGGCTGAGTTCGGCACGGTGTATCGCTACGAAAAGAGCGGTGAGCTGGGTGGCTTGAAGCGCGTGCGGGGCTTTACCGTCGACGACGCCCACCTCTTCGTGACCCCCGATCAACTCTTCGAGGAGTTTTGCGCAGTCACTGAGCTGGTCAAAGACACCTTGGGGCTCTTTGGCCTGGAGGTCAGCTGCCGTGTGGGCCTGCGAGGGAGTGGGGGAGAGGGCAAGTTTGTCGGCGACGACGACCTCTGGGCCCAGGCCGAGGCAGGGATCGTGAAGGCCTGTGAGACCATGGGCCTGCCGTTCACCGTAGAAGAGGGCGAGGCTGCGTTCTACGGGCCCAAGCTCGACTTCGTGATCACAGACTCCCTCGACCGCGAGTGGCAGCTGGGCACCGCCCAGGTGGACTACAACCTCCCTGAGCGTTTCGATCTGCAATACACCGATCGAGATGGCAAGCGGAAGCGGCCGATCATGATCCACCGGGCCCCGTTCGGGAGCCTGGAACGGCTGATGGGGGTGCTCATCGAGCACTACGCCGGATCCTTCCCCCTGTGGCTGTCGCCGACCCAAGTTGTGGTGGCTCCGATCACCGATGACCAGGCAGATCGGGCCCAAGAAGTTGCCCGGGAGCTGACCTCCATGGGCCTTCGAGTCAGGACAGATTTGGCGAATGAACCAATTGGCGCCAAAATCAAACGAGCGCGCCTTGAAAAAACCCCGTACGTGGCCATACTGGGCGGCCGCGAAATCGAAGAATCGACTGTGTCGGTTCGTTCGCGGAAAGACGGCGATCTTGGCCCCCTTTCTCTTGAGGCGTTTCTCGAGAGATTGGAGAAAGAGGTTGCCGCTCGTACATAGCAAAGCGCTCTCGCCCCAGTGGGCGTGGGTGGCAAAATACACATTGGCAGTTTGAGGAGGTCGAGCAACGGCACAGGCGAAAACTCGCATCAACGAAGACATCCGCATCAGGCAGGTCCGCCTCATTGACGAGGAGGGCAACCAGCTCGGGGTCGTTGATACAGAAAACGCGATGGCGCTAGCCAAGGAGAAGAAGCTCGACTTAGTCGAGGTGGCTCCTGACGCTCGTCCGCCCGTGTGCAAGATTCTCGATTACGGCAAGCACAAGTATCTGACGAAGAAGAAGGAGCACGACGCTCGAAAGAAGCAACACCAGGTCGTTGTCAAAGAAGTGCGCGTTCGTCCAAAGATTGACGAGCACGACCTCCACACAAAGATGCGTAAGGCC
>JBLIMM010000125.1:0-12185 GCA_047638635.1 Pseudohongiellaceae bacterium | reverse complement strand
TCAATCGGCCCAGCGACAGAGTTGATGTCCTTAGCTCCGCAAATTTTGGCGAGTGTGGGTGAGCGAGAAGAAAGCGCGGAGCTCGCTCTTCAGCTTGAGAAGATCCTGGATGGAGTCGACGCGGAGTTCATCAGCGAAGAGGTTCCGCACGCTTTGTCGGAGACCCTTGAGGGCATTGAGCGGGTCACGTCAATCGTTCGTGCTATGAAAGACTTCAGTCATCCTGGTGGCGATGGAGTTGAGCTGGCCGACTTGAACCATGCCGTAGAGACCACACTTCAGGTGGCGCGAAACGAGTACAAGTATTACGCCGATGTGGTGACCGACTTGGGCGAGCTGCCGCGAGTTGGATGTTGGGTGGATGATCTCAACCAGGTCTTCTTGAACCTCATCGTGAACGGTGCTCACGCGATTCACGATCGATTGGGCGACAGCGAAGAGCGAGGCACGCTGACCATCGCCTCAAGGATGGACGGGGACACAGTAGAGCTGCGATTCGGCGACACGGGTTGCGGTGTTCCCGAAGACGCTCGGGCCAAGATCTACGACCAGTTCTTCACCACGAAAGAGATAGGTCGGGGCACTGGCCTCGGTCTTGCGATTGCGCGCTCTGTGGTGGTCGACAAGCACGGCGGCACTCTCGACTTTGAGACAGAGGTGGGCGTTGGCACGACGTTCATCATTCGCCTGCCCGCGCACCAGCACCACAGCTTAGAGGAGAAGCCCGTTGAAGCAGATCCTGTTTGTTGATGACGAGCGTCGGATCTTGAGTGGCCTGCGGCGTCAGCTGCACGGTCGTCGAGATGTTTGGGAAATGGAGTTTGTGGGCGATGGCACCACGGCGCTGAAGCGACTCGACGAGAAGGTGTTCGATGTCGTGGTCAGCGACATGCGTATGCCGGTGGTGAACGGGGTCGCTGTCCTGAGGCGTGCAGCTGAACGCAACCCTCTGGCTGCGAGGTTGATGCTCTCTGGGCAGACCGAAGAGTTGATCGGCGTTGTCCCCGGGGGGGCTCATCGTTTTGTGGACAAGCCCTGCCCGATCTCGTTAGTGGAACTGGAACTCGAGCAAGCACTGTCGATGGCTGACATGCTGAAGGGGCGGGAGGATCCCAATCTTCGCGGATTGTGGGCACTCCCCTTGGGCGTGAGAAAGACCTGGCACGGAGTGCTGCAAGTGGCGAGCGAGTCTGCCTGTCTTCGGGAGCCACTGATTAAGTTTCTCGAAGTCGATCAGGATCTCTTTCGTCGTGTGTCTGCGGCGATAGCCGAGGTGAATCCTGTTGGCTTGGGAGATGACCTCTCGCCAAAGGGCATCGTTGAGGGAGCGGGCCCGCGAGAGGTTCTCTTCGCGGCACTCTCGGTAGAGGCGGTCGACACAGTGCTTCCGGGTTTCGATGGGCCTTGGTTGGCTGCGGGCACTGAGATTGACGAAGGCCGACCTGACGGGTCATCGCTTTCTTGCCTGCTGTCACCCTTGGCGAGTTTTGTACCCGACCCACAGGGACTGGCATTGTTGTCGTGGATGCTGCCCGGATGGGGCTTTGCGGCCGATGCTCTTGAGGCGGTTCTGGCCTGCACCATGGGGTCGCTTCGATTCGAGGCTCACTTTGCTGAGCCCGAGGGTCGATAGCAGTTCGGGGATTCCCCGACGACGTAATGCCGGGCGCCAACGCGCCCTTTCGCCGAACTGAACACTCTGAGAGATTCGACCATGGAAGCCACCCTGCTCATCGTCGACGACGAACCGCGCATCTACCAGGCCCTGCGGCGTTCCCTGCACAGGGAGCCCCTCGAACTGGTCTACGCGGATTGCGCCCAAGCAGCCCTGACCATTCTCGAGAGCCGCCACGTTGACGTGATGTTGGCTGACGAGAACATGCCGGGGATGACGGGCAGCGAGCTGTTGAGCCAAGTTCACCAGCGTTGGCCTGACGTGGTGCGCATGATGCTCACAGGAACTGCGCGCCTAGAGGTGGTCATCGCCGCAGTGAACCAGGGGCGTATCGCTAAGTTCTTCACCAAGCCATGCAACGAAGCTGAGCTCATCATTGCCATTCGTGATGCCCTCGCTGAGGCCAATGATGAACCCAAGAGCTTTGCTAGCCCCAGCAATGGCTCAGCGGGAACTCCGATCCAAATCAACACGCCTCCGGTGGCATCGCCGCCGCCACTCTCGCTGGACTTGATGACTCTCACCGCTCGCTTGCCTGCCGCAAACACGAACAGAGGGGGAGACACCGTGATTGATTTAGATGGTGACTCGGAAGATGTCGAGTCAGAGTTGGCAGATGTGCGCAGCGAACTCGACAAGCTCGCCGAGTAGGGCCTGCCGTCAGCTGTGGCAAGATGCTCGCTCCGCTCTTAGAGCGGAGCGAGCCATGAGCTTGATCAACTGGATTTTTGACGCCTACCAGCACCACCGCATCGAGACGGTAACGCGAGAAGCTCAGTCTGTTCGTAGTGAGTTGCGCGAGTTGCGAGCATCCGGTGGTAGATACGACGATGCTCGGCTAGAACGAGCCCTTGGCGAGTTGGCTCTCGCGAGAAAGACGATGCAACGCGTCTTGGTCGACAAGGGCATCTGTAGCGCCGATGACTTCGCGGACACCAAGGGCAAGATCGATGCGGAAGACGGGCGGATCGACGGACAGTCGCCGATCTAGCCGTTCTCAAGTGAGCTGGCGCTTTTGGCCGTTGGTTGCGCGGTGAACTCCTGCATTGAGCGCACGGACAAGCCGCGCTTGCGCATGGACTCGATAGCCGTCACCACGATGGTCGCCCCAAACACGCTGGTCAGCGTGGGGATGTCTCGCAGCAAGGCCGCCGTGCGAATCGCCTTTTCGTCGTCTCGGGCAAGCGGATCGTCAGATGGCGTGTTGATGACCAACTGAACTTCGCCATTGGCGATGACGTCGGTGACATCCGGTCGCCCTTCTTCTCGTTTCGAAACAGACTGAGACGGAATCCCCGCGTCGGCGAGAGCCTTGCTCGTCCCCGGAGTGGCGACGATCTGGAACCCCAGGTCGTGGAACTCTCTGGCCAAGTCGATGGCAGCAGGCTTGTCTTTTTCTTTGACCGAGACAAGCACTTTGCCTTCGAGGGGCAAGGTGCGCCCTGCACCGTCAAAGGCCTTGAAGACCGCGCAGCCGAGATCGTTGTCGATGCCCATGACTTCACCGGTCGACTTCATCTCCGGGCCCAGAATGATGTCCGTGCCGGGGAACTTCGTGAAGGGGAACACAGGCGCTTTGACGCACCAATGCTCAGGGATGATTTCTTTGTCGAAGCCGATCTCGATCAAACTCTCGCCGGCCATGACTCGTGCGGCCACACCAGCGATGGAGGTGCCGATGGCCTTGGATACGAAAGGCACCGTTCGTGAAGCACGTGGATTGACCTCGATGACGTAGACCGTGCCGTCCTTCACAGCGAACTGCACGTTCATCACGCCGTGCACACCCACTGCCTTGGCCATCCGCATCGTGTGGTCGCGGATGGTGTCCTGAATCTCCGGGGAGAGACTAAAGGGGGGCAGCACGCAAGTGGAGTCGCCGGAATGCACGCCAGCAGGCTCGACGTGTTCCATGATGCCGCCGATGACGAATGTCTCGCCGTCGTACAAGGCATCCACATCGACTTCGATGGCGTCTTCGAGAAAGCGATCGATCAGAATCGGGCGCTCAGGTGATGCGCGCACAGCGGTGACGATCCAGTGGGACAGGGCCTTGCGGGTGTAGACGATGTCCATGCCTCGCCCGCCCAAAACGTAGGAGGGCCTCACAACCACTGGATAGCCGATGCGCTCGGCGATCTCTTCAGCTTCTTCGGCGTTGGTCGCGATGCCGTTGTTGGGCTGGGGGATCTGCAGCTCGTGGAGCATCTCCTTGAACTTCTCGCGATCCTCGACCATGTCGATCGCTGCGGGAGACGTGCCCAAGATGGTGACCCCAGCACGCTCAAGACCGAGGGCGATGTTCAGTGGCGTCTGTCCGCCGAACTGCACGATGGCCCCGACAATGTCCTGGGTGTCGTGAACGTTCAGCACGTCTTCCATGGTGACGGGCTCAAAGAACAGCTGATCGGAAGTGTCGAAATCGGTGGAAACGGTCTCAGGGTTACTGTTGACCATGATGATTTCGTACCCCTGCTCCGACAGACGCAAGCACGCCTGGACGCAACAGTAGTCGAACTCGATGCCTTGGCCGATGCGGTTCGGGCCGCCGCCGATGACCATGATCTTCTTCGCCGAAGTTTGCTCCACTTCGGATTCGGTTTCGTAGGTCGAGTAGAGGTACGGCGTGAACGATTCGAACTCGGCGGCGCAGGTGTCGATGCGCTTGAAGGTAGGGACCAAGCCCAGCTCTTTTCGACGCAACCGAACCCGCGCAGCTTCAGTGCCGTAGACCGCAGCAATCTGCTTGTCGCTGAAGCCGTTGCGCTTGAAGTGGAGCAGCGCGCTGGAGGGCACCTCCTCGAAGGAGTTGTACTCGGCCATGCTCTTTTCGATGTCGATCAAGATCACCAAGTGCCGCAAGAACCAGCGATCGATTTTGGTGAGCTGGTAGATCTCTTCCATGTCCATGCCGGCCCAGAGTGCGTCGCGCACAATGACCAACCTGTCGGGGATGGACTTCGCCAGTTGGCGCCTGAGCGCACGCTTGTCTACGGAGCGCCGCATCCGTGCCGCACTGGGAAGCCAGCGATCGCCCTTGTGCAGGCCGAGGCCGTCGTAGCCGGTTTCCGTTCCGCGCAGGGCTTTTTGCAGGGCCTCGCGGAAGTTGCGTCCAATGGCCATGGTCTCACCCACGGACTTCATCTGCGTGCCGAGCTCTGCGGCCGCCGCTGGGAACTTCTCAAAGGCGAAGCGCGGGATCTTCACCACCACGTAGTCGATGGTGGGCTCGAAGCAGGCGGGTGTCTTACGGGTGATGTCGTTGTTGATCTCGTCGAGGCTGTAACCCACGGCGAGCTTGGCTGCCATCTTCGCGATGGGGAACCCCGTGGCTTTCGATGCCAGCGCCGAGCTGCGCGAGACGCGCGGGTTCACCTCGATGACGATGCGGTCGCCGTTCTCGGGGTTCACCGCGAACTGAATGTTGCTACCGCCGGTCTCTACGCCGATCTCGCGAATGATGGCGATCGACTCATCGCGCATCTCTTGGTACTCGCGATCGGTGAGCGTTTGCTGGGGCGCCACGGTGACCGAGTCGCCCGTGTGAATGCCCATGGGGTCGAGATTCTCGATGGAGCAGACGATGACCACGTTGTCCTTGCGGTCCCGCATGACCTCGAGCTCGTATTCCTTCCAACCGGCGATGCAGGTCTCAATCAAGATCTCGCTGTTCAGCGAGAGCTCGAGGCCCCGCTTGGCGATCTGCTCGAACTCTTCTTGGTTGTAGGCCAAGCCGCCGCCCGTACCGCCCAAGGTGAAGGCTGGACGAATGACCACCGGCAAACCGAGTCGCTCGACAACAGCTAGCGCTTCGTCGAGGGTGTAGGCGATGCCTGAGTCGGGCACGGCAGCGCCCACCCGTGCCATGGCCTCTTTGAAGAGGTGGCGGTCCTCAGCCTTCTGGATCACGTCGTAGGCGGCGCCGATCATCTCCACGTTGAACTTCTCGAGGACGCCTGCCTCGTGCAGACCCACAGCCACGTTGAGCGCCGTCTGCCCGCCGAGGGTGGGCAGAATGGCGTCGGGCCGTTCGCGCTCGATAATCGCCGCGACCGTCTCAACCGTGACGGGCTCGATGTACGTGCGGTCAGCGAACTCCGGGTCGGTCATGATCGTCGCCGGGTTGCTGTTGGCGAGGATGACCTCGTAGCCCTCTTCGCGAAGGGCCTTGCAGGCTTGAGTCCCCGAGTAGTCGAACTCGCAGGCCTGACCAATGACGATGGGGCCCGCGCCCACAATAAGAATGCGATGGATGTCGTCACGTCTAGGCACGGGTCTTGCTCCGACTGATGCAGTTTCATGGGTCTACGAAATTCCGTGCAGGATACCCCATGAGAAGTCACTCGTCTTCGCTGCCCCTTTGAGTCTCTCGAGGAGGACGGATGGGGGCAGAAAGTCCGGGCTATCTCTGGGTTTTCTGCTGAATCTCCCGGGCAGCGAACCCCAGCCTCTCGGCCACATCTTGGGGGAGAAGACCGTCTTGGCCTAGGTCGGCGGCCGCGAGGTCTCCGGCCCGAGCGTGGAGGTGCACAGCCAAGGCAGTGTCTGCAGCGGGATCTTCGCTCGCTGAGTGATTCTCCCTGGCGAGGACGGCGGCGATGGCTCCGGCGAGAACATCGCCCATGCCACCGGTGGCCATGCCGGGGTTTCCTGCGGGCTCGGCGTAGAGCCGGCGACCGTCGGTGACCACCGTGTGGTGGCCCTTCAGGGCGACGACGACCCCGAGATCCTGGGCCAGAGTGGTTGCTGCCCGAGCCCTGGCTGCGTCCCCGCTGGGAGCTGGCGACTCGGTCAGTCGGCCGAACTCGCCGGGGTGTGGGGTCAGTACCGTGGGTTGCGCGCGCGGGGTCAGCAGTTGAGGTGCGCCCAGGCCCACGAGCAAGTTGAGCGCGTCTGCATCAACCACAAGGGGAGCGGCCAAATCAGGCACGACCGCTGCCAGGAGTTCGCCGGAGGCCCGTGCGGTGCCCAGGCCAGGGCCGATCACCACGGCTTGGGAGGTGCGGGCTGCGGCGAGTAGCGCTCCAGCCGCCTCTAAGGCCAAACCGCCTTCGGGCGTCTCGGGGCAGCGCAGTACTGTGGCAAAGGGAACGGCGGGTAGGACCTCGGCGACGATCCCTTGGGGGACGGCGAGGCGCACTAATCCGGCGCCGAGGCGTGCCGCTCCCAGGGCTGCCAAGATCGCCGCGCCGGGGTAGCTACGGCACCCTGCGATGACCAACACCGTGCCGTAGGTGCCCTTGTGCGTGTCGTTTTGGCGCCTTGGCCAGGGCGCCAAAGGGAGGCAATCCATGGGCCGGGACCTCGTGGTCGGATCGTTGTTCGGGCTCGAGCCGAAGTGCCTGGGCGAAAGCTGCGGTCGACGGACGCTATACTCCCGCCATGGGCATGAAACAGGTCGAGCTTTGTCGCATTATCCAAAGCGATCGTGCCAGCGAGTGCCACATGTATCTCCGTGAGCTCGATGGCGGACGGGTCTTCCCCGTGATCGTTCACCAAACCGAGATGGCGGAGATTTATCGAAAGGTTCACGGCGAGAGCACTCGGCGTCCAATGACCCACGATCTCTTTGCCTCGTTGGTCCATGCAACGGCGCTGACTCTTGAGAATGTGCAGGTCACTGAGGTTCGTGACCAAGTTTTCTACGCTCGGATGAACTTCGAGGCCGATGATGGCCGCAGCTTCAGCATTGATGCCAGGCCCTCAGACGCCGTGGCCATCGCCACAGGAATGAGCTGCCCGATCTATGCCGCAGAGAAGATTCTCGACGACATCGGTGCGGTAGAATCTCCGCCTGAGGAACCGCAACAGCAAGCAGATGGGGAAAACAGCAGCGAAGACGATTGAACTTTCGGAGGGGTGGCAGAGTGGTCGATTGCGACGGTCTTGAAAACCGTTAGGCCTTCGGGTCTCGTGGGTTCGAATCCCACTCCCTCCGCCAGTCCTCTGCTGAGAGGATCTCGTCATTTGCTCTTGCTCTCCGCCGTTGACAGCGGCCCCTCCGCCGATGAGAATCCGCCCGCTTGTGCGGACAGGTGGCAGAGTGGTCGATTGCGGCAGATTGCTAATCTGTTGACGGGTTTTTTTCCCGTCCGCGGGTTCGAATCCCGCCCTGTCCGCCATTTGCCCTCTTGAGACGGCCGCTGCCCTTGCTGTATCAGGTGCGAAACTCGCCGTCTCGATTGACCACTCTGCTGGTCTGCGCAGTTTTGATGGTGGGCTGTGGGGTGACCCGCACGCTGAACATCGACAGCTCGCCCTCTGGGGCACAGGTCTTGCTCGACGGCCGGCTTGCGGGCACGACGCCGTACACCGAGGTCTTTCTGTCCTATGGGGTGCGCCGTTTAGAGCTTCGCCGAGAGGGCTCTGCCCGGGATGTCCGGGAGATCGACGTGGTGCGGCCCTGGTGGCAGTACTTCCCCATGTCGTTCTTCTCTGATCTGCTCTGGCCAGCGCCTCTTGAAGACGATCATTACGTGGCGGTCGAGTTGACCCCCGCAGCAGAGCTAGGCGGAGATTTCGCTGATGCTCAGGACGTTTTCGCGGAGCTTCAGGCCCTAAAGCGCCTGTTGGCTGCTCGGAAGGCTGCTTTTCATGAGCACCGCCTGGCCCCTCCAAAGAGCACGGACGGAAGCGCAAGCCAGCCTGGCTTAGATCCCTGACCGTGTCCCAGACGACGTCGTCCTCTGTAGCGGTGACCTCTTGGGCGGGGCGCCGGGCCATCGTGTTGGGCCTGGGGCGTTTCGGCGGAGGTCACGGTGTGGCTCGCTGGCTTCTGGCTCAAGGGGCCGAGGTGTTGGTCACCGATCTCGCGTCTCGGGAGTCTCTCGGGGATGCCGTTGGCGACCTGGCTGATCGGGGTGCGACCCTGATATTGGGTACTCACGACGGGGTTTCCGTGGAGTCTGCGGATTTGCTCGTGGTCAACCCGGCTGTTCCGCTCCACGCACCGTTAGTGGCGCGGGCCATGTCGGCGGGAGTGGCTGTGAGCAGCGAGGTGGCCTTGCTCATGGAGCGTTGGCCCGGTCCCGTGGTGGGTGTCACGGGCAGCAACGGTAAGTCCACGACGGTTTCACTGACTCAAGCGATTTTGGAGGCCTGCGGTCAGTCGGCGGTGGCGGGCGGGAACCTTGGCGGTTCGCTTTTGGAGCGCCTCGATCATCTGGCCGAGGGCACGGTGGCGGTCCTCGAACTTTCGTCATTCATGCTGGAAACCTTGGCATTGCTGGGGCAGGGTCCTGATGTGGCGGTGGTGACCAACATCACCCCTAATCACCTGGATCGTCACGGTGATTTCGCATCCTATTGCACGGCGAAGGCTGCGGTAATGGCTCGGGCGCACACGGTTGTGCTGAACGCCGATGACCAGGTCGTGGCAGGTTTGGCGCGCCCCGCAGGGTCGACTGCGCTGTGGTTTGGGAGCAGCTTGGTCAGGGAAAACGAAGGCTCTGACACACCTCATCTGGGTGTGGACTCGGAGGGGCACATCGTTGATGCCCAGGGTCGCCAAGTCTTCTCTAGCGATGAGATGCCCCTACCGGGTCGGGCCAACAGGCTCGATTTGGCGGCAGCAGCGTTGGCGGCGTCCGCTGTGGTTGGTGGATTGCCCCAGGTCATCGAGGCTCTGCCCAAAGCATTGGGCGGATTCCAGCTCCCTCCACACCGGCTAGAGACCGTGTCGACCCGAGGAGGCGTGCTCTGGGTCGACGACTCCGTGTCCACGACCCCTGAGTCCACCGCGGCGTCTTTGGCTGCGTTGATGATGAAGCCGGCCCAAGGAGAGCAGTCGGGGCGGTGTTTGCTCATCGCTGGGGGGCACGACAAGGGCTTGGTTGCGGACCCTTTAGTGGCCGCAGCGGCCCAATACACCCGGTATGTGCTCACGATCGGCGAAGAGGGGCAGAGGCTGGGAGAAGCCCTCTCGGCTGCGGGCGTAAGTTGGCGTCTCGCGGGAACTTTGGAGGCGGCGGTTGCCCTGGCTGGCGGCTGGGCCCGAGAAGGAGACACCGTTGTGTTGTCCCCGGGCTATTCGTCCCACGACCAGTTTGTGCACTTTGCTGCCCGTGGTCTGGCGTTCCGTGGGGCAGTGAAGGGCTTGGTTGCCCCCGAACCCCTGTCCTGAATGGGGCCGGATTGCTAGAACCGGGTGTTCAAACTCCTGTTTTTCAGCTGACCTTTCATGCCTCACTCCTGCAACCGCTGCAACAACCCCGCGACGATCCACCTCACTGAGATCAAAGGGGGGGAGAAGACCGAGCGACACTTCTGCGAGGAGTGCGCACGGGTGCTGCATGTCCCCCAGGCGAGTAAAGAGATTCAGAAGCTGTTAGCAAACTTTGAACCGACCCACGCTTTGTCGAAGCGGCAGGCGTCGAATTTGAAAAAGAGCTGCCCCGAGTGCGGCATGACTTACGGTGAGTTTCGCCAGCAGGGGCGTTTCGGCTGCTCTCACGACTACGACGTGTTCGGCGAAGAAGTGGTGGCGCTGCTTGAGCGCATCCACGGGGCGAGCCGTTACGCGGGCAAGTTGCCCGGGGGCGGTGGTGCCATTCGCGGTGATGTCCACAGCGAGATCGTGACTGCCCGTGAGAAGCTGGGCAAAGCGATCGAAACCGAAGACTACGAGCTGGCGGCTCAGTTGCGCGACGAAATCAGGCGGCTGACAGAGAGCTCTGTCGTTGTCTCGTCGCCACGGTCAAGCGAGCCTCTCACCGACGGTCCCGGCGAGACTGCTCCCGAGGGAGCCTAGGCTTTGGACACACCTGACGACCAAGCATCGCTGTTCCCTCAGGAGCCCGGGTCCGACGGTCTCCAGCCGCCAGCCCTCTGGCTGGTTGAAACAGGGCCCGAGAGCGACGTTGTGGTCTCTTCGCGCATGCGACTCGCTCGAAATATTGACGGCTTCCGATTTAAGCCACGGTTCGCTGATGGCGAAGGGGAACGCTTGGAGCTGTACCTCCGTGGCGTGCTCAACGAAGTCGATCCGAGTTTGATTTACCACTCGTTGAATGACCTGTCGAAAAACGAACGGGAGGCCATGTTCGAGCGGCACCTGGTCAGCCACGAACATGTGGTCGACGATCAGAGCCGTGGGGTCGCTTTTAGCGCCGATGGCACGGTCAGCGTGATGGTCAACGAAGAAGATCACCTGCGTCTGCAAGTCTTCGCTCCGGGGTTCGACTTGGGCTCCTTGGGGGCCAAGATCAACACCCTTGATGATCGTTTGGCAGGCCACGTCACCTTTGCCTTCGACGAGCGCTTTGGTTTCCGTACGTCCTGCCCCACCAACACGGGGACGGGCTTGCGAGTCTCCGTCATGCTGCACCTGCCGGCCCTGGCCTATCGCCAGCCGGACAGCAAAGGGGCTGGAAGAGAGCGGGACATCGTGCGCATGCATAATGCCGCCCAGCAGCTCGGCCTGACGGTTCGCGGCATTTTTGGCGAGAGTAGCCGGGCAGAGGGCGACTTCTTTCAGATCAGCAATCAGATCACGCTGGGCAAGAACCAGGCGAAGACCATCGAGGATGTTTCGGCATTGACCGAGATGGTGGTCGACTGGGAGCGTCGGAATCGCGAGGCTTTCCAGCAAGAGCACAAAGTTCAGCTAGAAGACCACGTTTGGCGGGCTTGGGCGTTACTAACGTCGGCTCGCAAGATTTCTTCTCATGAGGCCCTGAGCCACCTCTCAGCAATACGGCTCGGCTTACACCAGAAAATCATCGACAAAGTCGATGTGGGAACTATCCAACGCCTCATGGTGACCCTTCGCCCTGGGCATTTGCAGCTGCGCGAACGGCGTGACCTTTCTGCAGATGACCGGGACGCAGTGCGAGCCAGGTTGATCCGAGATACGCTTCTCGGGCCCGCCACCTACGACCAGTAACACCTTTCGGTAATCCACCTAGGACACAGCCATGTTCGACCGCTTCACAGACCGCGCCCGCAAGGTGATGAACCTCGCCAAGGCAGAGGCGCAACGCCTGAACCACGAGTACATCGGAACTGAGCACATCTTGCTGGGCCTCGTCCAAGAAGGCAGCGGTGTGGCGGCGAACGTGCTCCGTGGCATGGGCATCGACCTGAAGCACATCCGCACCGAGGTGGAGAAGCTGGTCAAGGGCAGCGCCACCATGGTGCCCATGGGCAATCTTCCGTTCACGCCCCGAGCGAAGAAGGTGCTTGAGCTCTCTCTCGAAGAGGCCAGCCAGCTGGGCCACAACTACATCGGCACAGAGCATTTGCTGCTCGGGCTGATCAAAGAGAGCGAGGGTATCGCCGCGCGTGTGTTGACCAACTTGACGGTCAAGCTCGAAGACGTGCGCGAAGAAGTGCTCGAGTTCTTGGGTGGTCCTCAACAAGAGGGTGCCGAAGAAGGCGGCGAGGCCGTGACAGAGGGCGAAGAGGTCGATCCCGGCCAGAGCCCCCGTGGCGCAAAGGGTAAGACTCCGGCGCTGAATGCGTTCGGTCGCGACCTGACAAAGCTCGCTCGGGACGGTGCTCTCGATCCGGT
>JBLIMM010000124.1:0-12218 GCA_047638635.1 Pseudohongiellaceae bacterium | reverse complement strand
AATCAGTGGATGCGTCGAGGATTCGACGAGGATTCGACGAGGATTCGACGAGGATTCGACGAGGATTCGACAGCGAAGAGCCGGCCCCATCGAGGTGTGCTCGGCGCGCGATACTTTACGCCCACGCTGCTAGACGTCGACTTGACGGTTCGCCGCGACGAAGAGCAGCACGCAGCGGACGGCGCTTTCGTCCAAGCCTGTGAGCTGCGCCACTGCGGTGCGATATTCGGCGAGCTGGGGCCCGTAGTGATGACGCTTCTTAGCCAGCTGCGCTTCGTCCCCGATCCCATCGCTCTTGAAGTCGATCACCGTGGCCGCCGTGACGCCCTCGCTGTCACGATGCAGGTGCACCCTGTCAAACGCACCGCCCAGGAGCTGCTGGCCCGAGCCCGACTTCACGGGCAACAGGAAGGACCGCTCCCGCCACACCTCGGGCTCGTCACTGGGACGCGTGAGCAAGCCCACCGTGACATCTCCGGCCAACCAGCCGCGCCACTCGGCCAACCAAACCTCAAACAACGCGTGGTCGCCCAAGCGCTGCCTGGCGAGGGACAAGAGTTTGCCGTCAGTCATCGAGAAATCGTCGAGCCACTCGATCTGCTCGAACCACAAGTGCACAGCCGAGCCGCGAGTCTTGGCGAAGTCGCTGTCGTTTGCGAGCAAGTCCCGTGGCCTGACCACACCACCGCCCTCCGCGGACGACGGCGCCCGACGGGACAAAAAACGAGGGCGCAAGGACGGCTGCAAAACGACCGAGCCCCCTGCGCTTCGGGAGCGAGGCTTCGGCGCAACGTGTTCAGTGGTCTCAGTAGCTCCGAGCTCATCGCCCGGCTGAGCTGCCGCGGCAGCAGCTCCCGGAACATGGAGCCACCAGTCGTCAGCGGAATCGGGATGCAACCACTGCGGCTGCAAGTCAGCGTGTCCCGACACTCCTCCGCCGGCGTTCTCGGAGTCTGCCTCCAGCGCTACGTCTTCTGCTGAGTCTGCTGCTACGTCTGCGTCTGGTTGCCGCAGGGCAGCTCGCAACAGGGTCCCGAAGGTGCGCTTGATCGTGCCACCCTTCTTCGCTGTCGGAGCAGGGCGCGCCACGAACAGATCGACGCTGCGGGCAGCGCGGGTGAGCGCCACGTACAGCACGCACAGGGCTTCTTCCACCGAGCGCCCCCAGGTCTCTCCCGAAAGCAACTCAAGGTTCTCGTCCAGAGGGAGCAACTCTTTACTCACTCCAGCAAGCAACGATGCGGGACCTTGCCACGGGTCCGGCTGTCCCACGAGCAGCTTCGGCGGCCGGGCCAGCTCCCCATCAAGATCAGCCAAGACGACTGCGTCGAACTCGAGCCCTTTGCTGGCGTGGACGGTCATCACCCGCACGTTTGCCGCAGCGGTGTCCTCTACGGAAGTCACTCGTACCTGTCGACAAAAATCAGCGGGACGCAAGCCCGCTCGGGGCCCTGCCGTGAGGCCCAAGTCCACAAGCTGAGCGAAGCGTCGACGGTCTCGATCGTTGAACTCAGGGCACCGCGCGATCAGCGCCGCTAGCTCGGACAACCACGCCCCGTAGCCTCGGCTGAGCAAGGCTCGGCGCACTCGCAGGGACAACCGTCGCCGTGCGCGAGCATCACTCCCTACTGTCAAATCGAGCGCTTCTGCAAGGGGCGAGTGAGCCACGTGAAAACCAGCCGCCGAATCTCCAGGGTGGTCCGCAAGCTGCAACACGGAAAGCGCGAGGCGCACCGCCGCGCTGTCCGTCAACGGCGTGCCTCCCTCTCCGCTGGCTTCTACGCCAAGACCGCGCAGCTTCGCGATGAGCTTGGTGGCGATGGCTTTGCGCCGCACCAGAACGCCCACGGTGAGCCAAGGTCCGCGAGAGGTCATGCCCCGCACGTGTTCGGCGGCCGCGGCCACCACATCATCGGACTGCTCGCCCACCGTGGCCCCAAGACTCGCCACAGCAAACAAAGCAGCATGCCCAGGGAAGGGTGTGTGAGCTTGGTGTTCTTCGAAGCCCGCTTGCCAACGTTCTGCTGCGGCCTCGCGCGCTGGCTCGTTCTTGAACACCGGAGAAAGCGACACCTTGCTGAACACTCGATTGACTGTATCGAGCACAACAGGTGACGAGCGTCGGGACAACACCATGGTGTCCGGCTGGCCCAAGCCCAAGCGCTCACTCAAGTCTGAGAGCAAGCGGCTCTCGCCCCCACGCCAACCGTAGATCGACTGCTTCACATCCCCCACGCAGAAGAACGAACGATGGCCAGGGCCAGGCTCTACCAATCTTTGGGCGAGCGGCGCCAGCACGGCCCACTGCTGCACCGACGTGTCTTGGAACTCGTCGAGCAGCAAGTGCTCAACCCGCCCGTCCAGTCGGTGAGACATGGCCTCGCTGCTCACCGCAGGCCCGCCGCACAAAGCAGCGGGGATGTCATCGAAACCCTGGCGCCGTAGAGCCAATTTGGCAACGGCTTCAGCGGTGGCGTAGCGATCTAGCAGCGTGCCGTAGGAACGGTTGAGACTCACCAAAGAGCCGAGCAGCTCGTGCGCAGCCTGAGACAACATAGGCCGCAGCATGCCGGCCACGTCCTCGGGGATCTTCTCGTTGTAGAACAGGCCGCCGTTCACCAGCAGCGCCTTGCCCAGGCCCTTACCGACGACAGTTTTCCAGTCGCCGGAGCGCGCACCGTTGAGCACCGAGTCCCGAGCGCTCTCCCAACGTTTCGATGGCCTGCCAGCTTTTGTCGTGGGCAACTCCACCACTTCGAGCTCTTCCATGGCCCGCACCAGCACGTTCTCGTCTACGGCGGGCGGTGCAGAGTAGCGCTCCCAAGCACCGGGGCGAGCCACTCGGTGTAGAGCAAAGGCGTCGCTCACCACTCGGTCCCGCAGCACTTCATGAGTGCTGCGCGTGAGGCCCTCGCCGCTCTGCTTCAGGTCGCGAATAAGCGCGGCGGCCTCGCTTGGTTCCATGGCCGCCGTCATCCCCGCCACAGCCTCGTCGCGGATACGCACCAGGTCGCTCTCGTCAGCCAGGCTCCAACCTGGAGGCAAGCCCAAGTCGTGTCCGAAGAGCGTGGCCAAGTGCACGAAGAACGAGTCGAGGGTGCGCACTTGCAAGCGATCGAGGCGGCCCACCAACAGCGACAGCCAGTCGAGACACTGGGACGACGTCACATCCCCACGACCGATGATCTCGCCCAACTCTCTGGCCGTGTCTTCGTTGGCTGCTGCGGCTGCCAAGCGCAACAGAATGCGCTCCAAGATCTCGCCAGCTGCCTTGCGCGTGAACGTCGTCGCCAAGATCTGCTCGGGCGAAGCACCTTCAGCGAGTAAGCCGATGTAGCGGTGGCTCAGCTGAAACGTCTTGCCCGTTCCTGCCGAAGCCAAGATCACTCGATGGGCGACAGTCACTGTGAGACCTCCCCCTCTTCGCTCTCGGGTTCAGGCATGGTCATCACAAATCGCTTAGGGACCGGGCCGCCCACGAGGCCAATGCCCGCGATGGCTCCCCACACAGGGTCATCCCCCGGGTAGCGACCCAAGTCAGCGACCTCGTTGCGGCGCACACGACGGACAATTTCTTCGGCCACGTAGTGAGCTCTGGCCAAATCTACGGGCCTCCAATCTGCGAGCAAGACACCGGCCTTGGCGCTGTCTTGAGGCAGCGCGAAGTAGCCCAGCTGCGTGTCAGCAACCGCGTCCCATGACTCTGCGAGGAGCACGTACAGGGGCAGCTGCAAGTCCTTCCAGCAGCCGTTTTTATCTGGGCCGTGAGTGAGCGCAGGCTTGTCGATGGTCTCGCCGGTCTTGTAGTCGAGGATCGCCAGTTGGCCAGTGTTCTCGTTGCGATCGATGCGGTCGATGCGACCTCGTAGAGCGATCACCTCGTCGTCCACGAGCAGCGGCACTGCGCCTCCCTCGGGGGCCCACTCCACCGCCTCGATGCGCCAGCCGTTGGCCGCCCACGCCGCTTGGTCCTGTGCGAATCTCTGCAAGCGCTGACCCAGCTGCTGTAACTGCACGGCCACCGCCGGTTGGGGCGACCTCCCAAAGCGCTCTTCGGCGACCGCACTCAAGAACTCTTGCAGCGCTTTGTCGATCACTACAGCTCGGCACGAGTCTCTCACGTCGCTGCGGCCAAAACGTTCGAGGACAGCGTGGGTCACATTGCCGAAGACCAAACCGTCCATTTCGCGCTGGCCATCTTCAGCGCGGCGCAGCCCTTGGCGCTTCTCCAGATAGAAGCTGTAGGGCGAGCGCAGATAGCTACCGAAAGCCGTGACGGACATCGCCTCTAAGGGACGTGACACTTCGGGGCACGGGGGCACTGAGGGCGTGGTGTCTGCAGCGCTCTCCATGGCTGCCGCCGGCGCCGGAGCCTCGGCGTCGCTTTCGGGAAACGCAGCCTCCACTCGTAACGGCAACTGCTCCCGATCACAGGCGAAGGCCAAGCGGCTCGGCAGCAGCGGGTCGCCGCTGAGGGAGCGCCGGCCACCCACGAAGTGCACCGTGTCTCGGGAATGCACCATCATGGTCAATGCCGCGCCATCCCGAGCCAGGCGGTCGTCGTTGTTGGGCAAGCCCAGCCGTCGTCGCAAAGTATCGGGCAAGTAGCCATGACCATTGATGGACTCAGGCACGAGGCCGTCGTTGAAGCCCGTCACAATGAGCAACGGCGCGTCGTCCAAGGGCAACTCTAGCCAACCGAGAAGCTCCACAGATTCGTCCCCTGCTGCCCCCGGAAGGAAACCCGTAGACAGCGCGTCGGCGACCCAGCGCACGGCATCAGCGGCGCTGACGTCCCAACCTTCGACCAGACTCTTCGGCAGGTCTTCCAGGTCAGCCAATGCGCGCCCGGCCCACTTCAGCGATTCGTAGACAAGGCGAGCCTCGGCGAGCTGTGCAGCGTCTTGTCCATCGCCCATCGCCGGACGATCCAAAGTGGTGAGACTCCAGCCGCCATAGACCTTGCCAAGAGCCTCGCGCACGTGAGGCGCCCAAGCGGCCAGGGAGCGGCGTTCACCGCCATCGAGATCGCCCAAGACTTCGGCAAGACCCTTGCTCAAGTCGGACAGCCCCTGGGCCCGGGCAGCATCCCGCTGATCATCACTCAACGGCCGCCAGCGCTTCGGAACATCTCGGGGTAAGTGTTCCGAAGACCACTCGTCGAACCACTCCGCTGGACACGGCCCGTCTTTGCTGGCCAAGAACGCTTCCAGATCAGGGTGGCGCAACAACGCCGCGAATGCCTCAACGCCCCGGCCGCGCAGGTACGCCGCGAGAGCTCCGAGCAACTGGGAAACAGCTCCTTGGGAGAGCTTCGCCCCTTGCGCACCTCGCGCAGGCACTCCAGCTGCGGCGAGGCAAGAGACCAACGACGCTTCGATCTGCTCGTCCGGTAGCCCCACTGTGATTTCGCTCGCCGAGCGCTCGCCGGCGTTCTCAGCGATCAACGACAACACCCGTTCAGCCTGAGCGGCGGGGTCGGACTCCACCCACCAATGGTCGAGATCGAGGGGCAGGGGACGATCGAGAAACGCCCCGGTACACAGACCGCCCAGCTCGTCGAACGACTCTTGCTCTGCAGGCGGTGCACCCACGAACGCCGTCACTCGCCCGGCACAGGCGCGCAATGTTTCCCGCAGCAAACCCGACATGTCGGTGACACCCACCAGCACCACCTGCAGCCCATCGTCCAGGGCTCCAGCGCGCAACGCCTGCCAACGGGCATCGTGAGCATCGACCAATCCATGGGATGCCAACTCGTCTCGATACGCTTGCTGCAAACTGGTCAACAACTCCCAGCGGCTGATCTCGCTCGCTGGTCCAGCAGAGTCTTTCAGGCAAGCGACCACGGTGTCAAAGCCCAAGCCTTCCACAACCAGCTCGCCGTGCAAGCCACGCACTTCGGCGGCCAAGGCCAACCAACTGGCCACATCGTCTTCAGCGGGACGCAAAGCCAGCAGGGGCGACAAGTCCGTCGCACCGCGCAAGACCTTCGCCCAGGTGAGTGTGCGGGCGCTGCGCTCTGCCACAGTTTGCTCGATGAGCAAGAGTCTGTCGCTCAAGCGCCCCGCAGTCGTGATCTCTGCGGGACGAATGACCCCGCGAGCGGCGAGCAGCTCCTCCAACCGCCGCCCTGCGCGCTTCCCGGGCAACCCCACCACCAAGCCATGCAAGTCGCTGCCATATTGATCGATCAGCTCACCCGCTGCAGCCTCCAGCATCGGGCCGTCCCAGCCCAAGAAGACCCGTTCGGCGCCGTCACTCCCCGCAGACCGCAAATCCCCTTGATCAGCCTCGGTCTCCCCCGCCATCACTTCACCCCCGACTCCGTACGTTGACCCATGTAGAACGGTTCACCGTGGGCTCTGGGCCCGCCTCCGGGTCGATGTTCCCGAGCAAACGATCAGCCCACTCGACGCCTTGCATGAAGGTGTGATCTTGGTTGGAGACTTCGTACTTCCATATGCCGAAGCGACCTCGGCTGGCCACGTCGTGGGCTTCGAGCGCCGGACGCAGAGCGGCCAGGGCAGCGTCGCGCCCCATCGATGGCGTGGGATAGCCGTGATCCAACGTCTTCACCCAGACCTTGCACACCTCGCTCTTGTCCTTGAGCATCCCCGTGGACACGCAGCCGGCAATCACATCGTCTGTGAGTGTTTCGCGGTTCACAGGGCGCTCGCTGCTCTGCGCCACTTCGAGAATCAGCGACCAGTGCTTCGTGTGGTCGGGCACGTTGTACGGACTGTAGTTGCTGTACATCGTGGCCCGGTTAAACGGCGCGTCGTCCTCGGGGAAGTAGACCCAAGCCTTGCCAGCAAGATCATCGGGGACTGTCCCGTTCATGCCTAACCCGACCACATGCACGACCGACGAAACCAAGCCCTCTGCAGCGCTGATCAGCTCCTGCTCACCCGTGGCTTTCGCCAGCAAGTCGAGGGGCATGGTACTCAGCAACTGCTTGTAGCGGACGGTTTCCCCGTCAGACAAGGTCAAGCAGTGGCCCTGCAGATCGACCGAAACCACCGTGGCGTTCGTGCGCTTGATGCTGTCGGGCAGCTGCTTCGCCAGCGCTCGCCAAACCGCGCCGGCGCCACCGCGTTTGGGATAGCGAAAAGTGCTGTTCGGTCCCCAACCCTTGTCGTCTTTGTTTTCGGCCACGTTGCCCTCGACCCGGGAGAGGTCCGGCACAGAGACGCGATCGCCGATCCACGACCAACCCATGGTGGTCAGCGGATAGGCCCAGACCTTGAAGTTGTAGGGCTTGAAGAAGAGCTCATAGATGCCCTCCCCGAAGGTGCGCTGAGCCCACTCATCGAAGTTCTCTGGGGGCGACTCGTAGCTGCCCTGTAGGCGGTGCACTTCGCGCAAGCCTTCGAGGCAGCGGGCGCAATCGGCCTCAGACAAGCGGTGGATGTTGTTCTGAAACGGGTAGGGCACCCAGCGCCCGTCCATGCGCACCCAGCTCTCGCGGTTGTGCCACAGCCAGCCGTCTTCACCCAGGGCCTCGGTCATGGCCTTGTCGAAGTAGTCGTAGTGGCTGTGCTGCACGTGGCAGCCGTAGTCCCAGGTGAAGCCGTCGACGGTTTCAGAGCCAGCCAGGCCACCAAAAACGTCGCTCCGCTCGAGGACAAGAACGTCGCTCTGGCCGCACTCCACCAAGCGCCGGGCCGCGCCGATGCCACAGGGGCCGCCGCCAATGATCAGGTACTCGACATCTACCACGGGATCTGCCTTGCTGGGGGCACGGGGTCTGCTTTGCTAGAGAGAAGAGCGGGCGGAGTCTACCACCCGGCCCCCGTGATAGGGTGCCGTCCATGACTTACAAGCACCTCTTCGGTCGCTTCGCGGCCAAGGCTCGCGATGCCCACCGCCTGCACTTCGCGGCCCACAGCCACCACTGGTGGCCCGACGTGTCCCTCGCAGCCCAAACCCAGGCCTGGGACGACGCCGCAGAACTGGTCGACGACAAATGGCCAGCGATCTTCAGCGACGTCATACCGGCGTTTCAGGCCCACGTGGCCCGCACCCTGAACCTGCCCGACCCAGCCACCATCGTCGTGGCCCCGAACACCCACGAATTCGTCACCCGCATTCAATCGTGCTTCGACACCGACCGCCCGGTGCGCTGGCTCACCACCAGCAGCGAATTTCATTCTCTCGGACGGCAGCTAGCCCGCTGGATCGAAGCCGGGCGAGTGCAAGCCACGATCATCGACACCGAGCCCTTCCACACCTTCGCCGAGCGCTTCGCCGCAGCGGCCAGCAGCCCAGAGCTCGACCTGATCTACTGCAGCCAGGTGTTCTTCGACTCGGGCTTCGTGGTCCCAGATCTCGCCGCTCTCGTGAGCGCCTGCCACCCCAACGCCGTGGTGCTCATCGACGGCTACCACGGTTTCTGCGCCCGCCCCACAGACCTGGCCTCCATCGCCCAACGAGCCTTCTACATGTCCGGGGGATACAAGTACGCCATGGCGGGTGAAGGCGCCTGCTTCATGCACTGCCCCCCGGGCGTGCTGCCCCGCCCTGTCAACACAGGCTGGTACGCAGGCTTCGGCGAGCTGCAGCGGCGCAAAGAGGGCGAGGTGGCCCACGCCACGGACGGCTCACGGTTCTTGGGCGCCACCTTCGATCCCTCAGGGGTGTACCGCTTCAACGCCGTGCAGGACATGTTGGTCCGCGAGGGCATCGAGATCGCCACGATTCATGAGCATGTGGTCGCCTTGCAACAGCGCTTCTTGCAGGGCTTGAGCCAGTTGCCGAACAGCGTCGACGGACTCACCGCTGAGCAGCTGATCCCCGGGGTCGAGACTGCAGAGCGTGGGCACTTCTTGACGTTTCGGTCTGACCGAGGACAAGAGCTGCACCGAGCGCTGGCCGAGCAACACGTCGCCACGGATGTGCGCGATGACCGACTGCGCCTAGGCTTCGCGCTGTATCACGATGACGCTGATGTGGATGAGCTGCTGCTGCGGGTGTCGCGGTTGGGGTGAGGCGATCACCAGCGAGAGCCTGTGACAGACATCACTGATACATGTACTGATCGTGGTCAAGGTAGTCCCTGTCAAAGATGAGCGACTGACACGTACCGTTCACGCACTCATCCAGCACTCCATCGCAGTCTGAGTCTCTCAGTATCACGATGTCATAGTCAGTCGTTCTTGGGAGCCTCTCCCATGAACGACCTGGGAGCGCGAACATCACGAAGCCACCGCCATCGGGCGCCGTGGGTTCTATTTTCGCGGCGGTAATGCGGCCAGCAGTGGCCATCGATGGCCAGGGGCACGAGGCAGCATCGAACTGATACTGCAAGAGCCCGTCGTTACCCAGGGAGTACACCGTGCCCGGAGCCACACCTTCGAAAAGCCACAGCCGTTCCGAGCAAGAGTTGTAAGCCATCCCAAACAAGGGGCCGACGCTATCGGTCAGCAGGACCGTGCGTTTCTGAAGAGTCATGGGAAGCGAAGAGACCGCAGTTCCTTCCTGCGGACGTTCCCCAACGACCTCGCGAAACGTCCATTCCTCAACGATGACCTGCGCAGACTCTTCGATGAACCCGGCAACGTAAAGTACTGGGCCGTAGCCGTTCTGTGTGCATATGTCGGTGGGCTTGTATAAAACTTCATGGTCGACTCTCTCTGTGAGACCCCGGCCGCCCGCAGGCATGATGTCCCAGAGAAACGAAACCAGCTGTTTCTCCGTGTCAAACTGAACGACCGCGCTGACCCGGTATCTGTCAGCCGGATCAGTGCTCGGCAGGAATCGAATCCCACTGTAATTGCTTCCGAGAGGACTCCAATCCGACACCAGGGAAGGGGGCAGTGGAGTCCCCTGCGCCGAAGCCCGGCCAGCGAGACCGCAGAGCAGTAAAGCCACGCAAGACAACAGAGACACTCTCATCGAGCAGGCATCCATCTCAACAACCTCCAACGCTTACGATCGGTGGTATAGCAAGGCCGCCCTCAGGCGAAGCTCAAAGAGTCTGGGCCACCCAGTCAGCAGAATCTGCTCCCAGTGACGACGGCATCACACTCGGCCTTCCCCAGTCGAGTGGAGTTCCGGCGAGCGGTTCGCGCACGCCAGCTCTGACCACTCAGGACGCCGAGGGCCGCCAGGCAAGCACTCACCACCACCGGCGACCTCACTCATCGATCGCCAGTCCCAGAGCTTCGTGAACCAGCTGCCCCCTGCACAGCAGCGTTCGTTAGTATCCAGGCCCCTTGGTCACGAGACGGTTCCTCCCGGCCCCCACACGATGCACCCACCCCTTTCGATCACCCTGAGAGCCGCCATCGCCGCTCTCGCCCTCACCCAAACCGCCCCCGCCCAAGACGGCCAGCTGCTCTTCGCTCAGCACTGCGCGAAGTGCCACGGTGAGACCGGCGATGGCAACGGCACGGAAGAGCTCGATCGACCGGCACGGAGCTTTCAGGATGGTGGCTTTTCGTTTGGGGACACGGAGCTGGCGATCTTCCGCACGATCACTCATGGGATTCCGGGGTCGCCCATGCCCTCGTTTGGCGACGGGTTATCCGACGATCAGCGGCAAGATCTGGCAGTGTTTGTGCGCACTCTCTGCCCTCCCCGGGCAGAGGTCACTGAGGAGGACACGGCGATGGTCGTGGGCGACTTCCCGTTGGTGGCCAAGGGTTTGCTGAGCCCGGTGGTCAGCGGCGCTCAGACATATCCCCGGGGATTGTTGTTGGGCACCACGGACGGGCTCACGTTTGAGTACCGCGCTGACGACCTGCGCTTGCTCGCTGTGCGCCAAGGGCCCTTCGCCCAGCGCAACGATTGGACCGGCCGGGGAGGCGCACCGTTGGTGCCCTTGGGCTCGGTGGTTTGGTTGAACGAAGAAGGCAGCCCCCCAGGTTTGTTCTTCGCGGAGTCGCAATCGGCCGAGGGCGATGACATTGACCGTACAGACGGCACAGTCCCTGACCGTCAGCCCCTGCAAGTCGACCTCACCTCCATCTCTACGCCCCGGTCGGGAGCGTCGATCACTTCGACACTCAGAGATGCCAACGACCGCCCTGTGGGTCAGGTCACGGAAGAACCTCGCCGCTTGACCACGAGCCTGGGCTCTGGCTTCAGCCGCCGGTTCACCATCACCGCGAACAGCCCCGATGTTCCGCTCGTGTTGCTCATGCCTTGGGTAGAGCAACCGGACAGCGAACGCACGGCGCAAACACAGTGGATCGCCCCAGCCACGGACTCTGACCGCGCCGGTGCCGATGCCAGCTACGACACTCTTGGCGAGCTGCGCGTGATCACCTGGAGCGCTGGCGTTTCGCCGCTCACCAGCAAAGCAAACGCCCATCACTTCGGCGAACTGAGCTTCATGGCGACCCACACCAACCTCAGCTGCACCATCGAACTCATGGTGCTGCCACTCGCTCAATGGCCAGATGACCCCGCGGCCCTTTCACGGGAGCTGCTCCGATGAGACACGCCTACACCGCAGCAAACTCGCCGCGCGCCCAAGCCAGCGCCCACGGTCGCACTCACGGTCGCACTCACGGCCCCGCGTTACTCGCCCTGGCCTTGGCGACCTTCGGCGCACTGTCCCCGAACACCCTCGCCCAAGAAGTCGCCTCCGAGCCCGAGCTGGCCCCCACCTCTCTTGTAGAAGCCGAAGCGCTCTACTACACCGTGGACCACCCGCCCGTCCCCGACGGGGAGCTGCTCGAAGTGGGTGGCCTCGACTGGCTGCCCGACGGACGCCTGGCCCTGAGCACCCGCCGCGGCCAAGTGTGGCTGGTGAGCGAGCCGTTCTCTGACGCGCCCCGCTTCGAACTCTACGCCGAGGGCTTGCAAGAAGGCCTGGGACTGAACGCCATGACCGTCCCCGATGGCATGGGCGGAACCCGCCAGGCGCTCTTTGTTGTGCAACGGGGCGAGCTCACCGAACTGATCGACGCCGACAACGACGGCCGGGCCGAGACCTGGCGTGTGGTCAGCGACGCCTGGGGACTCTCCGGCAACTACCACGAGTTCGCCTTCGGTCTGCCGAACGACGATCAGGGCAAGCTCTACGTCAGCCTCAACGTGGGCTTTCTCGAACCGGAGTGGTGGCTCGGTCGCGCGGTCGCCCCCTACCGCGGCTGGATCCTGCAGATCGACCCGGTCAGCGGCGAGACAGTGCCCTTCGCCAGCGGGCTGCGTAGCCCCTGCGGCCTGGGCCTGAACGAGAGTGGCGACCTCTTCGTCACCGACAACCA
>JBLIMM010000123.1:0-12293 GCA_047638635.1 Pseudohongiellaceae bacterium | reverse complement strand
AGGCTGACACGGTGCAGCAACCGTTCCATGGCCTCGGGTTCGAGGTTCTGGGTCGGGTCGATGCCAACCTTCGCGAGCTGTCTCACCAGGAGCGGGTGCACCATGATATTTAGCTGTCTTCGCCGATGGTGGTGAGAGTCATGGTCTGGTTGTGCAGCTCGCAGTACCCAGAGGCGTAGGGCGAGATTTCGCCGTAGGAGTAGAACCCGATTTGGCGCGTGCCGTCTGGCAGTGCATCCAAGGTGGCTTCTATTTCTTCCTCGGTTCGCTCTCCGAGCACCAAGCGTCTGCCTACGCAACTGATGGCGATGGACAGGATGTCTCCCGAAGATGCGGAGCTAGCCTGTGTCATGGTGGCCGCGCCAGAAGCGCCGTCCTCCAAGCGATCGAAGTTCGCTCGCATCAACTGAGCGAGGCACCCTTGGGGGATGTCCCCAGCGAAAGTCATCGACTGGGTGTCTTCGTCCACGGCAAGAATGGTGCGCACGATGCGTCGTTCGCTCGTGCCGTTTTCGCGAACGGCCAGAGGAAACATCAGGCCGGTGGCGGGGAGTTCGGAGGCCTGTTCACCGAGGTATTTCTTGTAGAGCTCCAGAGCGGGCTGCCCGTCGAACTCGAACAGCACGTTGCCGGACGAGCGAGTGACGGTGCGCTCTGGGCCGAAACGATCCCAGCCGCCCTGGCTGCCGTGCCCGATCTTGATCGACGATCCGTAGAAACCCACAGCGGAGACGATGCCCTCCTGAGGCTCGCTGTTGCAGACGTTCCAGGTGCGGCCGAAGCGGTCGCCGTCCCCTGCTAGGCCGCCGGTGATGGTGATGGACGATGGGAGCAGATCGTTGAAGCCGCGCACCAATTCGCTGCCATTCACCTTGAGGCCATCCGACAAGACAAAGACGGCCTTGAGATCGTCGCGATTGAGCTGGGCGGCCAAGTCCTGACCCGCCGCAAAGGAATCGTCGGCATTGTGAACCTGGGTAAATGCCGTGGCGATCTCGGAGGTCTCGAACTGCATCACCGCAACGGACAGTGAGCCGTCTAGGACCAAGTCGCCGTGTATTTCTCCAGAGGTCGAGCAGCCCACCACATGGGATGTAGGGAAGGCTTCCCGGAGTTGCTCAAGAGGCGTTGGGTTGTCGAAGAACTCAGAAGCGCCAAAGACCACCACGAGGGTACGGCTGGAGTCGTTCGTGGGAAAAGGCTCGGACCAGCCAGATTGCATATGAAAAGACAGTGTTGTGAGTTTCATGGCGATCTCTGAGTCGTTGTCCCGAGTTCTGCAAGGTTCATTACTGAATCGGTGTTCTTGATGAGATGTCTTGAGCAAAGTGCTGCCATGACCGCTGCCTTTTGTTTCTTGATAAGCAAGCTACGAGTTGCTTTATTGGCGGGCGGACGTATCTTGCGGAGCACAAGAGAGACGCTTAGCAAAGCCGGCAAAGCGCGTCATGGCCCCACTCTCGGCCCCAGAACACCCACGGTGGATCAACCCCATGAGCGACTCCGGACCTAGTTGGACAGCCCTCTGTGATTTGGACGACCTGGCGCCTGGTGAGATGAAGGCGGTGGGTGGAGAGGGCCACAAGCTGGTGGTGATACGGGGTGTTGACGAGCGGGTTCGCGTGCTCGACAACCGCTGTCCCCACGAGGGCTACCCGTTGTCCCAAGGGCAGCTGGATGGGACCACGCTGAGCTGCTGTTGGCACAACTGGAAGTTCAACGTGGACGATGGGGGCTGCGTTCTCGGGGGCGAGAGTGCGAAGACCTGGCCCTGTCGTGTGTGGAACGGAGCCGTGCAAGCTGATCTCGCAGCCCCCGATCCAGCCACGGTGATTCCCGGGCTGCTAGTTAGCTTGCGCGAGGGTCTGTTCGAGCACGACAGTGGCCGTGCTGTGCGGGATGGTATTCGCCTGCTGCAGCTTGGGATGTCACCCCGGGGCCTGCTGCGAGAGTTGGCGATCTATGACGCTGAGCACGGAGAATACGGTTCGACTCACGTGCTCGCCCTGGCCGCCGACTGTGCACGGGGCTTAGCGGACGATTTGGGCCCCGAAGCCATGTACGCCATCGCGCCAGTGATCGACCTCTGCGGTGAGACCCATCGCAGATTGCCACTCCGGGAGCGGGGTGCTGCGCTGGCTCATGATGTGTCCACCTTGGGCCCTGCCCTTCGCGCTGCTGTGGAGGCGGAAGATCTGCCTCTGGCACAAGGGCTTCTAGCCGGTGCGTTTGAAGCCGGTGCTCAGTGGTCTCAAGCGCAGCGTTGGCTCCTGGAGATTGCATCAGAGCACTTCACCGACTTTGGCCATCAGCTGATCTACCTCACCAAGGCAGGGGGGGTGTTGGAGGGCGCAGAGAACAATGACGCCGAACGAGAGCTCGCTCTGGGACTCCTAGACAGTCTGCTCTTCGCGACTCGCGAAGACACCCTGCCCTACATGGGGCGCTACAGCCGTCGCCTGCAAGCCATCGAGGATGACTTGCCGATGCTCTTCGCTGGCGTGCAAGCCGAGAGTCTCTTTGACGGAAAAATTCTGCGCCAGGCAGTGCTGGATGGCAGCGCCACAGAAGCCCTTGACGCTCTCGAAGAGTCCCTGCGGGCCGGAGTGTCGCCGCAGCGCATCGCTCTCGAGTTGGTCGCGGCCGGAGCCCATCGGCTGCTGCGCTTCGATGTCTCTCTCGATGGAGATAGAAGCTGCGCGGAGGGTTGGCTCTGGGCGTCGCATCGCTTCACGTTTGCCGCGGCGGTGCGTCAAGCGGTCGAGCTCTTGCCGAGCCCCGAGGTGTTGCGCTTTCTGTATCAAGCCGTGGCCTTCCTCCATAGCGGAAAGCCTATGGATGTCGCCCCCGGTGAACGCCTGGATGCAGCCGCGCTGCAGCAACTTGCGGTCACTCAGCAGGCCTCGACAGAAGACGACTTGAAGGCTCTCGATGCAGCGCTGGCGGCGAAGCACGCAGGCGCAGCAGTGACAGCTGCTCAAGGATTGCTGATCACAGAGAGCGGTGTCGTAGCGCTCCGTGCGGCGTTGGAATCACTGTGCCTGTCTGATCCGCTAGTGCGTCCCATTGTTGTGGCCCACGGGATCAAGACCACCTGGGCGGCCTTCGAAGAGCGACAGGCTCTCGGAGATCACAGCGAGCGGGACGTGCCCGTGTTGGCGGCGGTGCGCATGTTGTCTTCGCCGATCATCGAGCGGCGCATTCACGAACTGGTTGAGCGTTCGATCGATTGGGTTGTCCACGGCAAGATGCCCCGGAAACTCACCCAATAGTCGTCTGCAGCAAGCAGGGCGCAGGCGGGAGAGTCTCTCCGGCCTGCGCCCTGTGATGAAGGTGACGCAGTCGAGTTGCTGCTCAGAGCGAAGTGATCACCACTTCGAGCGGATCCGTCGAGAGCCACGGACCGCCGGGGCCCGTGGGGCTGAGGTCGAGAAAGGCTTGCAAGTAGATCTCGACTCCCACCGGGAGGCCGGCAGGGATGGGTAGGGGAATCGCTGCGGAGGGCGCAAACACCGCGAACAGCGGCAGAGTCGTCCCTGGAGCAGTGAAGGGATCGACATACAGCGGGTTGCCTACAGCCATGAGCGGCGGGCAGAAGAACCCGGGCCCAGGAATACTGGCACCGACCACGAGCCAGATGAAGCTCGGCGCAGGAACGCCGGAGATGAAGGCACCGTAGGTGGGGCCCGGTGTGGACGACTGTCCGAAAGACGTCAAGGTGGCGGCGCCCGGCGCTGGTGCGAAGTTATTAGAGTGTGCCGCGTAGGCCAGTCCGTTCGTCGGTCCCGGTGTCGGCGTGCAGGTTACGGGGGTGTAGAGCGTGGGGGCAGCGGGGCCACCGGTGATGTCTGCATATCCGACGGTCATACCGTCCGTGACGTAAAACGCAGGGGGTGTCAGCACTGCCATGAAGGGTCCGGTGGTGGCCAAGTCCATGGCGATCCCTTCAAGAGTGGGAGCCAGGCCGCAACCCAAAGCGCCGGCCAAAGGGAAGAACCCGTAGGGCCCCGGAGCGCCGCCGGGAAAGATCGAGTGGATCAGGCCAGCGCTGTCGCAAACCAACAGACTGCCTGTGCCTGGATCCACGGTGACGTCGGTGAGCAGAGCTCCCGGAAGCATGGGGAAGGGCGAGGGGAACGGAGGCACGATCAGCGCGGCTGGGCCGCAAGTTCCTGGGGCTGAAGGGGCGATGCCAGCGATGAACTTACCGTTGGTGACGTAGAGGATGGGCAGCCCCGCGGTGACGCCACCGGAGTCCATGCCCATGCCGGTGAGGGGCAGGGTCATCGTGAGGGGGAGCGCCACGGGAAAGGCGTTGATCGGAGTTCCCGGCACAGTCCCGCCAGTGGGATCGAACTCGGCGTACTGCTCAATGATGAAACCGTCGGTGACGAAGACCGTGTTGGTCCGTCGGTCGGAGGCGATGTCGCCAAAGCTGCCCGGGCCGATAGGGGCAGTGAGGCCGGCTACAGGTGCCACACAAGGGGCAGACACGGTGTAGGGCCACACCGTCAGCTTGGGGATCGGAGCAAAGCAGGGGCCGCCAGGAGTGGAGTTGAACTCAAAGACGCGGCCGACGGTGCCGTCCATACCGTAGAGAGTTTGGGCGGTTGTCGGTGCAGAGAGGGCCGTCAGAGACAAAGCACTGAGGACGGAGAATCCCAAGGCCGGGAGGGAGACACGCATGGTTCATGCTCATGGAGAGAGTGGAGAGAAGGCGTGGCGCAGCGGAGAGAGGGCCACTTATGGGAATGACACCGAGCGCCGCGGGGAGTGACAGAGAGAATCCAAGAGACCTTTTGCACGGTCACGTTCTGTTCAAGGGCTGAGCGAGTGTCGGCCGATGAACCGCAGATATCCGACAGTTCTGAAACCAGCACTGGGAAGAAGACTTCCTCGAGATCGCTACTGCGAAGGAGTTCTCGAGTGGCGGTTTTGGTGGGGGTTTTGCAGGGCGTTGTCATCGCCGTGGGTTGGTACGCCATGTACCACTCCACCCACGAACAGGTGGCGTCAGGGGGCGAGGAGATCATCGTTCAGAACAACGAACAGATGGCCCGGTCGATCATCGAAGGGGTGGGCGGGATCAACGCGGAGCTGACCTATGGCGACGAAACCTGGAACCGTCTGCAGAACATTGTGGAGAACGTCGAGCTCAGTAATGGCGGCTTCGCTTGCATCGTGGATCGGCGCGGCAACATCGTTTGCCACCCTGAGATGCGCGAAAACCCTGGCCTGCGGGAGATCAATCTCTCAGCTCACGAGTTGGTCGACAGCGCTGGTGGAAGCACGCCTCTGATGCAAGTGGGCGAGGGCGGGCCCGGCGGTGTGGTCAGCGGCTCCATGGACTTTCAGTTCGATGGTAAGCACTACGTGGCGACACAGGCCTTGGGTAACCAGGGCGTTCGGCTGATCGTCCATCAGCCGGTGTCAGGTTTGACAGCCGCGAGCCGCCACCTCACCTCGGGCCTGATTCTCCAGGCCATCTTGCTGGGCATCGCCGTCGTGGGACTGACGATGCTGATCGTCTTCTTCATCATCCGAGTGCACAACGCGTCGATGTTGCGCTGGAACGCCGAGCTGGACAAGAAGGTGCAGCGACGGACGACTGAGATGCGCGATGCGCTGGCGAAGGCGGAGCAGGCTGCTGCGGTGAAGGCTGAATTCCTGGCGAATATGAGCCACGAGATTCGCACGCCCATGAACGTCGTCCTCGGCATGGTTGATGTGCTTGGACAGACGACGCTCAACGGCAAACAATCTGAACTGGTGCGAACGATCCACGAGTCTGGGGCGAGTCTCCTTGGTCTTCTTGGAGATGTGCTCGAGTACTCCAGCGGCGGGGTCGCTTCGGCCACAGCTCGCAAGGAATCGTTCTGTCTGAGAGAACTTTTGCATGAATGCCGCGGGCTCGTTTTGCCCGAAGCAGAAGGCAAGGCCTTGCCGATTGAGCTGTTGGTCGGCGCAGAGCTTCCGGTGCAGCTGGTTGGCGACCCGGGGCGTTTGCGGCAGGTGTTGCTCAACGTGCTGAGCAACGCGGTGAAGTTCACCGAACTGGGCAGCGTGCGCATGCAAGTCGAGCTGGCGCCTGGCCAAGGATCGGTTGAATTCGCGGAGGGTGACCAGCTGAGATTGCACTTTGAGGTGGCCGACACGGGTGTGGGTATCCCCGATGGCGATCGCGAGAAGATCTTTGAGCAGTTCAGCCAGGTGGACACCTCGAGCACCCGTCGCTTTAGTGGTGTTGGCCTAGGCCTCACCGTAGCGCGGGCCCATGCTGAAGTGATGGGCGGAGAACTCTGCCTCGTCTCCAGCGAACTGAACCACGGCAGCGTCTTCGCCGTAGAGTTGGCCTTTGCGGTGGACACTGAACCGACGGCTGATGTTGCCCTAGGCGAGGCCGGCGAGTCTCAAAGCGAGGGGCAGCAAGGCGCTGAAGCCGCCCGTGTTCTCGTGGTTGAAGACAACAAGCTGAATCAACGGGTGGCAGCCTGCTTCCTGGAGCGCATGGGCTGCCATGTGACCTTGGCCAACAACGGCAAAGAAGGTCTCATCGCTGCGTCCGGGCAAGACTTCGACGTGGTGCTGATGGACTGCCAGATGCCGGTCATGGACGGCTTGGAGGCCACCCAAGAGATTCGCTTGCTAGGAGACAGCCACCGGGAAGTTCCCATCGTTGCTTTGACTGCACACGCCTTGGCTGAAGATGAAAAAAGAGCGCGGGATGCAGGAATGGACGATTATTTGACCAAGCCCGTAAACTTCGAGGTGCTGCAGCGGGCGGTGGTCCGTTGGCGCAACGGACGCCTGCTGCACGTCGGATAACATCGAGCTGCAGCAATGGACCGTCAACGATTCAGCGCCATCGCCCATGGCGAGCTGACCTACTGGAATCCCATTGACCCTGCCGTGTTGGCCGCATGGCTGAGTGACTTGTCGCTCAACTCAGAGGCGCGACTTCTGGATGTGGGTTGTGGACGAGGCGCGCTGCTGCTGAATGTCGTGGCGCAACATGGCTGTCATGCCGTGGGTGTGGACCCGCATCGAGGCGCCCTGGACCATGCCCAGTCAGAGGCGAAACGACAATCGCTGAGTGAACGCATCGACTGGCATTGCAGCGACTTTTCCCCCGGGGATTGGCCGCCGCAGAGCTTCGATGTGATCGCCTGCATCGGTGCCAGTCACGGATGCGGCAGCTACGCCGAGACCTTGGCTACGCTGACGGCCATGTTGCGCCCGGGGGGACAGCTCTTGATAGGCGAGGGCTTCTGGGCGCAAGAGCCAGCAGACGACTACCTCGCCTTTCTCGGAGGGAGTCGCGAGGAGTTGCAGACTCACGAGGGCCATCAGCAGCTGGCCAGCGAGCATGGTCTGAACCTGCGGCGCTCCCACAAAGCCACAGCCCAAGAATGGGATCACTACGAAGGCATCTACGCCGAGAACATCCAAAACTTCGTGAAGAGCAATCCTAACGACCCGGATGCCCCGGCCATGCTCGAGCGGATCACTGCCTGGCGTGAGGCCTACCTGCGTTGGGGCCGCGAAACCCTGGGCTTCGGGCTGTCGCTCTTTTCCCTGGCACAGGCGCCTACTCTTCGAGAATGAACTGGCCGGGCTGCAGTGTCAGTCCCACCTCGATGTCTTCAATGGCGACGATGACATGACCGGTGCTGTCGTCGGTGGTGGTGATGAGATGGGGGATGCTCAGGCCGTGAACCGTGCGGAAGTCTTCAAATGTCGCGGAGTAAGGGAAGGTCGCTCCGATGCTGGGCTCTACGTGCTGACCCACTACCTTGACGACGTGACCCGTCTCTTCGTCGAGCAACAGTGTCGTCTCTGGAATGCCTTCGCTTTGGACGGTGACGCGCAGGACCGATAAACCGTCTAGGTCCTCCCGGCCCTTGGCGCTGAACTCATCGCAGAGGGCGCTCCAATCGCCAAAGTACAGCAGGGGGTTGGAGTGGCGCGCTTGGTCGAGCTCGTCACCAGAGAGCTGACGAAAGGGTCGAATGGTTGAGCGCACTGTGCCGACGCCACGGTCGTAGGCCTCGGTGACCACGGCGAAGTTGCCCATATCTGTGGTGGCGAGGTAACGCTCGGTGCCGTCGATGACCCAGGTGAAGCGCCCGATAATGCCAGATTGAGCCATGCGTACTGTGCCGGTCAGGCGCAGGGGGCCTAAAGTCGAGAGGGTTTTGCGTTTCTCGTCGAGGGAGCAGCTGGCTCTGAGTTCAGCGGTGCTCGGCAGGGTGGCGGCTTCCCCTTCGACCCTTGGGCAGACGCGGAACTGTCCTCTTTCGAAAAAGGTGAGCGCTGCAGCGGGGTTGTCTCTGTCTTGCTCGAACTGGATGCCCAGGCCGGGGACGGCGCGAAACCACCAGATGTCGTCGTCGTCCGGAGCCTGTAGGCGAAAAGCCATTTGCCCGGGGACGTCGACCGCTAGGCGGTTGTTGATCACCAAAACCTCTAACTCACCTCGTAGTGCCGGGTCGGTGTAGCGGCCGATCAAGGGTTTGGCGTCGGCCAGATCGAACTCGAGGGGGAACTCGTAGCCCTCTCGGGGAGACTCGAAAGTCGCTCCTCCTTGGTACATTTTCAGGGACTGTACAGTGCCGTTCTGATCTCGTTCAAAGGTCAGCGCGATGGTGTCGGTCAGGGCGAAGAACCACTTGCCCGTGTCGTCGGGGTCGAGCAGTTCGAAGAGCGTCTGCCCGGGGACGTCGATGGCCAAATTGCCCGCGCTGTTGAGCTGAACCACGAACTCCGCCTTGTCAAAGTGCGCGTAGTCAGCGATGTAAGTGCCGGTGAATTCGTCGTAATCCAGAGCCTCGTCATTTGCGCTGAGATCGCTGGCTTGCCCTGGGTTGTCTCTGCTGTCGGTGTCGCCGACAACTGCCGACCAGATCATGGGCAGCGAGCTCCCCTGTAGCACCGATGACGAGACGTTGGTGAGCAGCACGAAGCCCAGGTTCTCTTCGGGGAGCAAAGCCACGGTGGCTGCGAATCCGTCGATGTTGCCACCGTGCTCTACAACCTTGCGGCCGCGCCATTCTCCGAGCATCCAACCCAAACCGTAGGACATCGAGGGAGCGATCTCGATTTGCGGGCTGTGCATCTCGCCCATTTGCTCTGAGCTGATCAAGCGCTTGCCGTTGTAGACCCCGTCGCCCAACTGCAAGCGCAGCCACTGGGCCATGTCGAGCACGTGGGAGTTGATCGCGCCGGCGGGGGCAATGGTGTCTAGCTCCCGCATGGGGAGCTGAACAAACTCTTCGGCAGCGTCGTCCCAGCGATAGCCCAGAGACAAGCGAGGGTCTTGCTGGGAGGCCACCACCGACGTGTTTGAGCTGGACATGCCCAGGGGCTCAAGCAGTCGTTCGCGCAGCAGTGTGTCGTAGTCGCTCTCGGCGACGACGGCGGCGGCTTGTCCCGCAGCCAAGAACATCACGTTATTGTAATGGAAGCTCTCGCGGAACTGATCCCAGGGTTCGGCGCCTGAGGCGACCCGCAGCACCTCTTCGCGGGAAGCGTTCCCCCCGGCCCACAAGACGCTCATGCGGGTGAAGCCCGTGCGGTGGCAGGCGAGGTCACGCAAGGTGACGAAAGCGTCATCGTCGTTGCTATCCACGTCGAGATCGAAGAAGGGCAAGGTCTTGGTGATGGGCTCATCCCAGTCCATCCGGCCAGCGCTGACCTCCATGGCGATGAGCGCTGTGGTGAAGGCTTTCGTGGAGGAGCCGATGGCGAAGAGCGTCTTAGGAGTGACCGCTGTTTCCTTCTCCACGTTGCTCACGCCGAACCCCTTGGCCAACAAGATTTCGTCATCTTTGACGATCACCAAAGCCATGCCAGGGATGTGCAGCTCTTCCCGCTGACGTTCTAGCTGTTCGACCAAGGCATCCAGCCGGGACTGCAGGGCGGGGTCTGCTGCGCTGGTCGTCTGAGCCCATGTGCCGGAGGAAAGCAGGATGGCGAGGGCCAGGGACAGCAGGGAGCAAGGGCGGAACGTCATCGGCAAGAATCCGTGGGGCGGGCAGCGGCATTGATGGGGGGCACCAGCTTAAGTCACTGGCTTGGCTGCAGATCGAGATGGGTATGACTGCCACTGATGTGCCACCGACCGTTGCGAGTGAGAGCAGACCGAGTGAGAGCAGACTTTGCAGAGCCGCCCGTGCGAGCGGAGTTCTCCTCGGGCCGCGGCTTGAGCTGCGCCCAGGCCCTATCCCAACTCAGCAAAGAACCGCGAGGCCTCAGCTTGCAAGCCCTTCTGACTGTTGGGGACGATCAAGCAGCGCTCTGCCAAGGAGCTGGCCATCAGCACGCCGTCCGATTGACGGTAGAGCTGGTAGTCGAACAAGAAGGTCGCGATTTTGGTGCTGGCTACGGTCCGCTCACGTTCCTTGTCCAAGAGCCAGGCCTTGCAGTGAATCTCGATCTTGTCGGAGGCCTCGGCATTGGCGAAGTAGAACGTGCGCCGTGTGCGGGTCGACAGGCAGGCTGCAAGGGGCGTTGAAAAGGGCCTGTGCAGACGCCCTCTGAGGGACTCGCGCTCGGCGAAGTTCATCATCGCGATGTACCGCGCGAAGTAGACCAAACCCGCGCCGTTCAGATCGCTGTCTGGCTGGATCGAGTAGACGATGGGGTCTGTCGTGCGGGGGCGTAGGGCGGTCGCCGTCTCGTGTTGCGCTTGGTGTGGGATCTGCCCTGTGGTCTGCACTTGGCTGTGTTCGACCATGCCCCGTGGTCGGTTGCGCACTTCAGGCACGGTGCGTTGGTGCATGCCTGCGGGGCGCGACGTCTTGAGTTGAGTGTTGCTCCCTGACTTGGTGACCAGGGCGTTGGTCATCTCGATGCGCGGGGAGTCTTGAGTCTGCTGCAGCTCGTCTGCGTCCTTGGCAAAGACCACGGTCCCTTCGACGAATTGCTTGGCGAAGAAGGCGCTGCGTCCACTGAAAGTGAGCTGGTCGCCTTCTTGGAACTGCGCCAGACAGCCATCGCCGAAGTGGGACTCGATGTTGATGAACGAGGCTAAAAGTCGCTCGCCCCCGTCGTTGACCACTTGGTGGGGAGCTGTCTCAAGGGCCGCGCCCATGCTCTGCCACTGGAGGTCACCCACGAACTTGAGCAGCTCAACCTCGGAGAGTTGGCCCGGCACCATGTGCGGCATGCCAATGGTCAGCTGGGCAGAGAGAGCCTCGCCCGCTGTCTCAGAGGTCATGGCGCTCGCTCACGATTTGCGCTGCAAGACGCTCGAGAGTTGCCAACTCGCCGGACAGGGCCTGCTCGGGGACCACCACTCGATAGTGGTCTTCGACGTGCACCAGCAGGTCAGCGGCACCCATGGAGTCGATGTACCCCGCGTCATACATGTTGGCGCGGGTGTCGACCTGGACAGCTTGGAGCGCACCGTCGTGGGAGCAGAGCCACTGGACGAGTTCGGACAACACGGGTGTCATGTCACGGGTCTCATGGCGGGGGCGGGAGAGCTGCATTCGTATATACCACAGGGTTTCGTGGTGACCGGCGTTTCCGCAGCTTGTCTCCGGGGTTCAATAGTCGAGCAGCACGGAGCCCCACGAGTAGCCCACGCCAAATCCCACGAGCATGACCCGCTGCCCAGGCTGGATCTGCCCCTTGAGTAGCGCCTGCTCCAGAGCGAGGGGGATCGTTGAAGCCACGGTGTTGCCCACCTCGGCGATGTGCACGGCAAAGTGCTCGCTGTCGATCTTGAGCCGCCGCCGCAGGTGCTCGATCATGAAGCGATTCGCTTGGTGAAACACGAACAGGTCGACATCGCCAATGGCCAGGCCTTGGCTGGCGAGGAACTGCTGCACGTGCTTGCCGACCACGCGCAAGGTGAAGGCGAACACGTCGAGCCCATTCATTTCGAGTGTGGGGCTGGGGACGTCCCGGGTGACTTGCCCGGCAAAGCCCCTGGTTCCGCTGGTGGGTACCCAGAGCTTTTCGGCGCCGCTGCCATCCGAGCCGAACTTTCCCTGGCCGATGACTCCTCTGGCTGCGCTGCTCGCAGAGGATTTCGCTGTGTCCGTGTGAGCCACGATCAGGCTGGCCGTGGCACCGTCGCCAAAGATCGTCTGAACATCTCGTCCAGCGTGGGTGGTATAGGCGGTCATGCGATCGGCTGTGATCAGCAAGACTTTCGCTGCCCGCTGGGATTCGATGAGCGCCGCGGCTTGGTTCAGAGCAGAGGGATAGCCCGAGCAGCCCAAGCTAATGTCGAAAGCCGAGATGTCCTGAGGCAGGCCCAGAGCGTGTTGCACCAGTGGCGCCGT
>JBLIMM010000122.1:0-12369 GCA_047638635.1 Pseudohongiellaceae bacterium | reverse complement strand
ACGGCGCCTCGATTGAAGGCAGACGAGCGACGTCAGGTCATCGCGCGTCACCTTGCGGACGGCACAGTGGTCGCTGTGAAGGTGGCTGGGAGCACGGACCGTTGGCTGGCTTTGCCCGAACACCTCAAGAGGCTCGGTTCGCTCCCCGCCTTGGAGGGGACTACGTTACTCTCGCCCTTTGACTCGGCGTTGTGGCAGCGCTTGCGGGCCGAAGAGCTGCTGAACTTCTTCTACCGCGTCGAGATTTACGTCCCAGCAGCGAAGCGCCTCTTTGGTTATTACGCCATGCCGATCTTGCATCACGGCCGTCTTGTGGGCCGCGTCGATCCCAAGTTGCATCGGCAAGAACGGCGCTTGGAGATTGTCTCGATTGGCCTGGAGCAGGGCATGGGGCGAGATGCGGATTTCGACCAGGGCTTTGGGGAGACGCTGCAGGACTTGGCCAAGTTCGTAGGAGCCGAGAAGATCTCCTTGCCCCGGGGCTGGAAGAAAATACTCGGCTGACAGCCCGTGGTTCCGCGGCTTGGAGCGCGGCACTTTACGCACAGCTGCTAGGGCTGCGGGGAGGCTGGCCTTGCCCCGGTGTGGAGGCCTGTCCTCGGTCAGTGCGGTGGCTCGGTCAGTGAGCCGTGCCCGGTGTGTCGGCTGTGCCCTGTGTGTTGTGTCTGCTCAGATCACGGACTTCACGCCGCAGCAGCCAAGCGTCTGCCTGGACCAACAGTGCAGCGGAAAGAACCCACCAGAATCCGGGGAGCAGGGTGGTGTCGGCCAGTTGGTCCAGCTTGATGCTGACCACTACGAGACCGAGGGCGAAGACATCGACCATGGCCCAGCCGTCCATGAAGATGGCGCGGCGTAGGGTGGCCGGGCTGTGTGTGGCGCGGCTCCAACGGAGGTAGAGCAGCATCACAGAGCGCAAGACGGGCGTGACCATCACGAAGAGCATCAAGGCCACGGCGAGGAAGACCTCGTGCTCGTGAGCCATGCGCCAAGTGGTGGCTGGCAGGGCCACTTCGTTGGAGAAGAAGTAACTCTTGCGCACTTCTAGCAGTGGCATGGCCAGGGACAGTCCCAGGGTCAGGGCGGCGCCGGTGCTGAGCAGCCGTGACCACCAGTGGTTCAGTCGCGGAGACTCTCGCAGTGGCAACGGCTCGCCGACAGTGACCAAGCGGCCCACGAGCACAGTGCTGAACATGGACAACAGCACCGCAGCGCCGAAGACTTCAATGCCCGGCTGGGAGGTGCCCTTGGCCAGCTGCAAACCACCCATGATCTCCAGCCGAATAGACCCCACAAAGGCGCCGATGATGAACACATCGAGCATGGACCACTTGCCCAGGAGTTCGATCCACAGTACGGAGCGGTGACTCACCTGATGTCGGCGATGCCGAAACCAAAGACACCCAAGCGCCAGCAACTTGCAGATGGGGAAGACCATCGAGAAGACGAACACGATCGACGCCAGGATGGGGTTGCCGTCCAGCCAGAGCATCTCGATGCCGCCGTAAATCGAGTAGATCTCGATCTCGGAGAGGACCTTCTCGAACTCGACCGTAGGAAGGCTGTACGAGGAGGCCAGAGCGGCCGCACTGACCATGATGGCCAGCGCTGAAATGGCGCTCAGGAGCTTGGAGCTCGGTTGTTGTGCTGTGCCTGTGCTGGAGGTCATCGTGCTCGGGTGAAACCCTCGAGAGGTGTTAGCGCGAGCGCAGCATCATCGCGGAGCGACGGATGCGAATCAGCACGTAAGTTGTGCCTTCGGCTGAGCGATGCTCGCCGCCCGCTGAACAATGGTGATGCTCGACGATTTCGAAACCCTCGATGAGGCCCTCGACGCGGGTGTTGATCTGCTGCGTCCACTGCTCCACGTAGTGGGCGCCTTCGAGCTTCTGCAGCAGCAAAGTCTCAGACTCGACGGCGATGCCTGCTTGGGCGGCTAACTCGTTGAGTGCCCGAGCGAGCGCTGTGTTCTGGGCATCTTGGGGCAGGTAGGTCGGGCCGCACTGGCCGACGCCCATGGCCCAGACTGAGTCTGACGGCGGATGCTCCACCCAGCTCGGCGGGCACGGTGGGGCAGCGAAGTCCAGAAAGGTACAGCCCACGCAGAGTGCCATGAGCGAGGCGGCGAGAGTCAGCAAACGTCCCATGAAGGACTCTGTGGGTGGGGCTGGCGACGGTGCTGGGTTGCCTGCTTACGGGCGAAGGCCGGGCCGAGGGTTTGCTGCCCCCTCGGACCCGGCCTTCGCGGTTTGGCCATGTAGCCCACGCGAGCTGAGCGGTATGGCTCAGTCTTGGGGGAAGGCTGCTGGCACACCAGCGAGTCGCGCATCCTGCTCGGCGAAGGCGTCATCCATGTTGCCCAGGGCCTTGGTCTGCTGATCGCGCATCTTGGTGGAGAAGTTCTCGCGCATGCTCTTCTTGGCCTGCTCGATGATGTCGGATTGCTTGAGGTCGAGGCGCATGAGCACGCAGAAGGAGTCATCAGCAACTGCGTAGAACGCGTCTACCTGGTGGCTGCCAGAGAGGAAGCTCTCCGACAGGTTGCGGGTGACGTTCTCGAAGTTCTCTACATCGCTGAAGGTGTCGGGCTCGTAGTAATCGCCGGCACGCTGGGTGTAGGTGGTGATCATGCCCTGCATGTGGGAGCCAAGAATTCGGGTGATCTCGGCGCGAGCGTTCTGCCGCGCGATGTCCCGGGTGGTGTTCACGCTGGGGCCCTGGCGGGCGATACCCACAGCGTAGATCACTTCGCCGCCGTCCTCTTTGAACATGCCGCCGCCCTGGAAATACCAATCAGGGTAGTCCGCCCGGGACTCTCCACCCTTCTCGGCGGACGGTGAGCTGCAGCCAGCAAGGAAGAACGGCAGCAAAGCCGCGACGCTCAGGGCCGAAAACAATCGGGAAATCTTCATCGTGTTGCTCCTCTGATATTGGATCTGGTGGATCCTGCTGCCGTGCCCGTTGTGTGATGCCGCGGCGAACAGAAAATGTAGGGATTGGGTCTGAGAGGGTCAACGGGCACGTTCATTGCAAGATCAGGTGCTTGCGCCCGGAGGATTCCGAGAGCTTCGCTGGCCTGTGTTGCGCTTGGGCGCGCATCGTGAAGAGGGAAGCGGCTCCAATGCAAACGGCGATGACAGAGATTCTCTGAAACTCGCAGGGCTGCCCCTCGGGATCGCTTGCGGAGCCCGAGGGGCCGGGGCAGACTGCCTCCCATGCTTAGGTTCACCAGAAGATGGCGCACATCCGCAGAGCTTTTGGCTTTTCGAGGGGTTTTGGCTCGCTCAGGGGCCTTGCTGCTCGTGGTTTTTGGCTCTGCCTGCGGCCCGGGAGAATCGCCCAGTGTGGCAGGGTCGTCGGAGTCGACGGCAGGATCAGCCGTGGATCTGGCCAAAGCGCCCAAGCTCGCCCCTTTTCCCGAGCGGAATGGCCCCCCGAGCATTGTGCTGATCACCATGGATACGACCCGGGCGGATGGCCTGGGCTGCTATGGATATCCCCTGCCTGTGTCCGCGCACGTAGATGCCCTGGCGGAAGAGGCCACGATTTACACCCGTGCCTACAGCACCTCCAGCTGGACTTTGCCCGCTCACGCCTCGCTGCTCACGGGCAAGCTGCCGTCGAGCCACGGTGCCCGTTACGACGAAAATGGCCCGCTGATGCTGCTCGACGCGATCGCTGGCCCAGAGCAGCTGTCTCGCTACCGAGCTCGCGGGTTAGGCGCCGACGAATCGAGCTTGGCAGAGGTGTTGCGCCAGCAAGGCTATGCCACCGGCGCGGTGGTCGCGGGGCCCTGGATGAAGCGAGTCTTCGGTCTCGACCGGGGCTTTGAATTCTACGACGACAGCGACATCGGCAACTTCGCCGGGCGCTCCGGCGTGAGCGTGACTGACAGCGCGATGGCCTGGCTTGACCACAACGGCGAGCGGCCCTTCTTGCTGCTGCTCAACTACTTCGATGTTCACGGGCCGTTTTCGGTGCCCGCAGAGAGCATCCCCGAGTTCTTGCGGGAGGGCGTCCAAGGGGATGATTTGGCCTCCGTGCGGGCGCGATACGACGCGGGCATGCATTACCTCGATGCCCAGCTGGGGCGGCTCTTCGATCACCTGCGCCAGCGGGGTTTGTACGACGACATCTGGATTGTGGTGACGTCGGACCACGGCGAGCTGCTGGGGGAGCAGGGGCGCTTTGGTCACGGCAGTTCGCTCAGTGAAGCTGAAGTGCACATCCCGCTCATCGTGAAGCAGCCTGGGGCTCGGTCAGGGTCCCAGCGCATCGACACAGCTGTACAGCTCACCGATGTCATGCCCAGCTTGCTCGATGCCTTGGGGATTCCTGCTCCTGCGGGCATGCAAGGGCAACCCTTCGATGCCATTGACCACCCGATCGTGGCAGAAGTTTATCCCCTGCCTGGCGACTCAGACGTGGGCTTCTGGCGCACCCTGCATATGGATGACTTCAAGTTCTCCGAGAGCGGCGCAGGTGTGCGCAGTCTCGTGAACTTGGCGAACGATCCCGGTGAGGCTCGCAACCTTGCCGGAGAGCGGAGCGCCATGACCGCCGCGCTGCAAAAGCGCCTTGCCCGTTATCTTGAGGCGCTGCCCCGTCCCAGCAGCGGGGGCCCGGCGGTGTTGCTCGATGAGCAAACTCGGGAGCAGCTCGAAAGCCTGGGCTACGTGAAGTGAACATCTCTCGCTGGGGACTGGCACTGCTGCTCGTGGTGACGGCGCTCATTTATGGGCAGGCGCTAAGCTTCGAGTTCGTGGGGGTGGACGACCCGGACTACGTCACCGAGAACGCCGAGGTGCTTGCCGGTCTCACCGCCGACGGGGTGTCCTGGGCCATGACCACAGGGCATGCGGGGAACTGGCATCCGCTCACCTGGCTTTCGCACATGGTCGACGTGGAGCTGTTTGGCGTCGACGCGGGGCGCCACCACATGACCAACGTGGCGCTGCACTTGGCCAACACCTGGCTGCTGTTCACGCTGCTGGTTGCACTCAGCGGTTGCCGAGGACGGAGCCTGTTCGTCGCTGCCGTCTTCGCCTTGCACCCGGTGCACGTGGAGTCTGTGGCCTGGATCTCCGAGCGGAAAGACGTGCTGAGCACGTTCTTTGGTCTCGCCGCCATGCTGGCCTGGGTGGGTTGGACTCGGGGCCGTGGTCTTGGCGCTTATTTCGTGGCGTTTGTTTGCTTGGCACTGTCGCTCATGTCCAAGCCCATGCTGGTGACCCTGCCAGCGGTGCTGCTGCTCTTCGACATTTGGCCGCTCCGCCGTTGGCGCTTAGGTGGCGCTGCGGCAAGGGACGATCGACTGAAGAGCCACGAGCCCGTGCCGTTGCTGCGCTTACTGCTTGAGAAGCTGCCACTGCTAGCGCTCTGCCTCGGCTCGAGTCTGATCACCTGGATGGTGCAGCGCAGCGGCGGCGCCATGGATTCCACGGAGAGCGTGGGGCTCGGCTCGCGACTGGCCAACGGCGTGGTGGCCGTGGTGCGCTACATCGGTCTGACGTTCTGGCCCAGCGACTTGGGCTTGCTCCATCCCCACCCTGAGTTACCGGGGGGGACACCGTTGGCAGCTTGGCAGGTCGGCGGGGCTTGCGCTCTGGTGCTGCTGCTCACGGTCTTGGCTTGGCGCGGGCGCCGGGCTGGTTGGCCCCTCGTGGGCTGGCTGCTTTACTTGGGCATGTTGGTGCCGGTCATCGGGATTGTGCAGGTGGGAGACCAAGCCCTGGCGGAGCGCTACCTCTACCTACCCATGACGGGTTTGGCGGTGCTCGTTGCTTGGGGAGCGGTTTCTTGTGCGCGGAGTCTTCGGGGTGCCGGGGCAGAGCGTTCGCTGTGCTTGGCGGGCATTGTCGTGGTCGGGGCGCTGGGCACGGTCTCCCGGGAACAGCTGGGCCACTGGCGGACCTCGGTGACTTTGTTGGAGCAGGCTCTCACCGTGGCGCCCCGCTCGCCCACCTTGCATGTAGCCCTGGGCCACGACCTAGAGAAGCTGGGTCAACATGAAGGAGCCCTGGCGCACTTTGAGACGGCCTTGCGAGAGGCACCGGGGCATCCGGGAGCCCATCACTACATGGCGGTGGCCTTACGCACTTTGGGGCGGACCGAAGAAGCGATTGAGCATTATCGGGCGGCGTTGGAGAACCATCCTGGCGATGCCCAGGTGCACTACAACCTGGCCATCGCCTTGGGCGCGCTCAACGACGTTGACGGGGCGATCGAGCAGTATCGGGCGGCCTTGGCCATCGATGAGCGCTACGGGAACGCTCACGGAAACCTGGGCGCCATGTTGATCATGCGCGGCGATTGGACGGGCGCCGAAAGTCATCTGGCTCAGAGCCTCGCTTTGGCACCGAACCAACCGGCAGTGTCGTTCAACCGAGCCCGCGCCTTGATCGAGCAGGGACGCTTCGGCGACGCCGAGGCGTGCATGAAGGCGGCCCTGAAACTTGACGGCAGCTCTGCCCGCCTGCACGAGGTCTTGGGCCGCATGCTTTCCAGCCAGGGGCGTTGTCCCGAGGCCCTTGAGCACTTGGAGCGGGCGATCGCCTTGGCGCCCAAGGCTGCAGGTGCCGCCCAGCGCGCCGCTTGGATTTACGGGACACATCCGTCGGCGGCGGTACGCAAGCCCCAGCGAGCGTTAGAGCTGGCCCAGCGCGTCGATGAACTCACCGGGCATCAGGCGCCCTTGGCTTTGGACACGCTGGCCGCCGCCCACGCCGCTGTCGGGCACATGGAGCAGGCGGCTGCCTTGCTGAGCGAAGCCATGGCGCTCACCGACGCCACCGACTTGCTGAGTCCCATGAGTGAGCGGCTGGCTGGCTACCGGCTAGGGCAGCCAGCCCGCGATGAATCGCTGGTGACTCGGTAGGAAAAGCGAAGGGGCCTACCCGGGGGGGCTAGCGGTTGTCGCCTCCGAGCAAACGCCCGAAGCCTCCAAGAACTGAACCTTCGCCGGTGCTCTTGCCGCCGTGTCGTGGTGCCGCCGCCAGAATGCGATCGGCCAAGCGGCTGAAGGGCAGAGACTGCAACCACACGTGACCGGGTCCGCGCAGCCGAGCCAAGAACAGGCCTTCGCCGCCGAAGAGCATGGAGCCCACGCCCTTGATGCGCTCGATGTCGTAGTCGACGGAGTCTTGGAAGCCCACGATGCAGCCCGTGTCCACGAGGAGCTCTTGGCCCGGGGCGAGTTCACGCTGAATGACCGTGCCGCCCGCGTGGATGAACGCGAGCCCGTCCCCGTCGAGTTGCTGCAGGATAAAGCCCTCGCCGCCGAAGAGACCGACACCGAAGCGCTTGGTGAAGGCGATGGACACCGCAGTGCCCATGGCGGCGCAAAGGAAGGCCTGCTTTTGGCAGAGAAAATGTCCACCCATAGCTGCCAGGTCGATGGCCACGATGTGCCCTGGGTAGGGGGCTCCAAAGGCCACTGTGCTACGGCCGCGACCGTGGGCAGTGAAGTGCGTCATGAACAAGCTCTCGCCGGTGATCATGCGCTTGCCCGCGCTGAAGATCTTGTCCATGAAGCCGGCTTCGGGATTGCTGCCGTCGCCCATGCGCGTGTCCATGGTGATGTCAGGATCTTGAAACATCATCGCGCCCGCCTCGGCGATCACGGTCTCGCTAGGGTCGAGGGTGATCTCCACGAACTGCATGTCATCGCCGTGGATCTTGTAGTCGATTTCGTGGGAGCGCATGGGCGTTGTCCAAGGGTGGTTTGGTGGTTGGCGTGCGGGCCAGGGACGAGAGCGGAGCATCATAGCGGCGGAGCGATGGTGAGCGGCTGTCCGTCCATGTCGGTGTGAGTTGGGTCGAGGCCGTAGCGCTGGAGCAAGGTGGGCCCCATGTCGATCAGGCGTGGCGATGGAGTGTCGCTGATCTGGCCGTTGCTGATGAGCACACCTGGGACGTGTTGGGGGTCCACTGAACAGTGTCCGCCAGACCAGTGGTTGGTGTTGTCACTGAACGCCTCGTCGCTGAGGCCGCCGATGGTGTTGCTCCAAGCGATGCGGTAGCCCGGAGCGAAGCCAACAAAGAGATCAGCGAAACCGTCCCAGTGTTCGAGGGGTTGGAGGTTGCCGGCGACTTTTCGCGAGAGTTCGGAACTTTCGCGGACCCAGGGGCCATGGAAGAGTTCGTCCCGGTGGTGAATCGAGGTGATCGCCAGGGGGCCGTCGGGACCGTCGGTGACCGTGGCGAAGTCGTCCTGCAGCTCGCGAACCACATCGAGGTAATCCTCCGGGTCCACAATGCCGTCCGGTTCCCGCCCGCGAAGGTTGATGAAGATCTTGCCCAGGGAGAGGGAGTAGGCGCGGGTGTTCTCCCAGTCGACGAAACGGAGCAACTGACGGCTCCCCGGCTGATCTTGATTGTCTTCTCGAACAGTCATCCAGCCTTTCTCGATGAGCAGGTTGTTGAGACTCACTTGGCGCCGAAACGACGAGAAGCCGTGGTCGGAAAGCACCATCAGCAGGCAGTCTTCGCCAAACTCACCGGCGTTCACCCGGTCCAGGACGCCTCCTACGATGCGGTCTGCTTGGGTGTAGACCGCTGGTATTGCATCACTGAGGGGGAACGTTTTACCCCAAGCGTGTACAGCCGTCGCTGCGTATGACTCATCGTGGGTCGGGTGGAGCTGGTCGAACTCCCGGTAGAGCATGTGCGCCACTCGATCGGTGCCGGCGAAGACCTGGTAGTACACGTCCCACTCGTCGTTGTGAGCGAGGGACCATTCCAGGAGCTTCTCCCGCTGGTCCATGAGCAGAGCGATGTTGTCCATGAACGACTGGGCTTCGAAACCGCTGTCGGCTCTGTCCTTGAGTGGGTTGGTCATAGCCGCCCAGCCGAGGGTCTCAAAGGGCTCGCCGACCTCTGCGCTGATCGTTGCGGCCAAGCTGGGGGGCGCAGAAATGGGCGGCAGGATGGGGGGCTGGCCCGGGTCGAACTGCAAGGGAGTGACGAGCAGGCGCACATCGTCTGCATCGCAGCGGAGCAAGTGAAAGCGGGCCAAGGCATGAACGATCGTGTCCTGCCCCAGGTCGAAGTCTACGGGGAGCAGTGGAGACCAGTCGCCGTTGTTGAGCGTGATGCTATGGCCGCGCACCTTGAGCAGCACTTGTCCGGCCGTTCGGTCAGCGTCGACGGTGAAGCGAACGACCGCATTGGGCTGCTGACGCCACGCGCTGTTGGTCGCCTTCATGCTCTTGAGCTTGGTGACCAGTCGTGGGTCATCGCCCACTTGGTCGAGCTCCGCTTTGACAGCGGCGAGGCGCTCTTTCCAGTGGCGCTCGACGATCCAGTTGCGCGGCCCGATCAACTCACCTTCGGCCCGGCGACCGTCCTCGAGATCAAAGCTCAGCTTGCGGATCTTACCAGCGGTGTTGGTGGACCGGGCGGTTTCCCAAGGGTCGGACGTGTACACGGACCAGGTTCCGGGGGAGCCGTCGATGTCCTTGACCCCGAGCCCTGAGAGCAGTCGAGTGTGGGGGCCTTCGTCGTCCGGGGGATAGGTCGACGCCACTTGCAAGCCGAGCAATCGCAGGCCTGCTGCATCGAGGTACGACCACCAGTTCGTCCCCTGCATGGGGTTGATCTCGTAGGGAACCGAGCGGGGGCCGTCGGGGCCCTCTATGGTGATCTCGGTCTTGAAGCCGAGCATGGGCTGGGGCAGCGGGCCGTGTGTGGCCTGGCCTTGCTGGTCCCGGGGGAAGAATCGGGTCACGAAACCGGGCACCCCCGTCTTGCCCGGATTGGTGCCGGTGTTGAACACCGCCCAGGACACAGGGGACTGAGCTGGGTTGCTGGTTTGCAGCGGGTTCAGGCTTCCCTGAGCTGCCAGTTGTGCGCAATGGGGCATGCGGCCTTCAGCGATGAACTGCTGCAGCAAGCCGAAGTCGAGACCGTCGAAGGCCAGCAGAATCGTTTTGGGAGGCTGTCTGTCCGTTTCGCTGGCCACGGGGCTGGAGCAGCCGGTCAAGCTGGCGCAGAACGCCGAGGCACAGAGGAGTAACTGGCCGAGTCTCTTCATGTCCATCTCCCGTATGGTTTCTCTGGGCTTTTGACCTTAACGCGCCACAGTTTCTGGGGCTAGATGTTGGCCCAGACCGGCGCTATATGCCGGCGCTCTAGGCTGTCGCTTTCGGTGCGTGCATTCTGTTGCACAGATCCCTGACAATGGCGCCTTGGTCGTGGCTGAGTGTCGCGACCTCCCCCGGTATTTTGGAGTATCTCATGGCCTCATCGGACGATTTCGAGCGGGCATTCTCAGAGAAGGATCCGCCACAGCAAGGCGCAGGCTGGGGCAAGGGCAAGCCCTCAGGGCAGCCACCAGGCAAGCCTTTCGGCTGGGTCGCCTTCGCGATCGTGCTGCTGGTCGTCACCATGGTGACTCGCAGTGGCCAGGGTGGCGTGGTCGAGGTGGACACCAAGCAAGTTGCTGTCGTCGTGAACTACCTCTCGGGGGAGTCCACGGTGGTCAACCAGGCGGGCTACCACTTCTTCCTGCCCTTCCTGCAGGAGGCGTTCCTGCTCGACAAGAGTACTCAAGAGTTCTTGATGAGCGGCGATCGCGACCGGGACGAAAACCACGTGCGCAAACTTACCGTGCGCGCCAAGGATGGCAGTAACTTCTGGTTTGAGGAGATCACCATCCTCTTTCAGATCGTGCCCCATGCTGCGGACGTGATTCTCCACGACTCGGGTTCGCTGGACGCCTTCAAGAAGAACTGGGTGCGCGCCTATGCTCGCTCGATCTTGCGCGACGAGTTCGGGCGTTTTTCTGCATCAGAAGTGGCCGACCCTTCGGTGTATAGCCGAGCTACCACGGAGGCTCGCCTGCGGCTGAACGCAGCCCTCGAACCGCACTACATCGAGATTGTGCAAATCACCACGCCGCGGCCGAAGTTTGACGCTCGCTACGAGCAAGCCATCGAAGATCGCAAGGTGGCTAACCAAGAGGTGGAGCGCATCAAGGCTCGGGCAGATCAGCTGCTGAAAGAACGCGAGCGTTTGGTGTCTCAGATCGATTCGGAGAAGGCCGTCGAGTACGAGGAACTTCTGGGTTCATTGGAGCGAGAGCGCATTGACTCGGAACGGGATCGAGTGCGCGTAGAGCGTTCGGCGGATGCTTACAAGACGCGCTTGGTGGGTGAGGGCGACGCGGCCCTGGCTTCTATGAGTGAGCGGGCGCGAGGGATGTCTGAGAAGGCTCGCTTGGAAGCTGAAGGACTCACGGCCAAGACCGAAGCATTGGCACTTCAGGGAGAGATTCTTGTGCGTGAGCGCTTGGCTCAACGTTTGGCCGACATCGAGTTCAGCCTAGTGCCGTACACCCGGGATGCCACTCCTTCTCGAATCGAGCTGGAAGGCTCTGGGCTCGGCGCTATGAGCGCAACACCGTCGGAAGCCGAGGCAGCGCAGCAGCCCCCGGCGTCAGCCACGAAGGGAGGTCAATGATGAAATCATTGCCCAGAGGTTTGATGATCGTCGTGTTCATCGTTGTTGGTCTTCCTATCATTTGCATGGTGCTCTTCGAGCGAGTGCCGCCCACTGACATTGGTGTGCGTCAAGCCATGTGGGGTGGCGGCGGTCTGACTGAAGAAGACTTCACCACGGGGACGCGACTCGGCATTACGGGCGTGCACAAGTGGCACTTTCTGTCTCGTCGCACGCACTTTTTGCATTTCACGCAGCATGGGTCGACCCAGCAGTCGGTGCGCTCCGAGCGGGGCGTCGAAACGACGATGTTCTATCCGCCCATGGAGTTGCGCACGAAGGACAACAACCAGATCAGCATCGATGTCACCGTGCCCTATCGGATCGTCGAGGGCGAAGGTTGGATGATTGTTCAGGAGTCGCGGAAGGACAAGTATCGCGACTTGGTGAAGCGCACCGTAGAGAACGTTCTGCGCTCTGAGTTGCCCGAGCTGACCTCAGAAGACCTGCAGAGCACAGAAATGCGCATGGCCCGGTCTTCAGCTGTGCTTCCTCTGCTGAACGCGCAGCTGAAGCAGTTTCACGTGACTGCCGACGCCATCCTCATTCGTCGGGTGCAGTTTGAAGCTGAGTACGAATCTAAGTTGCAGGAGAAGCAGTACTACACCCAAAAGGCCATGCTCGACTCGGCCTTTGCCTTGCAGGCTGACGAGGAGCGCGTGACGAACTCCATCGAGAAGCAGATTGGCGCTGAGATCAAGGCCAAGACCGCCGAATGGGACAAGCGCTTGCAGGAAAAGAGCAGTGAGTTCGAGGTCAAGATCGCGGTGATCGAGGCTGGGGCCAAGGTCTACGAGTCACGGGTTCGTGCAGAGGGAGACGCAGAGCAAGTGCGTCTGGAAGCCGAAGGCCAGCTGGCAGTGGACAAGG
>JBLIMM010000121.1:0-12401 GCA_047638635.1 Pseudohongiellaceae bacterium | reverse complement strand
AACACGGCCCGCGGCATCATGTCCTCGGTCAGCGGCGGGCGGTCCAACACGGCCAGCGGCTACTCCTCTTCGGTCAGCGGCGGCAACAATCGTACCGCAGCGAATCCTGGCGACTGGGTGGCCGGTTCGCTCTTCGAGGACAACTGACAACTGATAATGCGGGAGGCTGACAGGGCCACGGCAGCGCCTCGTGCGCTGTCGTTGTTCTGGTCGTTAGTCGGGCGCCCCACGGTCTCGCGGCAGTTTTTGGCGAACTGTCTCTCCCATCAGCACAGCCTGATGTACACGTTGTGTGGCTCTTTACGCGATAGGTGGCGGCGGTGAGAGTTCGCCACCCGCGGCCATGCCACCCCCGCTCCAGCAGCTGATATAGATCCTCTCTGACGGAGCTGGCTCGTACCGACCATGACGGACGGCAAGCGTGCTCACTCCCACACCCAGAGAGCGCACCATGGTCCAGTCTTCAATCGTCCGAGCAGCGACTTCACCCGCTGTTGTCCTTGCGTCGGTCTCAGGCCGCCTCGTGGGGCAGCACACAGCGAGACCGATCTCGTTGCTGCTGGCCCTTGGAGTGCTGGTAGGCCTGACGACGCCCCTGGCCGCCGCACCGTCCATTCGCTTTCTCGATCTGAACGGAGACGGCCGGGTCGACAAGCTGATCAGCGAAGACAGCGGCCTCTCGGTCTCGATCAACATCGGCGGCGGGGCATTTGCCCCCGTGTCGCAAGAGCTCGCGCCGACCGAGTGGAACGAGATTCTTGCGAGCGATCTGGACGGCGACGGTTGGATCGATCTCTACCTGATCTCTGCGGGTGAAAACGTCGCTCTTCGCGGCGATGGAACGGGCCGATTCACGAACGACACCCAGAGCGTAGTGCTCATCAGCGCGTAGGTCGGCGAAGATGCCCAGGCTCACCGAGCAGCGACCGGCCACCAGGTTACGGCAGACCTCATCCACGTCGAGGGTCGCAGCGTCGGTATCGTCGGCCATCACGTAGGTGCGTCCCTGACCTACGGGATGCAGCACGGTGTGCGAGTCGGAGCTGCCCAGGGCGACCAGACGTTGGCCCCGGCTGAGCAGGCTGAGCCAGTCGTTGAGTAGCACTTCCGGCAGGCGCTCGCGCACGCTTAAGTTGACCACCTCGATGGCGTCAAACTCGAACACGGCGCCGCTGGCCCGGGCCCCGGTGAGCGAGTCGAGACCGGTCTTGCCGAAGGGGCCGCCCTGGTGGTCGGGCCAGCGCGGGTGGTTGAGGATCACCACCTGGGCTCCGTGAGCGCGGATCTCAGCGACCTGCGCCTCCCAGCCCAGCCACTGGTGGTCGGGGATTTCGTCGAGGGGGCCAGGGCAAGCAGGTCGCGCAGCGGGCGTCGGTGCAGACGCAGGTCGCCGACGGTGATGTCGTCGCCCGGCTCGTCGGCCACCAGCCGGAGTACGTTTCGGCCCTCTCGAAGCGCACCCGCTGCCAGGGGATAAAAGGCCTCGCAGTGATTGAAGTGGCGCTCGAGCGTGGCTACTGCGGCGGCGTTGGCCGAGGCCTCGAACACCCACTCGAGCCGGTCCCCCTCGGGCTCGGGGCGGGCTCGGGCCAGTGAGGCGTCGGGTCGTCACCGAGTCGGTGGACCGTCGGGTCGATGACGATGACGGTGTCGTCCGACATGTGGGCCAACAGGGGGCCGCTCGCGGCGAGGTACATCACAAGAGTGATCGACCAGGGGGAGTTCATGCCCGGGATCATACGGGCGCCGCGCCGACGACGGTAGCGAGGTGATGGGGGAGTGCAAGGTCAGTCGCTGCTTGGCGGCTTGCATCACGCCCTCGTCGCTATTGTCCGCACGGGAGGGACACCGTGTGCGTATCAGGGAGTGGTACCCACCACGCAGTTGCTGATGGCGTAGCCAGAGATGGCCCCGCCATCGACGATGACCCACTGCACGAGCAGGGCGACGGCCGAGGGGAGGCCGCCGGGCATGACGAAGGACTGGGGGATGGTCCCGGTGGGGCTCGTCGACACGATGACCGGCGTCAGGAACGGAACCGGCACCAGGATGCCTCCGGCGAAGGGCGTGGGCATGAAGCTGAAGCCCATGAACAGGCCGGCCATGGCCGAAGGCGCCGCGTTGGACAGGTTGACAGTGTTGACTGATCCGAAGGCGAGACTGCCGTTGCCTACGAGTAACGGCAAACCGCCGCCACCGGGAAGGGCGAAACCGATGTCGATCCAGTTGTTCACACCCCAACAGTTTCCCCAGAAAGCGATTGTGGAGGCGTTGCCGGCGCCGATGCTGTCGGGGACCGCAGTGAATCGCCCCCCAACTGCGAGCCGTGGCCCGTCGCCGAGCCCGTCGTCGAAGAGCTGCAGCGCCTTGACCTCGCTGTTGACCCCCGCGCCCAGCGCTGACCACGCCGTGCCATCCCAGCGACCCACGTGGTCCATGGGCACGAAGGGCCCGCTGAAGCTCGTGCCCGTGAAGGCGCCGCCGGCGAAGAGCGCTTCGCCGGTGCCGTCGTCGAACACGGCGAGAGAGTTGACCCAGTTGCTCAGGCCGATGTCGAGGGCGTGCCAGGCGCTGCCGTCCCAGGCTGCGATCTCCTTCGTGCCGAAAACGCCGTCAGCCGAGTTGAAGGTTCCTCCGACGTAGAGTTTCTCGCCCGTGCCGTCGTTCCAGGCCACCATGGACTTTCCACCACCGACGAAGAGCCCGCTGTTGAGCGGGGACCAGCTGCTGCCGTCCCACTTGGCGATGCCGTCTCCCGGGCCGCCGTTGGCGATGCTGAAGTTCCCCGTGGCGTAGAGCGCGGCGCCCGTTCCGTCGTCCCAGACGTGCAGCGCATTGCCGGAAGAGCCGAAGCCCGATCCCAGCCCTGCACCCACGGGAGACCAGCTGCTGCCGTCCCACTTCGCGATGCGATCACAGGCAACGCCGCCGGCCGTCAGGAACTTGCCGGTGGCGTAGAGCGCCGTGCCACTGCCGTCGTCAAACTCGGCCAAGTCGTACACCGTGCTGTCCATGCCTCCGGCGACGTCCGACCAGGCGCTGCCGTCCCAGCGAGCGATTTGCCCGTACGGCACACCGTCGATGATGGCCAACGTGCCGCCGACATAGAGAGCGAGGCCGCTGCCATCGTCGTGTTCGGCCATGGTCCAGGCCTCGCCGGCCATGCTGCCCATGTCGATCCACGTGCCGTCGGACCAGCCCACGATGTTGTCGCTGCCTGTGAGGTCGGGCGCCTTGAAGTAACCGCCCATGTAGAGCGCCGGACTCCCGGAAACCGTCGACACGCAGAGGGCGTCGATGTCGAGCCCGGAGATGCCCGTGGCGAGGGGCTGCCAGTCGGTGTCATCCCAGCGGGCGATGGCCTTGCAGGCCTTGTCGCCGGCGCCGTAGAACTGGCCCGTGAAGTACAGCGATGCGCCGCTGCCGTCGTCGTACACGACCAGGTCACTGACGGTACCGCCCACGCCGGTGCCAAGTGCGCTCCAGGCGAAACCGTCCCAGCGGGCGCAGTTGTGGTTACCCAGGCCGATGTCGATGAAACTGCCGGCGATGTAGAGGTCTTCACCGCCGCCGTCGTCGTACACCTCCATCGCGCGAACCTGTACCACGTTGGCAGTCACGGAGTCCAGGTCGCTCCAGGCGGCGCCATCCCAGCTGGCGATGCCGTCCACTGCCACCAGTCCGACTCCCGTACCGACCGAGCTCATACTGCCGCCCGCGAACAGCTTCCAGGTCCCGCCGGTGAACCAGCTCTTGAGCGCAAACACCCAGCCTGAGACCCCTCCGCCTACGTCGTTCCAGCTGCCGTTCCAGCTTGCCAGCCGATTGAGCGGGGTCGTACCAGAAGCCGTGAATGTGCCGCCCGCGTGCAGACGTGCGAGGGGCCCGGGAGGAAAGACCTCGAGGGAATTCACCGTGTTGTTTAGCCCGTCACCGAGGGGGGTCAGCGCGGTGCCATCCCAGGAGGCTATGTTCTCGGCGGGGACTCCGCCGGCCACGCTGAACTGCCCACCCAACGCAAGTTCGTTGATCAAGGCTGTGACAGGAAACGAAGCCAGGGCCCACACGTCGTCGTCCGTACCCGTGCCCAGCGGAGTCCAACTCACCCCGTCCCATTTGCCGACGTGATTGAGGTCAAGCCCCCCGCCAGAGAACGTGTCGCCGCCACAGACGAAGAGAGCCGGCCCGCTGCCGTCGTCGTGCACCACCATGTCGGAAGGCGTGAAGTTCGGAATGGGCGTCGTGGTCCAATCGCTGCCGTTCCAACGACCGAAACGAAAGGACGGCAGGCCACCCAGTGTCTCGAAGCGGCCACCCACGTAGAGCACCGGACCATCGCCCAGACCGTCGTCGAAGACGGCGGCGCAACTGATCGTGGGCGGGGTGTAGACCGGATCACCGGCGCCGGGCTCGGTGCCAAAGGTGGCAGCCCAGGTTGGCGCGCACAGGGTGCTGGGTAAGGGCGGCAGCCCCTCGAATCTTGGAGGCTGGGGTGGTGCCGCCTGCGCCGACAGCGTTGTGGCCAGGGGCGCGGCGTGTAAGGCCGCCATGAGCAGGACGATCGACCAGCGCGAGAGGCGAGCGAGGGGAGTGGTGGTCACAGGGAAGCTCTCACAAGGGCGTGGATCGGAGTCGTCGGCGTGGGTTGTATCGTCAATGCTGAAGCGTGGCTGGAGGCCTGCAGCTGACGATCCCCCGTGGCAGGCGAGCCAGGCCGAGGGGACGTCGCGACACAGCAGGGCGTGCTGCAGCCAGCTCATCATCGGGAGACAAGTGTACTACGATGCCGGCCGCAGGGGGGCTGGTCCTGCTCCCTGCTAGGGCACGTCGGCGGCCAGGGCGTTGCTGGCGGCGAAGCCGACGACTCCGCCCTGGTCTACGACCCACATCTGGGTGTAGAACGTAAAGCCCCCGGGAATCCCCGGCGGCCAGGTTGTCTGGATTGCCAGAGTGCCCGTGGCGTCGATCGGCAGGGGCAGGGGGGCACCCCGAGGTCTGGCACCAGCACACCACCCTTGAAGGACGCGTTGATTGTGGACAGCCCCATGGCCAGCCAGGCCGTGCTGTTCTCGAGAGCCGAGTTCAGGGTGACCGACAGCGGGTCGCCGGCCAGCAGGGTGCCCTCGCCGATCAACGACGGGACTCCGTTGGTGCCTACCAGGCCCGAGCCCAGGTCGGTCCAGGGGCCGTTCGTCTCACGGGCGAAAGTGAAGGCGTCAGCGAAGATGAGATACGCGTCCTGGGACACACCTTCGACTTCGCGAATCTCGATGGTCTGGAAACCTGCGGGCACGACCACGCCGATGTACACCCAGGAGAAGATGTGCCCGTTGTAGGGCTCGATCGGGTTGGTGTAGTCGCCGTCCAGATACAGCGCGACCTTGCCGCCGTTGCCGAGCGTCCTGACCCAGCCACCGAAGGCTACGAGCGGTGTGTCGGAGCTGATGCGCCAGCGGTCCGTACACACGCAGGGCTGATTGCACTGGGGGCCGGCGCCGTAGTCGCCGTGGGGCAAGGCGTAGAAGCCGTACTGGCCCTGGAAGGCGGGGCCACTGCCGGTGGTGACCTCGCTGGATCCGCTGGGGCTCTCCCAGGTGAGGCCCTGGTTGGTGACGGAGGGCAGCGTGGCCGGCGTGCGGGCGGCGCCCCAAACGGCGTCGTCCTCGAAGCCTTCGAAGAGCGGGCTGTAGCCCAGGTCGGCCAAGGCCGCGAGGAACAAGGCGTGGTTGGTGTAGGTGGTGAGATCGGAGCCACCGCTGACGGTGAAGGTGATCGTGGCCTCGTTGCTATTCGCCGTGCCGTCGTTGGCCACGTAGGTGAAGCTCTCGGCGCCCACGAAGCCGTTGGTCTCGTACTCGAGCGACCCGTCGCTGAGCAGCAGCAAGTTGCCCACGGTGCCGGACGCGTCGACCAGAACGGCGGTCAAGTTGTCGCCGTCGGCGTCCTCATCGTTTGAGAGGACTCCGGGATCGTCGACACTCAGGTTGTCTCCCTGGGTCGTCGTGTAGGCGTCATCAAAAGCCACCGGCGCGGTCTGGGCAAACAGCGAGGAGGAGAGGGCGGCCAGGGCAAAGATCGACGGGAGGATTAGCTTGCTCATGAGACGTCTCAACAAAGAACGGGGGCCACTAATCTAGGCCCTGCCGCGCGAGCCGGAGATGACGATTCGCTCATCTGGAGGGGGCGTGCTGGTGACCCGTGTGGCGCTGACGGTGGTCGCGTGGTGATGGGGGAGTGAAGCACGTCGACTCACCGGCTGTTTGACGGTCGAACGGAAGGAGCAGCTCTCGCAGCGTCGGGACCAGGGCTGCCAGCTTTTCGACACACCTCTGATTGCGTTACGATGGGCGCCATGCCCGCACGGCGACCACAACGCACTGGCCAACTCGAACGGGCCGCACCACGACCGCGATGAAGCGACGCCCGATCGTAATGTTCGCGCTGAGCTTGTCTGGGCTGCTGCTGGCCGCTGCTTTTGCCGAGGGTGGCCTGCGCCTCTTCGCGCCGGTGGGCTATCGCGCCCCGCGGGAGTCCATCAAGGGCGACGCCTGGTTCGGCATGCTCAACCAACCCTCGCCCGTAGAGGGCTTGGCCTACGAGTTGGCCGCCGACGCGCGCTGGATGCTGTGGGACGACGTCCCCGTGCTGACCAACTCGTTGGGCATGCGCGACGACGAGCCGCGAGGTGGGGGGGGCGACGCTGTGCGCATCGCCGTGCTGGGCGACTCGGTAACCTTTGGCGTGGGCGTCCCGGCGCGCACGACTTACGCCAGCGTGCTGGAGCAGAAGCTGGAGTCAGGGCGCGAGAGCGGAGCGCGGCCCTTCGAGGTGCTCAACTTCGGCGTGAGCGGCTACTCAAGCCGGGACGAGGCTCTGGTACTCGAGCACAAGGCGCTGCCCTTGGGGCCAGACTTGGTGGTCATCGGCTACGTCTTCAATGATCCCGAGATCGACCCGATCCAGCCGCTGCACGCGCACTTTCACGAGCCCGAATGGTGGCAGTCGTCTCACCTGTTGCGCCTGTTGGCAAAGCGGAGCAACCGCAGGGCCATCAATGACCTGGGCGGCGGTAACTACATGCGCTACCTGCACCACGACCCGCGCAAGTGGGGCTCGGTGCTACAAGCCTTCGACGACATCGCTGCTCTGTCAGCGGACTTTCCCGTGGTGCTCGTGATCTTCCCCTCGATCCCGGGCTCGGCCGATGCCGACTGGACCGACTACGATTTCGGCGACTTGCACGAGCGCGTGGGAGTGGCAGCACGGGCGGCGGGCTTCGGAGTGGTTGACCTGGCCGAGGCCTTCTCGCTACACCCGCCCGAGTCGTTGCGAGTTTCGGCCACCGATGGGCATCCCAGCGTCAGCGGCCACACCCTGGCCGCCGAGACCCTGGCTGCCTTCTTGTTGGCTGACCCCGAGCGCTGGTTGCCCTGAGGATCTGGCGAGAGCTACAGGCTAGTTGTACTGGGATGTATAGAAGGCCGAGTCAATGGCCGCTTCTGTATCGTTCAGCGTCTTGACCACTTGCTCGTCGATGACGCCGTCGAAGTTGGAGTCTCTGGTAAAGAAGATTTTTGACTGAGGGTCTTGCTGATCTGATTGCACGAGATCCCAATCTGCTTCTGGGCGAAGGAGCAGATAGAACCCGCCCCCCGAGGGCGCGGCGGGGTCAATGAAGATGGCGCGAGTCGAATGCATGCTGGCCAGCTCGGGGACCGTCGTGGTGTCCGCGATGGGGGACGCGGCGCCAGTATTCGGGTCAATGGACACGAGGTTATTGGGAGCGTCGTCTTCTAAGACCCACAACCTGTCAGCGGTGAAGTGATAGTCCATGCAGCGGATCGGCCCCATGGTCGTTGTGGCTAACACAGTCGATTTCTCGTAAGTGAGAGTCAGCGCCGACGTGAGTGTGCCATTGGGGTTTGTTGTGGTGAGAAATGCCATGTCTTTCACTTCCCAGCGCTCGATGACTGACATAGAAAGACGCTTCACCCAACCCGCGACATAGAAGATTGAGCCCACCCCTGCCTGGCGGCACACAGCCGTGGGTTCGTAGCTCACCGAAACCTCATCGGACCGACTGCCGGAAGAGACGAACCCTACAGGGTGCTGGCCCTCACTCCCAGGGATGCTGAAATCCCAGTCCAGGGTGACGGTCTTGCCCGCTGTGTCGAAAACAACACTGGCCTTTGGACCTGGCGCTGAGGGTCGCAGCCAGAACGCGACGGTGTCATTCCAGAAGTACTCTGCTTTCATTGAGGTTGGCAGGGGAGTCTGAGTGGCAGCCTCTCCGCAGAATACGCCTAGGGCAAAGAGTGTGGTGAGAACAAACCACTTCGGTGTGGCACTCAACATGGATAGATCCTGAACGTTCGGGAAGGACCGCCGATTTGTAAATCGAGCGGGCGGCGCAGGCGGCCTGGCCTGCTGCACGGAGCTGCTGGGAGTCGGCTGGCGCGTCAATTGCCTTGTGGTGAAGCGCAGGGCGCTGGGCACGGTGGGCTAGGGAATGGCGGCGGTGTTTGGATGCACGAGGCACACACGTTCGCGTCAACGGCGACTTAGCACCGTCCGGACTCCGCGTTGGCCCAGTCCACGAGTTCATCCCGAGCCTGCTTGTCCGTTGCGCAGTTCTGCGCGTTCTCACAGCTGATGCGAGCGCTCTTTGACCAGACGAACTGATGTTCGCACTTGTTGCAGCTCGTGGATAAGCCAAACGCCGGGAAGTGGCACCCAAGAAATGCATGAACTGCTTCATGGATGAGGAACGGCACGAGCTTTCCGGTCGGAGCGTCGTCATGGATGACGATCCCTATGTTGTAGCCCGAGCCATTGCGCTGAGTGGTCGCTCCGTCGCTGCCGCTCTCCTCCAGCCATTCGTCATCGCCAATGAAGAGCGGGATGGGAGGACTCAGAGGCAACCCGCCGATCATTCCTGTGAGCATCTGCATTCCATTGATCTTCTGGACCTGCAGGTTGTCGTTCGGTGTCGGGGTCATGGACTGATCAATCAGACTGTTGAAGGCGTCCGCATCGTTTTGGTCAAAGGGGATTTGCCCAGCTGTTCCGAGAGGAACGCAGCAGCAAAAAACGACCAACGTGACGCAGGCCTTTGTCACGTTTTCTAGAAAATACACACGGGGCGGACGGCCTGTGTTCGAAAATGAACTCCCAGCTCTTTTCGTGATCAACCTTCGTCTCCATCACTCATCTCGGATGGCACTTCGAGAAGCAGGATGAAGGGCAATGGCGCCAAGGCTATCAGTGCGTCTGGGATTTGGGCTTTGACCCGCGTGGCACTCAAGCTCTGAGCCTGTAGTGCGGCGGTCTTGTTTTGCTAGCCAGATGATCTCTCACTCCCCAGTGCGTATCGGCTTGTCACTCTGTCCCCATGCTTCTCGTATCGGTCGGTAGCGTACGGCTCTTTAATAATCGCTGCAAGACGAATCTAACGATCGCTCCGGTGCGGGGGGGAGGTGACGACGGCGGCTGGCCCATAGGAATCGCGCTGGATGCAGGCAGGGCCGGTGCTGAGTTGGCCCTCCACAGATCTTCTGGTCGGGCCCGCTGGGCTCTCGTTACATATTCATACGAAATATGCGGCAGCCGCTGCTAGGACTGCTCAGGCAGGCTCACGGTGATGGACGCGTTGCAGTCGATGTGCTCCTGAGCGTCTCACTGAGTTTGCAGGTCACAACCCAACGTGAGTTCATGAGTGTGTTCGGCTGCAAGCCGAAGACGCCCTACGGCTCAAACAACCGCTGCGCCTCGGCAACGATGCTCAACTCCAGGGCATCCGCAGCCGGCTGCCCTTCGTCGATACGCTTCAGCGCCGCCCTGCCCTCCGTCACACGGCCCAGAGCCGCACAGGCCAGGGCCACCAGAGCGTGATCCGTGGCAAAGCCCCCATGGCCTAACTCGATGCTGCGCTTGGACGCCTCCACGGTTGTCTCGTACTCGCCCAGCATCCACGACGCCACCGCCACCGTATTCCAGGCAGCCATGGTCTCCACGTCGACTTCCATCGAGTGCAAGGCATAAAACCGAGCCTGCGCTTGTTCGTCAGCCGTCACGTCAGGCACCGACAGAATGCCCCAGGCCCATTCATTCCACAGCGCCGCATCGTCCGGGGTCACTTCATTGTAGGCCTCGTAGCACCGCAGTCGTTCGCGCTGAAACTTGTCGTCCGCAAGCTGGTGGATGATGAACTTGCCACCGACGTTCCACTGCGCATAGGGAGCCTCTGGATGTGTGCGGATCGCTCGAATCGCCAAGTCGATCGCACCTTGCCCAAACCCCAAGCGACCACCTGCACTTCGCCGAACGCGCCGACCATGATGTTGGCCGGCTTCAAGTCGCGATGGACCACGCGCCGACTGCGGGCGTAAGCCATAGTCTCGCAGACCTGCTCAAAGATCTTCAGAAAGCGTAGGCGCTCCCGTTGCCGGGGTGTTCGCGTGCCTTTCGAGCAGCACCTTCATGGCCACGTCGCGCCCGAGGTCACTGTCGTGGCTCTTGAACACCGCGCCCATGCCACCCTCGGCGATCTTGCCCAGCACCTGAGAGTTCGGGCTGTCCGAGTTGGGCCGCAACGAGGCCCTCGCGGAGGCATCGATCATCGGGGTCTGACCCAATGCGCTGTCTTCGTCAGGCAAGAGCACCTTGGGCTCTTCGCCCGTGCGAGCGCCGAGCAGATCGAGCACCGTACGCCCTTTGGCCGGGTTGTGCTCCGCGTGGTCCGTGGTCATCGGGCTGTCCTCGAGGTGAGGCGACTCCTTACAGGACGACGGTGGGAGCGCTTGGCGAGCGCGCTTACGTTGTGCGCTACGGCCGCGTCTCACTCTCCGCTTCCGCTTGTGCTCGCCGGGGAGTACGTCCCAGGATTGGGCACCGTGACAGGCGTGGGGGCCGTGGACGTGGGCTACTTCGGCGGCTGGCTCGTGGAAGTTTCCGTCGGCGGGGGAGAGAGTCCGTCAGGGGTGCTCCGTTCAAACGGCTTGTGGAAGCAGATCGGCGACACGGTCAATCAGCCCGTCGGTGGAGCCATCGCGAGCTTTCACAGTTTCTCTACGGAACTCGGCGGGGGACTGGGTCTTACGCGCCACCCTCGACAACAGCGACCCGACCACAGACGCCATCCTCGTGAAGAACGGTTTGGTGTTCGCTCAAGAGGGCGACACGTTGCCCGCAGTGGCCCCCGCGCAGCTGCTGAACTTCGGCCGCGGGCCAGCTCTGATCATGGAGGACGGGCGTGTCCTTTGGTACGGCCGTTTGTCCGGCCCCGGACGCTCGGCTGCAGCCCTGTTTCTTGACGATCAGGTCCTCGTGCGCACCGGCGTGACGAAAATCGGCGGTCGCACTCTGGTGGGGCTCAACGTCGGCGCGGACTCTATGTCGATCACCCCGCAGGACGACCAACTCGTGTTCACGGGGACGCTGGCGGGCGGGGTCGAAGGTGCTTTCTCCATGGACCTGAGTGGACTCTAGACGTGCGGCTGCCAATCCGGCGCCCGAGGCAGAGTTCAGCGCAACGCCCGTGATCGGAGCAGGCCCGCTCACGGTCAACTTTACAGACATGTCAGATCACGGACCCACCACGTGGACCTGGTCGTTCGCCGACGGAATAGCCTCGCCACTGCAAAATCCCCAAAACACATACCTCGCTGGTGCCATGAATACCTTCTCCGTGTTGCTCGTGGTAGGGAACGCAGCCGGCGCAGATTTCATCGTGAAGCCCGGCTGGTGTACGGTGCCGCGTTTGCCAACACGCCCTTCCGCGGCGGCACCCTGGTCCCCTCCGCCGACCTCGCGTTCGCAGGACTGTCCACCGGCTCCCGGGGCGAGATCACCTGGGGCACAGCCTGGCCCCCAGGAGTGCCAGCCGGAGTGCAGTCCCCGTTCCAGCACTGGATTGTCGACCCCAGCGGCCCCCTGGGGTTAGCCGCGAGCAGCGCCATCGCTGCCGTCACGCCCTGAGGATGCGGGTGTAGATGGCGGGGGCCGGAAGGTGGGGGTGACCACTGGCAGCGTAGGGCATCGGCCGGTAGCTGACGGGGGATCGGGTGCTCGGCTGGGCGTGGCTCGTCCGCGCTCTGGGGGCTCGCCCCGAGCGCGTGATCAGGCTGTCCCGTGATGGCCTCTTGGGCTCACGGGGCCCTGAGGGTATAGTCCGCCGCTTGACGTTCGGCCCTCGGCTGAGCGTTGTTTCCCCGGTGGTGTAATAGGCAACACACCAGGTTTTGGTCCTGGCATTCAAGGTTCGAGTCCTTGCCGGGGAACCACCTGCTACGGCGGGTGCAAGCAGGGGGCTCTGGGGTGGGCCAGCGGCCCGCCAAGATCGCGCAGAACGGGGTCTCTACGGCGTTGTTCGCGGGCTTGGTCCGGTGGTCATCAACCAGGGT
>JBLIMM010000120.1:0-12418 GCA_047638635.1 Pseudohongiellaceae bacterium | reverse complement strand
CACGGCGAAGTCTTGCGCTTGCTGGACTTGCCCTACGAACGGGAGGCGATCCTCCCCGCGCTCAGCCAAGCCACTCCTGGTACGGCTTTCGTTGAAACGCACAAGGGTGTGGCTAGGGTCGAAGGACAAGACCCGTTTCAGCGCTACCTCGCAGGTCTCCGGGCAGACGACCACTTGCTGGTGCTCAAAGAACTGAAAGAGCACGAGCGGACCGACCCCGACGAACAATGGACGTGGCTGCTCTACGAGCTAGAAGACGACGGCGCGACGCTGAACCCAGTCCCCGCCGAGGGCCCGCGCTTCGATGAGCTGAAGGCCCAACTCGAAGCTCGCCTCGAATGGTCAGCTGCGCACAAAGCCCGCGCGCCCACGGCAGGGACAGACTCTGAATCGTTCGAAGCGCTGAGGGCCTTGGGGTATTTGGGGTCTGCCGACGAGGGCTGAATGACCATCCCTCACTGCAGTGGGGACCGGCGAGACAGTCAGTAGGACCCGGTGTCCACCAAACTGGGGGATGGTCAGCCACGCTGCCTGTAGCTCGCCGATCGACTCAACAGGATTCGCTCCAGCTCCCGAGTAGACTCGGCGGTTCAACCGAACCTGCGCTCCGTGCGCTCGCCCCAGGAGCCGGCCCGTGGCTTGCGGCTTGATGCTCACCGTCATGATCTTCGCAACAGTCACAGCCCGCGCGACGACGTTCTCGGAGACGGAAGCCAGATCGCCTGCACTCTTAGACGCCCGGCCGTTGGGGCTGCGTGATCGAGGGGCTCTGGTGTGCTCGGCCCACTTTCCCCCCGTCTCCTACGACGACGTCGGGCCCCTCGACTCCGCCGACGGGCCCGTGTTGAAGCGCTCCTTTGGAGTCGGTGTACGCGCGGTTTGCCCGCCGCGGCAAGGACCGGCAAGAGCTTCCGCCGCCAACGTCGTTTCAAGGCGGCGTGTCACCGCCGGCTACCAACATCGGGGGGCATCATGCCCTTGACCGATGAGCCCATGATTGCCGTGCACAGGCCAGGATCGCGCCTTCCCCTGCCTCTCTGGCCTCTCTGGTGCGCGCTGGGCGGGGCCCTCTCTGGTTGCTCGCCCGATGCGGGCGACCACAACGCCCGGCCCCCTCTGAGCCTCCGCCCCGGCGACTCAGAGTAGCTGCTCGCCGGACGCTGTGTGATGGAAAACCAACGCCCCGTCAGCGGTTTGCGCTGGTAGAGTGACGCCGTCCCTGGCAACGGGCAGTTTGCCAGGATGTTCCCCCGAACCGTTTCACCAGTTCTTTTGGGAGTACTCCGTCTTGATGTCTTCATTTCATGTTGCGTTGCGTCGTGTCTCCGCGATTGTGCTCGCGGTTGGCGTCCTGGCCTCGGCCCCTGATCTCCAAGCCCAGCAGGTAGGCGGTAGCCCGCTGTTGGCCGACAACCCCGTGCAGGTCTTCGAGACTGACCGTGGCGCCGTGTTGGCCACCGACGGCCTGAGCACGTTCGTGTTCGCCGACTGGTCCGACTACGTACTCTCTGACTTCTTCAAGGACAACGGCCTGCGCTGCGGCGCTGTCTCTCCCATTGACGGCTCGGCTTCGTCCTACTTCGCCACGGCCGACTGCAGCTCGTCGGCCACTAACCCGGCCAGCCAATACGCGCCGGCGGGTGGGACGACCTACGTGATCCCTGTGGTGATGCACATCCTGCAGCACGGCAACGGCTCGGGCGCTGTGAGCGACGCCGCCGTGTTCAGCCAGATCGACATCCTCAACGAGGACTTCGGTGCCATGGCTGGGACCAACGGCGCGGGCGGCACCAACTCGAACATCCAGTTCGTGCTGGCCGACACCGACCCCGACGGCAACCCCACGAACGGCATCAACCGTCACGTCAGCAGCAAGTGGTACAACGACAAGGGCAACTACGCGGCGGCCATCGGCTGGGACACCAACCGCTACCTGAACATCTACACCAACCTGGCCGGCGGCAACCTGGGCTACGCCTACGTGCCCAGCGGCGGCGGTGTGGTGGGACAGAGCTTCGACGGCGTGCGTATCCTGTGGTCGTCCTTTGGTGCCAACGCGCCCATCGGCCCTCCCTACAACTTGGGCCGCACCACGACCCACGAGGTGGGCCACTACCTGGGCCTGTACCACACGTTCCAGGGTGGCTGCGCGAGTACGTCCGGCTGTAACGGCAACGGTGACCTGATCTGCGACACGAACCCTGAGTCGTCGCCGAACTACTCGCCTTGCACTCGCACCTCCTGTGGCAGCCTCGACCCCACCCACAACTACCTCGACTACTCTGACGACATCTGCATGAACGAGTTCACCGAGGAGCAGTCGCGCCGCATGCGTTGCACCATGGAGAACTTCCGCGTGGATCTGGCATCCACCGGTGGCCCAGTGAACGCGGCTCCGGTCGTGTCGATCAGCGCTCCGTCCAACGGCACGTCGGTGGTGGATGGCACGGCGATCAGCTTCACGGCCAGCGCCAGCGATGCTGAAGACGGCAACCTGACCAGCGGCATCTCGTGGTCGAGCAACCTTGATGGTTCTCTGGGCTCAGGGTCGTCCGTGAACGCGACGCTCTCTGTGGGTCTGCACACTGTCACGGCGCAGGTCACCGATTCGGGCGGCAAGACCGGCTCGGCTTCTGTGAGCGTCAGCGTGACCTCCGTGGGCGGGGGCAGCATCACTCTGTCGACCAATGGCTACAAGGTGAAGGGCAAGCTGTCCGTCGACCTGACCTACTCGGGCGCGACCACGGCGAACGTCGATGTCTTCGTCGACGGAAACCTCGTGGGCACGGTGGCCAACACGGGTGCGGCCACGCACAACACGGGCCTGAAGGGTGGCGGCACCCTGGTCTACCAGATCTGTGAGACTGGTGGCGGGGCCTGCAGCAACACGTCGACCGTCAACTACTGACGCTCTGCGATCAGCGGCCCCCGAGGTCGGCCGAGAGGTCGATCTCGGGGGCTGCTTTCGTTTGTATGGACCGAGCAGCGTGTGCGTAAAGTGTCGCGCGCCGAGTACCCCGGCCTGAAAAGCTAGCGTCGCTGTACGCCGGTGACCGTTGCGCTGGGTCCCTCGTCGCGACTGCCCAAAGGGCTCCCGCGGGTGTAGCGATATGAGCCAATCCCGTCGTTGATGAACAGCGGGGCGGGTTGGTGCACCGAGAACACGTACCAGGCCATGCCGCCTGCGGGCACGGTCACCTGGATCGTCGCCACGTACTCTCTGTCGAGTTGCACTCCAAACTCCCTGCCGTTCCAGCCGCTCACATGGGCCTTACGATCGAGACCGGTGTAGTACAGGGGGACATCCACTTCGGTGATCACATCCTCATCGAGGGGGTTCCAGATGGCGAGCAGACCCCGTTCGTCCAGGCGCGGATTGACGTGGAGTAGCATGTCGATGTCTCGCCCGTCGGCCCGGCGCAGGTGAATCACGTCGCTCTCCAAGATCTGGCGATGGCGCTTGAACCAGCTCACCCAACGGGTCACCAGCTCTTGGGTGGCGTCGCTGTCGTAGAGCCGTGGTCCGCGCCAGCAGGCCTGCACGCCGGCGCCGAGGTTGTTGGCTAGGTGGTCCTCGTAGGCGTCGAGGTGTTCGGCCAGGGGTTCGAGTGTGGCCGCCTCGCCCCCTCCGTGGTACTCGGTGAGGGGCACAAACATCCAGCCCATGGACGGTGGCTTGGTCCACGTGCCGTCGTAGATGTTCTGCCGCCCGTGCAACACCTGCTCGGCTCTAGGGAGTGACCAGTTGGTCTCCCGATAACCCATGCCGCTCTTGTTGCTGCCAGCGAGCATGTAGGAGTCGGGCACGTTGAGGTAGACGCCCCGAGCGCGGCACCACTGATAGAACTCCGTGATCGTGCGCCACTGAGTCCATTGCGAGTCGCCAAAGCCCTCGTGCCCAGGGTGGCTGGTGGAGGCGCAGCTGTCCCCGGGGTAGCTGCCGTCGTGCTCGAGCAGATCGAAGTCGGTGGCTCCGATGAAGTCGTAGAGCGATGCGAAGTAATGCTGTCCCCAGGCGCTACCCAGGCAGGGTGAGTTGCCGAAGCGCGCGTGGCCCCGCTCGCCGCTCTGCCAATCGATGACGTCGTCCTCAGGGGAGATGGCGCGGCTGGCCAGCAGCGAGTAGCCGCCCAGTTCGATGCCACGTTGTTCGGCGTAATCACCTAGGGTTCGCCAGAGCTCGATGTTCTCGGCGCTCTCGTCTTCAATGTTGAAGCTGCTGCCGAAGGTCAGAATGACCATCTCGAAGCCCACCTCGGCGCACTGATCGATGGCCAGGCGCACGGCGGCGGGGTCAGCGCTACGCACGTGCATCATCAGCGGGTTCTCGGTGATCCACGGCGCCAGGGTGCGCCACATCTGTCGCTCGGCCAGCCCCTGTCTTTCACGGTCGGTGCTGTCGTGCACCAACAGATAGGTGCGAAAGGTGGTCAGCTCTTCGCCCGGATCCAGCAGCACGTCGGGCCCGATCTCAGGGCGCACCGAGAGTAAGACGGGGGCCGTGCGGGCGTAGTTCACTTGGGTGGTGTAGTCAGGGTCGGCCTCCCAGTGCGCGACTCTTTCCAAGGCGTCGGTGCCCATGCCACCGAACGAGTAGTCGCTGCGCACGGTGATCTCGGGCAGGCGCCAGCCACTGCTGGAGTCCACGTGAGAGGCGGCCTCGACCAGGGCCAGCTCTTCGCTGGTAAAGCTCTGCAAGCGCACAGGCCGCTCGCCGCCATTGCGCACCACCAGCCACTTGGCCAGCAGGGGCATGCCGTCGTAGAGCTCGTGGACCACGTCGACGGTAAGCCCGGCGAGGTCGCCAGCATTGTCGGTGGTCTCGGCTGTGTAGCTCAGCACCAGACGACGACCCGGTGGGGGCCAGGGCCGCTCTTCGCTGTGCCGCACCCGGGCCCATGGGAAGGGTGCTTTGGTCTCGCTCTCTTTCCAGCCCGTCAGATGCAGCGCGTTTGGGTTGGCGACAAGCGCATCGAGCCATGCAGGGCGGAGGTAGGCGTAGTCGGGCTGGCCCAGCAGTCCACCCACGGCCAGCTGTTGCCCGTCGACCGTGAGTCGCGCTTCGGGCTTCACACCCCGGAGCAGACTGGCGCCGGTCATGAGGTTGTCCAGGCTCACCGTGGCGCCGTCCGGTGCAATCAGAAACGCGCGCCTGACCAGTCCGTTCTCCAGGGTCAGCACACCGGCGCGCTGATCAACAATGACCTGGGCCCGGCTGTCGATGGTCTGCACCAGCCAGTCGGCGCGCGAGCTGTTGCGCGGTCTGAGGCAACCGCTAGCGAGCAGGGCGACGGCGCAAGCGAGGAGCAGGCTTCGAACAGAACGGGGGAGTTTCAGCTGCATGGCAAGGGCCTTCGTGGGTCGTGAGGCATGATCACGTCATACACCATTGCGGTCCTTGATACCTGCCCCATGAGCCTGTGAGCGAACACGGATGCGGGTGACCGCGCCGGCGTGTTTCTGCAATGATGGCAGCCTCCCCGGGAAGGACACCCCCGCCCATGCTCGCCACCTTGCTCGTTGCGCTCATCGCCTGCCTGCCCCAGGTTGGAGCCACCGCAGAGAGCGGCACTCTGCCCGCACGGCCTGGCCTCTACACCCTGCAAGTCGATCAGGCTGAGGGCTTCCCCGAGTTACCTACCACCGTCTGGCTCAGCGACGTGCCTGTTCAGACCTGGGGCATTGGGCGGCTGGTGCAGTCGCTCACGGAGGGCGAGAAGCAAACGTATCCCTGGAACACCGTGCCGGTGAAAGACTCCGAGTGGTTCCTGCTCGACCCTCCCCTGCCCCCTGAGCATCCGTTTAGAGGTCGAGCGCAGTGGACACCCACAGACGATGGCGGGGTGGTGTTGATGTGGGGAGGCTTTTCCGCGCTCCAGGTCTCGCTGTCCCTCGTCACTGCTGAGCGCTTTCAAGGTACAGCCAGCAGGTTCTACGACGTCGGGCCTGGGGGCCCTGGTGAACAGCTGCCCTCGGTGCTGGCGCCTATTGATCTCTCGCCTCGCGATACCACTGAGCTGCGCATTCGACGCTTCGAGTGGGTCGAAGCCATGGCCAGCGCCCACGGTCGTGTGGCTGGCCGGGTCGTGCGGCAAGCAAACGGTTGTCCCCTGCCGAAAGCGACCGTTGAGGTCTTGGCTGAACCCCGGCCGCCACAGGCGGGTGAGCTCATCGTGTTGGGCACCACGAAGATCAGTCGATCTGGCGCGTTCCTCTTCGAAGGTCTCGATTGCTCCGACCAGCCCACGGCCCTGCGGGTGACTTGGCAGAAGGAACGGGCCGTGTCGTTCGGGCTGGCGATTGGCCAACCCAAGTTTGTCGAGCTGAGGCCTGTGCCCTGGTCGAGCGTGAGGTTGTGCTGGAGGCGGTGAGTCCGTCGTCCCTTCCAGGCCGCTGATCGGCCGGACCCGGAGATCTCGGCTTTCCCCTTCAGGGTTCTCTGAGCGCTGACAGCCTTGCGGTGACCAGCGATGGCTGGCTCAGAATTCCGACATCTTCTGGGCCGCCTTCGACTTTGGCGACGCCTCGTCGTTGTCCGACTACTGGCGCCAGAACGAGATCTCGAAGTCGTGAGTCCTCCCGTGGAAACGGAGCAAGGTGACGATTTCGTCGTCGCGACCGTGCTTACGGCCGGGCTTGTGTTCGACCGTAGGCGCCCGGTACTCCTCCTTGTTTCTGTGCTTGCACTTCTGTCGCCGCACTTCGTACTCGCCGGGGTCGTTCCCACCCGCTGGATCGGGGGAGATCGTGACTGGGATCATCTTGTCTGTCTTGTCCAAGTCACTGAATACCAGTTCGTACTTCATTGACTTATTCTTGTCGATGTCACCGAAGTCAGCCGGATCCCGCTCGGACCTGCCAAGCAGCCCGCCGCGTTTCATCTCGCTACCGAGCTTGAGGTTGTGGCTTTTCGCGAGATTCAGCGTGGTCTTGTACTCCTCGCCGGGTGCGACAGTCTGGGCCGCTTCCTGTACGACTAGGATGTACGTTGACCCTGGCCGCACGTCGATGTGATAGCCGTCGGCGCTGACGTCGGGGCCCGCGAACTGGCTGCCGGATCCGAGGCTGCTATAGATCAGTATCGCCACGGCCACAGCCAAGAGCAGTACGAGCAGTGTCTTCATGTTCATCCGTTCTCTCCGTTGATCAATGCACAGGTTCGTCCTGCAGCGGTCGAGCTGCCCGGAAGCCACGATCGCGCACGCCCACCACGGGCAAGTCGCCGTGGCGCGCGGCGGTCCGCATGTCTTCTAATGGCCTCTGGTCGAAGCTTCCGCCACGCCAGGGCTTGAGATGCTGTTCCACGGCCACTAACTCACCCGTACCTTGGCGCACACCCTTGAGTTTCCGCTCGGTGAAGTCGGTGGCGTGCCAGTCGAGGCACCACTCACACACGTTGCCAGCCACGTCATACAGTCCGTTAGCGTTGGGGAGCAGCGAGCCCACGGGCCCGTGGACGATGAAGCCATCCGTCAGCTCGATCAGCGCGGCGAGGGCAGGGTGGCCGGGGTTGGCCGCGACCTCTCCGGACACCACGTGCTCCCAGTTGGTGTTGGCGTGGCGCAGCACCGTCCGCTCGGCATCGGCGTTCGGCAGCTTCAGGTTGTCGCCATCGAAAAACGGGTAGGGTCGCCCGCGGTCTGCGTCGGCCGCGGCGGTCCACTGCGCCTCGGTGGGCAGGGTGAGCCCCCAGCGCGGAAGGTGATCCATGACTCGGTCCCAGCTCACCGTCTCCACCGGGTGCGCGGGCGTCACGGGCCAGTCTTGCTGGTAGATGGGGTCGCCGACGTAGGCATACGAGCCTACGAACTGGGTGGCGGGCCAGTCTCCCGCCAAGCGCGCCCACTGTCCCTGTGTGAACTCGTGGGCAGCGATGAAGAAGGCCTCCACGCTGGCCTCGAGGGGGTGGCCGTCCTGCACCTGGCTGAAGGGGTCGAAGGCCGGGGCGCTGGGGTCCTTGTTCTGGGAGCCGAGCCACGTCGATCCCGCGGGGATCAGCACGAACACGACTCCCGTGTCCGCACCCACGACCCAGCGCCCGTCTTCGTCGAGGGTCGGCGGCTCCCCGGATGAGGTGTGCAAGAACTCCCACAGCTGCGTGTCGGGATTGCGCCGCAGGGGCTGGAGTCCCATTTGGGGCGTGATCAACATGCCGTCGTAGCGCGGGCACTGGGCGCTGTCGGCGATGGAGGCGATGGCTTCGTTCCAACGGGCCGAATCGACGTCGAGCAGGTCGAGGGACTGTTGGCGGCGCTGCTCCACCGACCGGCGCACCTCGCCCCTGGGGCTCAGCTGAGCAGCTGCCAGGGCGAGCCGTCGCAGGATGTGATGCTCGGCGGCGTCCTCGGGATCGTCGAACTGCCACGTCGCGCGGGATCGGGCCAGGCGTTGGCGAATCGCCAGCTGCGCTTCGAGCGCGGGGATGTGCCCCGCCAGCTCATGCACCGAGGCCGTCGTGTGGGCGGCCGTCTTGTCGTCGAGGTCGCCGGCCTCGAGCTCGGCCCGCTTGCGAGCCTCGAGCTCACGCAATCGTTCCAGCTGGCTCGCGAGCCCGGAGAGCGCTCGATCGTCTTGGGTACCGTTGTTTAGCTGAGTGCCTCGGGCGCCGAGAGCGGCAAGTGCCGACTGTCTCCCGTCCTGGGATGACGTGATGAGCTGCGACGTCGTTTCAGCCCGCGCTAGCCAGTCGTCCATGGCTGGCACGTGGTCTGGATGCACAGGCCAGCTGTTGTCTCCCTGCTGCACCAGCTCCTCAGCCCGATGCAGCATGAGTTCGCGCTGCTCGAGGGCGGCCCTCTCGGCGGCGGCGACCCGCGCCCTGTGCTCACTGCTGGCGATGATCCAGCCTGACGTGGCCGCGACGATCACCAAGGCTGCCAGCGCTGCGGCGGCGGCGCGATTGCGGCGACACCACTTGGTCATCTCGACCCAGGCGCCGGTGCGATGGGCGCTCACCGGCCGCCCCTCGAGCCAGGCCCGCAGTTGGTCGGCCATGGCTCCCATGTCTGCGAAGCGCTCCTGTGGATTCCGAGCCATGGCCTGTTCGCAGATGGCCACCAGTTCGCCGGGAGCGTCGGGGGCCGTCTGGGATACGCTCAGTGGCGGCCGCTCCTTCACCCGCTCATGGACCGGCCGGTTGTCCCGGATTTCTCCCGATGCCATGTAAGGCGGTGCACCGGCAAGCAGCCGGTAGAGCATGGCACCTATGGCGTAGACATCGGTGGTGGGGCCCAGTTCGGCAAGCCGCCCCCAGGCCTGTTCGGGCGCCATGTAAGCGGGAGTCCCCAGGGTGTCTCCCTCGGCGGTGGCCAGGGAGCTGTCGGGTGTGCGCAGGGACTGGTCCACCGGCTCCGTGCGGGCCGATTCTGCTCCGCTGATTCCCGGCTCAGCGGCGTCGGCCATGACCCGCACCAAGCCCCAGTCCATGACGTGCACTTCGCCGAAGCGTCCGACCATGATGTTGGCGGGCTTGAGGTCGCGGTGGATCACTCCCTTGGCGTGGGCGTAGGACATCGCCTCGCAGACACTCAGCAGCACCGAGACCACACGGGCGGTCGACCAATCGCCGTCGGACATGACTTGGCGAAGGGTGCGACCTCGAACGCGCTTCATCGTGTAGTAGGGGGTGCCGTCGTCGCTCACGCCCAGGTCATGCACCGGCACGATGCCCGGGTGGTCGAGCTGGCTGGTGATGCGCGCCTCGTCGAGAAAGCGCCCGAGGTGTCGCGAGGCCAGGGGATCGGTGCCGCCGGCGTTCAGCGCCATCTTCATGGCCAAGGTGCGATCCAGCAAAACGTCACGGACCTCAAGCACTTTGCCCATGCCGCCGCGGCCGAGCTCGGGGCCGGTTCGATAGCGCTCCGGGTGCTCGCCGTCAGCGATCAATCGACGGAGCAGCTCTTCTGGCTTGGTCTGCCCTGTGCTCTCGTCCATTGGGCTGTACACACCTCCCCATATTTCCGGAATGTACCGTGGGACAGGTGTGTGGCGTCGCAGAAAATCAGCGGCTTCTCTTCTAGACCCATGACCCTCGTGGTGCCGTCCGACCAGGTGTGGCGCAGGTCGCAGGCAGCGCGACCGTTGGGCAGCTCGTGCAGACGAGCGGGCGCGAAGGCGAGGCGTGCCGCTGAGCGACACAGTCGCTTCAGTCACTGGCGGCCACGCCCCGGCACTGGTGACCCGGTGCGTGTCGACGGCAGCCGACTGAGAGACTGCGCCCCCGTCAGCTCACCTTGGGAAGTGCAGGAATGATGCCTCGACTCCGCAAACGCCTCGCGCCCGTGACCTCGATTTTGGCCGCACTCCTCGTGGCTGTCTCGTGCAGTGGTGAGGCGGCATCGAGCGCTGACGGCGAGGGTCGTAGGGAGGCCTTGGCAGGCCGCCCGAATCTGCTCGTGGTCACGATCGACACCCTGCGCAGCAGTGCCCTTGGGAGCTACGGCAGCCTTGGCGGTCACACGCCGCACCTCGACGGGCTCGCCGCGGAGGGCGTCGTCTTCGAGCCGTCACAGGCTCCCATGGCGACGACGTTCCCTTCGCACTCCAGCATGTTCACGGGGCTCTTCCCCCGCACTCACGGGGTGGGCTGGAACGGCCACACGCTCGACGACGATTGGACGACCCTGGCGGGGACGCGCCCGGGCGACGAGGCGATCGCCCTGGCCGCGGACTGGCTCGACCGCCAAGGCGACCAGCCGTTCATGTTGTGGGTGCATCTGTTCGAGCCGCACTCGCCCTACCCGGTCACCGAGTACGCGGCCGAGATCATGGGCGACGACTCGGGCAGCTTCTACGAGGGCATGTCCCACATCGAGCAGACGATCAACGACCGCGAATCGTCCCGCTGGCAGTCCTACGAGTTCCTGCGCCCACGCAACATCCTGAACAGCATCTCGATCTGATCGACCCGGCGTCGCGCGCGCCGCGCCTGCCCACCCTGAGCAGCTCTCCTCGTTCAGCTTGGGCAGGTGTGGCACGGCCAGGGGACGCGCTGCCCAGGCACTCGGCGTACTGGTAGCATCCCGACTGGCGATAAGGGCGGACGGTTTGCCGACCTACAGCCCTGCACCCCGGCTCTGCAACTGCTCGGCGTAGCCCGCACGCATTTCAGCGGGGAGTGGCGACGCTTCGACCAGCGCGACGGCGTCGTTCACATGGTCGCGAAGTTCGTCTCGCACGCGGCGAGCGGCTTTCATGCCGATGCCGAAGCGAGTGGCGAGTTCGTCCCAGGTCTTGGGTTTGAGTCTGTCGCTCTTGCCGCAGATGGGTAGGGCCAGGGTGTCTCCGGGGATCACCAGCCCTGTGTTGAGTTGATCGTAGGCGGGGGACAAGCTCCAGCGCCCATGCGCGTTGCGCAGCAGGGCGAAGTTCTTGAGGTGCAAGTCGCCGTTGCCCACCCACCAGGTGAAGACGAACTGGCGATAGAGGCGCAGCAGATCGATCAGCGGTTCACTGGCGAAGCGGCGTACATGTTTGGCGCACTGTTCGGCGGACCCGTCGTACTTGCCGCAGGGGGGCAGCTCGGAGAGCTGGCAGAAGTCTTCCATGGCGAGCTTCGTTCCGTCGGGCAAGCGGTCGAAACGGCGCACGATGTAGGCCCAGCTGTCGTCCGGCAGTGCGACCAATGCGCAGGGTGGGACTGCAAGGCCTACGAGGGCAGCCAAACATTGGGTGGTCCATTCGTTCTCGGGCAAGTGCGGGAAGGTTCCGGCTGGCGGCTTGAGCAAGTAGCCCCCGGGGCCCCCGACGATCTGCAAAGTGGAGCGCGTTGCATCCAGGTGCAGGCTGAGTTTCCTTTGCACGCCGGAGACGGACACGCGGCCCACCATGGCCAGGGCGAGAGTGTGCAACTTGGCCATGTCCACGTGGATTGCGGGAAGGACCTTGGTGTCAAAGAGCGCGAGCAGGCAAAACTCGTGATAGCGCTGCTCGCCAGTTGGCAGAGCTTGAGCGCATGAGAGACAGAGGCTCACAGAGCGCCTTCGTCTGGAAGCACTTCGACTTCGCCCATGCAGTCGCGGCAGGTGGCCAGCAGCAAACCGAATGCATCGTCTCGGGCGATCTTGAGCCGGGCCAGGGAGATGTCGAACAGCCACCCTTCTGAGAGCAGGTTGGCGAAGAAAGGCAGCAGCGCCGGTGCTTCGTAAGCTTGCTCGCGCAGGGGCATGGTGAGCGAGACCGGGCGGGCTGAGGGGTGGGACAGCCAGGCCGTGTCGTAGTGAAAGCGCGTCCCGCCCCCGGGGAGTTCTTCGAGGATGCCGCAGCGGGTCCCGCTGAGCAGAATCTGAGCTCGAGGCATAGAGACATTGTTCACGGGGATTCGTCCCGGGGCATGTCCACCGCGCCGAGGCACTTCCCGAAGGCGGCGAGGACTCGATTTACCGCGTCCATGCGCAGGGTGGGCTTGCCATTCTCGAGG
>JBLIMM010000119.1:0-12659 GCA_047638635.1 Pseudohongiellaceae bacterium | reverse complement strand
GATGCTCTTCGATGGCCTCGCTCTTCTGCAGCTCTTGTCCCACGCGATCGAGGACGTTGAGCACATCGAGGATGTGCTCGTGGCAGGTGCTGAGTATATCGAAGGCCGTCTTGTGGCTGCAGCAGCTGGCATCGGGGGCCGGGAGCTGGTTGGTTTCGGTAGTCATGGCATCTCCTTGGAGCGGGTTCGGGCTGACTGTCTCTGTCAATGGAGACAGCATCGACCGATCGCGCGCAAGACGCCTTGACCCATGTCAAGTCGCGGTGGATTCGTGGTTTGGCCGCAGAAATGAGCGGCTGTGCGGCCACTAGATTCTTGATGGTCGTGGGGTGCGCTAGTCAGGCAGCCCACCGCTGTCGAGCTCTGCGAAGGCGTCCACGTCGAGCAAGGTGACCTTTGCGCCGTCCACGGTGATCAGCCCGGCCTTGCGCCACTTGCCGAAGAGCCTCGACAGGGTCTCCGGTGTGATGGACAACTCGCTGGCAAGGTCCTTCTTCGACACAGGCAGCGTGATCACGACAGAGTCTGGGCTGTGTCGGGCGGGGAGTCGCAGCAGGTGATGGGCCAGGCGAACTTCGGCGCTCACGATGGACAGTGTTTGCACGCGACCGAGCAAGGAGTGCAACCAGCCGCACAACGAACCCACCATGGAGGCTGCGAGCTGCGGTTCGCTGGCGAAGAGTTTCAGAAACTGCTCACCATGGAGTTTGATCAGCTGCGTCGGGGACTCGAGTGCTGCAGCCCAGGCCGGGTAGCGCCCCCGGAGAAACAGAGCGCCTTCTGCAAACGTCTGGCCTGCCGGCACATCATGGACCACTTGCTCCCGGCCGCCTTCGGTGACGCGGAAGAGCTTGACCCGCCCTGTGGCCACAACGAAGAAACCGTCGCAGGTTTGTCCCTCGCGAAAGACGTCGTCGCCAGCGCGCAGGTTGATCACGCTGCTCGTGGCTACCACGGCTTGGAGAACGTTCGCTGGCAGTCGCCGAAAGTGCGGCAGGCGAGCGAGCAGTTTGCTGATGTCACTGGGTTGCATCGAGGGAGTCGCAGTTGCTCTCTGAGGGCGAGCCAGCGACCCAGTAGGTCAGGCTTGAGGCGCATCGTGACATACCACCACCGATGCTCCCAAAGGCGGCCTTGACGTTGTTGCCTTCGCCGCCGGTCTGGTGGCGGGAGTTAGCCGTCGCCGCTGACGATCAGGCCGTTGGTCCCGGCAAACCCATCGGGGCCACCCGCGTCGGTGACCCAAGTTTGAAAGTGAACTTCGGCTCCCACGGGTATGCCCACGGGCCAGATGAAGGGCAGGTTGAGCTGGCCCATGCCGTCGACGGGAAGGCCGCTGAACAAGATATCGGGCAAGGTGTGCAGGATGCCGCCCTTGAAGATGAGGTAGGTGGGCGCGAAGCCGATGAACACATGAGCCAGGCTGTTGGGCAGGGCGTTGTAGAGATGCACTTCGGCACGAGTGTCTGCCACCGCGAGCCCATCCCCAGAGAGAACTGGGACACCCAGTGTGCCGGCGGTCCCGGGGAACACCGAGCGCCATTGCATGGTGGCCTTACCGTTCAGGAAGAGGATGTACACCGCTCCCCTATCGAAGCCGCCATCGTCGTCGCCGTTGGCTCCCACAGACAGCTCCACCACGCCGTCACCGTCGAAGTCACCCATGTTGTGCAGCGACATGCCGAAGCGATCACCATCACTGATCGCCCCGCTGAAGCCTCCGAGCCCTTCGCCGATGTCGAGCTCAGACTTCACTGTGCCGTCGCGGTTCATGAACAGAATGAACACTCGACTGGCGCCCACGTTGAACAGCGGTCCGCGAGAGGCGCCCACGGCCAAGTCGATGACGCCGTCTCCGTCGATGTCGCCGAGGGGCGCGATTGCAGAACCGAAGCGCGAGCCAAAGTCGAGGTTACCGCCGAAGCCTCCCGAGGTCGCTGAGATCTTCTGCTGGTCGCGGACACTGCCATCGGTGTTCATGAAAAAGATCCAAAGGCTGCCAGCGATTGGCGCGCCGTCGCTGGATCCAAAGGCACCGCCGGCCACGTCCACGACCCCGTCTCCATCCAGGTTGCCGATGGCCGCCAAAGACCGACCCATTTCGTCGACGTCCTCGAAGACTCCCGTAAAGCCTCCCTTGCCGTTGGCGATTTCAAGTTGGCTGAGCACTTGGCCCGAGCCGTCGAGCATGACCGAGTAGAGCCCCCCTGAATCGAAGCCGCCGTTCTCGTTGAACACGTGGCCGACCATGAGGTCGGCGTTGCCGTCGCCATTGAGGTCGCCAACGGCTGCGGACGAAAAACCGAAGGCGTCCTGGTTGACCAGGTGTCCGCCGAAGTTCTCTGCGGTGTCGCTGATGTTGCTCTCTGCGGCCACGGTGCCGTCGGGGTTGAAGAACACCACCCAGACCCCACCGATGTCTTTGTTGACGGAGCTGTGGGCGCCGTCGTTACCTTGGGCGCCCACAGCCATGTCTATGACACCGTCCACTCAGGTTTGGCCGTGCAAGGGCCTGTTGTGGGTCACTGCCAGCCCCTGGGGGCTCTCAGTCGATCAGCGAAAGCACGCCGCTGTTCGAGGGAGCGTCGGATGTGTTCTGTCCCCAGAGCAAGGGCCCGGTGGTGCCTCCCAACGCCGAGGTGCCGTACTGCAGGCCAATGGGCAGTCCCACGCAGATGCTCGAGAGGCCTGTAGTGCGCAAGTGGATCGACGCGCCAACGTTGGGCGAGACACCGAAACCGCCGGAGGAGGGCAGGCCGCCGGAACTGGTCCAAGGGGAAAACCCTGATTGGTCAGCAGTCGAGTGAACGTAGACCTGGAAGAACTCTTCGCTGGTGGGCGTAGGGAAGGGGCCCGGGATCTGAGATCTGCTCACGGGGGTGCGTGTCGTGCCGAAGAACATCACTTCGTCCGTGTTGAGCGCGGGGTCGAGGCCCAAGCTGAGTTCGTTGTACATGGAGATCCAGGTCAGCCGCAGCGTTCCCGCGCTCGAACCCGGGCTGTTGTTCCAGGAGAAGAAGCCGAGAGTGGGAACGAGCCCGGCCATGGGACTGCCAAGAGGGTCCTGGTTACCTAGGCTGGTGTTGGGGTTGGGCACGCCACCGGAGCCTCCCAAGCTGATGCCCTGGTGCTGTCCCACGTCGAAGCCGCCGTTGGTTGAGTCGCCGCTGTTCGGTACTCCAGGACCAATCCCATAGAACGAGTTGTCACCACCAGCCCCGGCCGGGGCGAGGGCATCTCGAACGGTGGGGTTGACCGCTACGCTGTAGTAGTCGTAGTTCAAGTTCGCCATGAAGAGGTTGAGCCCTGTGGCACCTTGGGTTGAGGCGATGGTCTGGCTTTGCCAGATGCCCAGCTCGTCATTGGACATGGCCCAGTACTGCAGGCCGTGACTGCCGCCGCGGCCGTTGGCACGCCAGCTGTACCAGCTGTCCACATCGTCTAACGATGCCATGGCGGACGGGCTCCAGCCGAACTGTACGGTCCAACAGAAGCCTGTTGAGCTGATGGGTAAGCTGGTGGTGACTGCGCCGATGAGGGTGACGGTCGCTGAGGTGGGGCCACCGACTAATCCCTCGTTGGGAAACAAGGCAATGGTGGGCCCCCCTGGAAAGTTCGCTCCAGAGGGTATGCCGAGGGTGATGAAGCTGCCCGCGGTAGGGCCGCCGTAAGGCACGAAGCCAGCGGAGTTGCCTAGGGGGAATGAGCCCGCGGTGCCGCACTGGGGGAAGCTGAAGACCGTGTTGGGAGAGAAGGCACCGACGCCATCGAACTCAACGGTCATGATCAGCGGGAAGTCGATCGCGAGGCCCGTTGAAGCGGGGCCCATGACGCAGACGGATTCGCGCCAGCCTACCTCGCGATAACCGAAATCGCCGAGGGTGGTCATGGTGTTGCCGCGAATGTCTTCACCGCTGATGTGCAACCCCAGGCCGTCGACGCCAGGAACGGTGGAGCCACCGGCTCCGATGCCCGCGTACATGGCATCCATTCCGTTGGAGAAGATCAGCAAGTTGGAACCATTCTGGGCCCAGGCGCTGCTCGAGAAAGTGAGGCCGGCCGCGAGGATGGTGGCGGGGACGAGGAACGTACGAATGCGGGTACGGAGACCTGCTGAAGGCATGGCCGGTGAGTTTGGCAAGGTGCTTCTCCCAAGGACTGTGAAGAGCCGTCACCGCTCACGGAAGCGGCGCCGGCGCCGACCATGGGCTCACCATGACAGTCTCGACGTGTTCGCGGTGGTCGATGTGATCGGAACATCGGTCCTCATGGCCACGCGTGAGTCGCCCTCGGCGACTGCCAACTCTCCCGAAGAAATGTTCCTTGGGTCCTGAGATTGCCCCAGAATCATGGCTTGGGAGGGCCTTTGATGAAATCAGAGCGATAGAAAGATGTTTCGGAGGCCCAGGTCCTACCAAGGCGCGCTGAGTCCTGAGACCGCTGCGGAGATCTCTCGGAGAAACGCTGCTTCCGGCTCGAAATCGCAAAGGGTCATGGAGCAGCAGAGCGCCACGATGTCTTCGACTTGGGGAGCGCCGTTGGGGTTGCGAGTGCCTTCGAGCAAAGCATTTCGGTACACGGCGGTGGCTGCGGAATACTGGCCCATGGCATGCAAGGCTTCGGCTACGGGGAGCAGGGACTCACTCCGGTAGATGTCGACTATGGCCTCTCGCTTCTTTGCAAAGAGGGCGAGGGCTTCGCTTGTGAGGCTCTTGGCGCCCTCTTGATCCCCAGCGGAATGGCGCTGTTGAGCCATGCGGCCGAGCATGGCAATGCGGTGCTCGGGCAGCCACTCGACGTCGCTCGCCAGGGCAGAGGCCTCGTTGAGGAACTCAAGGGACTGAGTGTTGTCGCCGTGAGCGCTGGCGCTTCCCGCGAGGTCATGGAGCAGCTCGATCCAAACTTGGCGAGAGACAAAGGGTGCACCGGGGGTGATGGTATCCCGAATCATGTTGCGGGATTGTTCACTTTCGTAGAAGCGGTCAAAGAGACGGGCACCCGTGCCGATGGCGCCGCGTACTTGGTCGAAAACTCCGCTCTTGATGACCTCGGTCAGTCGCTTCAGTTCACTGCCCAGCTCGCTTTCTTGCAGCTGCTCGGCTTGGGTCGCGGTGACGCGCCCCAGCTCGGCGTCTTCAATCCCAGCGATGTGGCGGGCGATCTCCTTGTCTTGTCCCAGCCAAACGTAGACCTGGGCAAGTTTCGCGCGGATGCGATCGCTGCGCCAACGCTGGCCCGAGCCTTCTTGGGTGGCTTGCTGAGCAAGCAACTCGATGGCGCTCAAGCTCTGCTGCAGCTGCTCTAGAGAGGATCCGTTTCGCGCCTTGTAGCCGGCCACGTCGGCGAGTGCGCAGCCACGGCGCCAGTTGTTGATGTGTTCCGCGGCTCTTCGTGCCCGTTCGGGTTGATCGAGCAACAGGTAGGTTGTGACCACGGCTTGCTGCTGCTGTGAGCGCGTCTTGATATGCGGCTGCTCCGGCAGGGCGTCAGCGGCGCTCAAAGCCAGGTCGAGGAGTTTTGGCTGAGGGGAAACGGTCGCCTGGGATTGCAGCGCAGGCTCGGTGAGCTTCAGCGGCAGCGGTTGGGGGGCGAATGTGTCGGACAGCATGCAGAGCAGGGTCAGCGCAGAAAGGAGCAGCATGATCTTCATGGTCGGGGAGTTGCTGAATGGAGTGGCGTGGGAACGGGATGGGCCCCCGCCCGAAGAATCCGGGCGGGGGCCGACTGTGACGATGAGCTACCGATGCAGCGGCTGCTCATCGCTGAAACACACTGCGATCAGGGAGTGACGCCCACGACCGCGTTGGACAGGGACACGCCGTTGTTGGCGGCCGCATCCTGAATGCCGAACTGCTGCCAGAGCTCGATGCCTGCGGGGATGCCGGCGGGCCAAGCGTAGGGCACGTGAATCTCGCCTGCAGCGTCGGTGGGGATGAAGATCAAGGGCAAGAAGGGGACGGGCTTGATCGTGCCACCCTTGAACGGAGCCGGCGTGGTGCCAGGACCAACGGCCAAGAACAACGCGGTGAGTGCGTTGGGAGCCGCGAGTAGCAGGTCCGTTTGGTTGGTGCTTCCCGAGGTCAGGTCACCGCTAGTACTGAGGATGGGGAATCCGCAGACACCGGCGAAGTTGCAGCCTTCGTGACTCCAAGGATCCGAGGCGGGGGTGAAGCCGTAAGCCTGGCTTGCTGTCCAGCCGTCGAGCCAGTCATCGCCGGGAGCAAAAGCACCGCGGAACTTCACCGGCTCGATGAAATCGTCACCGTCACAGAAATCCGCAGCGACCAAGGCGTCGTTTGCGGGGCGAGGATCGAGACCGATGACTTGGGCCATGAGCTTGCCACCCTTGACCAGCGGTGCCGCCCGGGTGACGGAGACGATGGGGGAGCTGGCCGGCTCGACGACGTTGTTGTTGGCCGGGTTGAGCACACCCACGGTGGTGGCTTCGGTGTAAGCGTTGGCAGCGAGGTTGTTGTAGAACACGCTGTCAGTGATAGAAGCAAGCATGCCCGAGGTTTGGCCGTTGTAGGTGCCGGGGGGGCAATCGTTGGTGTGCACGGGTACCGAGTTGTAAGGGGTCGTCCAGGTGCTGGCCCAAGAGAGTGTGCCGTTGTGGCCGTAGCCGTTGGCGCCATCACCATCGAGGTTGTCGAAGAGCACAAGCTGCTCACCCAGGTCGGTGAAGACGCAGTTGCGGTACTGGACCCGAGCGTTGTCACGCCAGGTGGTGCCGCCGTCGCCGTCGAAGAGCTGTCCGACCACCGTGGCGTTGTAGATCACCGTGGTAGTGACAGGCTGCCAGTCGGAGTCTTCGGCGCCATCGGTTTCGAAGCAGTTGTCGCCGACACCTGAACCCTGGGCTGCGTTGGCGCTGTAGCCCTGAACGATGAGCACGTACTGCATCTTTCCTCGGTAGCCCTGGTCGATGTCGACGCTATCGTCACCGATGTTCCAGACGCTGATGTTCTTGAGATTGACCGTACCGCCCCAGATTTCGATGCCGTCGTCTACGTTGTTCATGATCTCTACGTGGTCGATGTCGGTCTCGCGACCGATGCCACCAAGAGACAATCCGTTGAGCTCGTTGTTCAGCCCGATGACCCTGCCGCCGTAACGCAGGGAGACGTAGCTGAGGCTGCCGCTATCGTCGTCGTCGTTGCCTCCGCCGTAGAGCACCTTGGTGTCACCGGGGAAGGCCGATACCAGGCCTTCCATGGCTGCGACGTTGCTGGCAGAGCAGCTGGCCGTGTTGCCCACGGTTGCGTTCTCAGAGATGAAGCCGTTACCCATGATGGTGATGTTGCCCCACTCGTTTGCGCTCTCGCGCCAGGTGCCCGTGCGCGGGTCGCCGCCGGTCCAGGTGGCCACGTCAGCCTTCGAGGTGAAGATGATCGGGCTGTTCTTGTTGCCCTGTGCGATGAGCTTCGCACCCTTGGTGATGGCCAAGCTGCCGCCTAGACCAGTGTCACTTGCCACGAGGGTGCCAGGTTGAATGGTCAGGGTTGCTCCGGGCAACACATAGATCTGATTCTGCAGGTTGTAGGTGTTGTTGGACGTCCAGGTGGTCGACGTGGCGATGTCGCCGGTCACGAAAACCTCGGCAGCGTCAACGGATCCGGCGAGACCGAATCCGGCCGCGAGGAACAGCGCTGTGTGCTTTAGGAAACTGTTCACGGGGTGCTCTCAGCAATGGGTGTCAACGTCAGCGCTGTGCCGGGAGACGCTCTCCCAGTCTCTTGCGCTGTGGTTGAGTCCGGGATGCTAGGGGCGCCTCGTGCGCTCTGCGTGAGAAGTGGATAAACGTCTGGTGAGTGAAGGACAGATGAACAGCGATCTCGTTTGAGAAGTTTCACAGCAATCACACAGCGTGCGAACGAGTTCTTCACGGAGATCCACAGAATGCAGGCCTCACCTTCATAAGGCGGAGATCGCTGCAGCCGTGTTCCAACCGAACCTCTCATACGCGCTAGCGCTTGGACTCATGTTGCCATGCGCGACGAACGCTATGGCACAGGAGCAGAGCGGTTCGATTCGAGGTCTCGTCTACGATCGGGACTTCGAGGTGCCGCTGGGCGCGGCGACGATCCAGATCGTAGAGACAGGGGGCGAATCAGTGAGCACGGATCAAGGGAACTACGTGCTCGGCGAAGTCCCTCCCGGGACGTACACCCTGATTTGCTCGAAGCTGGGCTACGTGAAGGGGATCAAGAGCGAAGTGGTAGTCACTGCCGGGCAACTGGCGGAAGTGGACTTTTGGCTCTCTGGTGACTTTGTCGACATGGAAGAGTTCGTCGTCCAGGACATGCTGGGGATGAACATGAACACCGAGGCGGGGCTGCTGCAGTTACGCTTTGAGAGCCCGGCTCTGATGGACTCGATTAGCGCCGACTTGATGTCGCGCGCCGGGGCAAGCGACGCTGCCAGCGCTCTGAAGCTCGTGTCGGGTGCCTCGATTCAAGGGGGTAAGTTCGCGGTGATTCGCGGTTTGCCCGACCGTTACGTGAGCTCGCAGATGAACGGGGTTCGCTTGCCGTCCGCTGACGAGGATACTCGGGCCGTTGAGCTGGACCAGTTTCCGTCGGCTGTGATCGAAAGCCTGCGCGTGAGCAAGACTTTCACTCCAGACCAACAGGGGGATGCCTCGGGGGGCGCCGTGGATGTGCGCCTCAAGGGCATCCCCGAAGATGGCTCGATTCAGTTCACGAGCCAAGTGGGCTACAACGACCAGGCCACCGAAGAGCGGGGCTTTTTGACCTTTCGTCAAGGAGGCGGGCAACCGCAGCCTGCGGGGGCCAGTTGGACTGGCGACGTGGGCGTGAGTGATACGCGAGGACCGTGGGACCACAAGTGGTCTGCGTCCGCCGGCGGTCAACACGAGGTGGACGACAGCATCACCGTGGGAGGCTTCGCAAGCTTCTTCTATGAGCGAGATAACTCGTTCTACGACAACGGCGTCCAAGACTCGTTCTGGGCGGAGAGCGCTGGAGCCGGGCTCACTCCTCAAAAAGGTCAGAACACATCCAGCGATCAGTTCAACACCAGCCTCTTTGATGTGACCCGTGGACAGCAGTCTGAAGAGTGGGGCGGGCTGGCAACGATTGGTGTGGAGACCGAGGACGACAAGATCAACTTGGTCTATCTGATGACACGGAACGAAGAGGATACAGCGACCCTGGCCCAGGACGTCCGTGGCAAGGAGTGGTTCTTCGGGCCGAACTACGATCCTGGGGACACGTCGAACCCTGGAAACTCCAGCCAGTTCATCGATGCGGCACCTTACCTGCGCACGGAAACCCTCGAGCACACCGAGCGCTCCACCTCGACGTTGCAGCTCACAGGCTCTCATGTGCTGCGTGATCTGAAGTTCGATTCGCCTCTCTTTAGCGCCCCCGAACTCGACTGGACTATTTCTCGCAGCAACGCCAAACTCGACCAGCCAGACAAGCGTCAATTCGGCGCAAAGTGGCAGCCGGAGCACAGCTTGATCTTCGGCGGTGTGCCGGTGTTTACGTTCCCCGATCAGTACTCGACCTTGTTGCCCTCGGACAACACGAACTTGGGCAACCTGCAGCGCATCTGGAAGCGCATCGAAGAAGAAAGTCAGCAGTACGCGGTGGACTACAAGATGCCCTTTGATCGTGACGACGAGAGTCATGGCTACATCAAGGTCGGCCTGTTCAACGACCAGGTAGAGCGAAAGTTCGGGCAAGAGTCCTTCACCAATGCGAACGACTTCTTCCAGTATCAGGGGAGCTTTGACGACTCTTGGAGCGGGGCATTTCCTGATCAGATTCACCCCCTCGTAGCCTCTGAGTTCGATGTGGACTACGACGGCGGTCAGGACATCACTGCCTGGTACACCATGGTCGACTTTCCGGTGACCGAACGGGTCAACGTGATCGCAGGAGCGAGGGTGGAGACCACCGAAATCGGCGTGGTGCACAGCGCCGACGCGAACGCCCTTTGGTGGGACATCGACAACCCGGTGCCCGCGCCGATTCAGTTCAGCCTGGACCCCACCGCACCCAATGTGGATTTTCGAGAGCGGCACGTTTTGCCTTCGCTGTCAGTGATTGCAGAGCTGACAGACGAGCTGACGGTTCGTGCCGCGTATAGCCAGACGATTGCTCGGCAGACCTTCAAGGAACTCTCGCCAGTGGTGCAGCAGGAGTTTCTCGGCGGCCCTATTTTCATTGGTTCGCCTCGGCTGCAAATGAGCCAGGTGGAGAACTACGACCTGCGTGTGGACTACGAGCCCGTGGAGGGCAGCCTGCTGTCTATGTCTTGGTTTAAGAAGGACATTGACGATGCCATTGAGTATGTGCAGACGGGGATCGACTTCACCTACACCACGCCGGTGAACTACCCCAAAGGGAAGCTCAGCGGTTACGAAGTGGAGTTGCGCCAAAAGCTGGCCAATGTGTGGGAGGCCGCGGAGGATTTCTCTGTGGGCGTGAATGCCACGTTCATTGATTCAAGGGTGACCCTGCGGGACAAAGACGCGGCCGAACTGTCTGCAGTGGGTGCGCCTATCGCGACCCGAGATATGACAAATGCCCCCGAGCACCTCTACAACGTCTTTGTGACGTGGGATAGCGAGAGCAGCGGGACTCAGGCCTCCTTGTTCTACACGCTCGAAGGAGACTCATTGGTTCAGGGAGCTGGCGTGGTCTTGGGGAACTTCGTCCCCAGTGTCTACGCTCAAGATGTGGGCACGCTGAACTTCAGCGTCTCTCAAAAATTGGGTAAGGCCGCGACGCTGCAGTTCAAAGCGAAGAACCTCACCAATCCGAAAATCGACGAAGTGTACCGCTCGCCATACACGGCCGGCGACGTGACCAGAACTTCATACACCAGAGGCCGGGAATACACCCTGAGCCTCGCCGTGCGCTTCTAGCGCCAAGACTTGGGAGTTCCCTTGATGAATCACAGACAGACAGGCCCTGGCCAAAGCGGGGATCCCGGCGTAGGAGCACTACAAAAAGGCCGCAGACGGACGAGCGGTATGGTGCTCTGGATGGCCCTTGCGTGGTGCCTCACAACCCAGAGCGGGTTGGCTTCAGTGGACGACGAGACGGCTGTGGAGAGTGCCCGAGGGGCTCTTGAACAATGGGTCCAAACCCGACAGGTTTTGTCCAAGGAACGCAGCGATTGGGCCTTCGGCCGTGAGCTGCTGGAAGAGCGTGTTGAGCTCGTACGGCGGGAAGTGGAAAGCCTGCGGGAGCGGGTGACAGAGGCGCGGGAGAATTTGGCAGCGGCCGAATTGAAGAAGGAGGAGTTGCTCAAAGAGCAGGCGCGTTTGCAACTTGCGTCGAAAGAGTTGGTTGCCACCGCCGGTGTGTTGGAGTCCCGCACGTTGCAACTGATCGAGCGTTTACCCGAGCCGATCGAAAAACGTGTTGAACCTCTGAGTCAGCGCCTTCCCGATCCTGAAACAGAAACGACGTTGTCCCTCTCAGAGCGTTTTCAAAACGTGGTTGGCATCTTGAATGCTGTGAACAAGTTCAACCGGGACATGACGCTCACGAGTGAAGTGCGAACCTTGGCTGACGGGACATCGGCGGAGGTGGCCACGCTCTACGCTGGCCTCGGGCAGGCTTGGTATTGCAGCGGCAACGGCTTGGCTGCTGGCGTCGGGAGTTCTACCGCGGAGGGTTGGGTTTGGCGCCCAGCCACGGAAGCGGCTGCCGCTATCCAGCGGGCCATTGCCATTCTTGAGAATGAGGTTGTTGCCGAGTTTGTGCAGCTGCCTGTTCTGGTCGACTGACGGAGAGACGACACATGTCTAAGCACAAGATGACCATGGCCTTGCTGCTCCTGGCCGCAACCGGACCGCGGCTGTCGGCCCAAAACGACACTGAGCAGCAGCCTAGGGACTTTGCGACAGCAGCCACTTCGGTCCAGCAAGAGCTGCTCCTGAGCGTCTCTGAGTTGACCAACTTACGCCGAGAGATCACGGCGGAAAAGTTGCCCCTTAGCCGAGAGTTAAGCGCTCTAGAAAACGAGCTCCGTGAAGTTCGCAGAGAGTTTCAGGAGGCTTCCCGGGAGGTGGACAGCAGCAGTCTTGAACTCGCCAACCTGCGTAAGGACATCCTGGCCCGAGAGGCTGAGACGGGCTACTTGGCGAACCTCCTGGGCGAGTACACCCGAGAGTTTGAGGCACAACTGCATATTGCCGAGCTGCCTCGTTACGAAGAGAGCGTCGAGCGGGCTCAGCTGGCCTTGGAGAACACGGCCCTCGGTGAAAGAGAGGTCTACGACGCGCTTATCGAAGTCCTCAAAGAGTCTCTCGATCGACTGCATGATGCCTTGGGGGGCACGCGCTTCGAGGGCACGGCGGTGGATGAGCTGGGAGTCGTTCACGAAGGCGCGTTCGTCATGGTGGGCCCAGCGGCGTTGTTCCGTTCTGAGGGCGGCGATGCTGTGGGTACTGCAGAGCAGAGGTTGGGTTCTTTAGAGCCTGCGTGTATCCCCTTTGCCTTGCCTGAGAACCGTGAGGCGGCATCCCGTTTCGTTGCCAGAACAGGAGGCTCGTTTCTGCTCGACCCGAGCCTGGGCAATGCACACAAGATCGCAGCAACTTCCGAAACGATGGCGGAACACATGAGCAAGGGCGGCCCAGTGATGTTTCCCATCATTGCCATGGGTTGCGCGGCGAT
>JBLIMM010000118.1:0-12672 GCA_047638635.1 Pseudohongiellaceae bacterium | reverse complement strand
GCCGCGAAGAGCGCGAGCGCAAGAAGGCCATTCGGCTGTCCATGCGTGCCAAGCGCCAGGACATCGCAAAGCTGCTCAACCGCCGTCGCAAGGCTCGCAAGAACGCGCGTGCTGCACAGCGGGCTGAGTTGGCCAGCAAGGGCAATCAGGGTTCAGAGACCACCGCACCCCAGGGTGAAGCGGTCGAGAACGTCGCTGTTGCGACGGCCGAATCTGAGCCTGCAACCGCTGAGTGATTGGGCTTAGGCTTCGGCCTCAAGCCCCATCATTTTGTCGACCCGGCGGCCGTGACGGCCGCCGGCGAACGTTCCGTCGACAAACGACATCACGATCTCCTCCATCACGGAGGGGTCTAGAACGCGTGCGCCTAAGCAGAGCACGTTGGCATTGTTGTGCTCCCGGCACATGCGTGCTTCGAAGGGGTCGTTGACCTTCGCGGCGCGCACGCCGGTGACCTTGTTGGCAGCGATCGACATGCCAATGCCCGTGCCGCAGATGAGAATGCCCAAGTTGGCGTCTCCGGCCGCCACCTTTTGAGCCACGGCGGCTGCGAAGTCTGGGTAGTCCACCGACGTGTCGCCGTGAGTCCCGCAATCGCTGACCTGATGGCCCGCTGCGGTCAGCAGACGTTGGATCTCGGGGCTCGCTTCGATTCCGGCGTGGTCACAGCCTACGGCGATGTTCATGTCAGGGGCTTTCGATGGGGAGCAGCGAGCGCGCTCGGAGATGTGCAGCCTGTGCCAGGTGACTTGCGCAGGCCTCGTAGATAGCGGGTGGACCGCCGAAGGGGTCAGGCACTTCTTGGCCGCTGGGGTCAAAAAGAGCCACAGATTGATCGGGGGCTGCCACGCTGAGGAGCGTCATCACGTGGGAGCTGGTCATGCCCAGGAGCACGTCTGTTTGACGGAGCACCTGTTCGTCGAGGGCTCGGCTGTTGTGCCGCGAGATATTGATCCCCCGGGAGGCCATGGCCATGAGCGAGCCAGTGGACGGGGGCTGCCCGGGGTTGGCATGCAAGCCAGCGCTGACAACGGTCGGCAAGATGAGCGAATGGTCTGCTTCGCCGAGGAGCGCCAAACTGTGGTTCAGAAAACCTTGAGCCATGGGGCTGCGGCAGGTGTTGCCGGTGCAAACCACCGCGACCTGGCCCGCGCCGACGCTGCTGAGATCTGCCCGGCTGACTGTGCCTTGGCGCAGCAGTCGCAGCCCGGCAAGGCCCGGGGCTACCACGGTGGAGGCTTGGCCGTCGCCGAGCGCCTCTCCATCGACCACCACATTCACTGCCTGGCGCACCTTCGGGCTCAATTGTGAGAGGTGCGTGGGGGCAGGTTCCCCCGGGAGATTGGCGGAGGACAACAGCAGCGACTCGCCAAGGGCTTCCAGGAGTTGTCGCGTCCAGGGATGAGCTGGGATGCGCACCCCAAGGTGGCCGCCCTGTTTATCTGGGAGAACTTGGGTCAGTGGGCCTGGCCACCACTGCTTGGCCAAGCGCTGAGCGAGGCGGTTGAGCGGAGCCAGTTCGTCGCTGAGTCGCTCGATGGAGTCGACTGCCAAGCTAAAGGGGCGGTCCGTGTCGGACTTGATCGCAGCCAGGCTCCCTCTGTGCGTGGGCAGGATCCCCACCCCGTAAACCGTTTCGGTGGGGATCACGACCATGCCGCCGGCCCGCAAGGCTCTGACGCAGTGGTCTACTGCCGCCTGGCCATGACCATCGGAGAGGCGATAAAGCTGCTCTTGTGACATGGCGCGCGATTCTATCGTGCGTAGCTGGGGGACAAAGGACTCCCTCTCGGATGAGCAGAATCTTGGGCTGCGTAACGCGCCCATTCAAAGCAGCGTACAATCTGGCAGGACAGCTGCCGCTATGGCAGGATCTGCGGAAGGAGCCGCCACTACCTATGTCTATGCGCCGTCGCACGAAGCACCTTGAATCCATGGGGGCCCTGGCCGCCGGCCTGGCCCATGAGATCAAGAACCCGTTGAGCACCATGTCGGTCAACTTGCAGCTGATGGCCGAGGACTTCGCTGAGCCAGAAGGCCGGGTTGAGCAGCGGACGTTGCGCCGGGCCAAGCTCATGCTGGGCGAAGTCCGTCGTTTGGACGACATCGTGAATGACTTCTTGAGCCTGGCCCGCGGTTACGAAATCACGCCGGCCATGCTCGACTTGCAACTGTTGGTCAGCGAACTCTTGGCCTTTGTGGCACCAGAGAACGACCGGCTGGGGATCGCAGTGCGTTCGTCCCTCGACCCACTGGGGCGCATGGTTCTGGCCGACCCCAAGTACTTGCGGCTGGCGCTGATGAATCTGATCGTCAACTCGCAGCAAGCTATGGCGGACGATGGTGGGGAGCTGTTTGTGGAGACTCGCGCGCGGAACGGTTCCGTGGAGATTCGGGTGACCGACACCGGGCCCGGTATGACAGGAGAGCAGCTCGCTCGAATCTGGCAGCCGTTTTTCTCGACGAAGTCTGGGGGCACAGGGTTGGGCCTGCCGACCACTCGACGCATTCTCGAAGAGTCCGGCGGCGAAATTAGCGTGTTCTCAGAGGTCGGCCGCGGAACCCGTTTCACGGTGCGCGTCCCGGGTGCACCGAAACAGCTGCCCATGCCCACCGAGCCGAAGACCGAAGAAGGAGATGAATCGTGACTGCAACCACGCGAGTGTTGGTGGTGGACGACGATGCCAACCACGCGAACTCTATTGGCGATGCTTTAGAGAGCTTTGGCGGCTATGAGGCGGAGGTGGTGACTTCTGGCAAAGCGGGCCTGGCTGCCCTGGGGGAGGCTCCCGCCGATATCGTACTGACCGACCTGCGCATGGCTGACGTGGACGGCATGGCGGTGCTGGCTGAAGCTCGCAAGAGCGAGAGCGAGGTCGTGATTCTCACGGGTCATGGCTCTGTGGCCAGTGCCGTGGAGGCCATGGCTGCAGGGGCGGCGAACTACCTGACCAAACCTGTGAACATCGCTGAGTTGAAGCAGGTCCTGGCCCGCCTGGTAGAGCGGCTGCGCCTGAGTCGCCGCAACACAGAGCTGGAAGCGCGATTGGACGAGCGCTACGGCTTCGACCAGATCATTGGCACGGCGCCGCCCATGGAGGCCATGTTTCGCACCATGCGCCAGGTGGCACCCACGGACGTGACGGTGCTCATTGCCGGAGAGAGTGGTACGGGCAAAGAGCTCGTGGCCCGGGCACTGCATCAAAACAGTCGTCGCTCCCAGAGGCCATTGGTCACCCTGAACTGCGCCGCGCTCCCGGAGAGTTTGCTAGAGAGCGAGTTGTTTGGCCACGAGAAGGGCGCGTTTACCGGGGCGGCCTCGCGCAAAGTGGGCTTCTTCGAGTACGCCGAGGGAGGCACTCTCTTCCTCGACGAAGTGGGTGAGATGCCGTTGACCACCCAGGTCAAGCTGCTGCGCACTCTGGAACAGCGTGAGATCGTTCGCTTGGGAAGCAATGCGCCCATCAGCGTCGACATCCGCATCATTGCAGCGACAAACAAGAAGCTTCTCGAAGAGGTCTCTGAGGGGCGTTTCCGAGAAGACCTCTACTTTCGGCTCAAAGTCATCAGCCTCGAGATCCCTCCGTTGCGGGACCGTGTGGGCGACATACCGGCATTGGTCGAGGCATTCCTTGCGGAGTTCAGCGAGCGCCACGGTCGAGTGATCGACGGGCTTGTGCCCGAAGTCATGGGGGCGCTGCAAGCCCACCCGTGGCCGGGCAATGTGCGCGAGTTGCGTAACGTCCTGGAGAGCATGGTGGTCACGTCACCCGGGCCCCTGCTGACCCCCATGGATTTGCCGCCAGGCTTGGCAGCGGCTCCGCCAGCCGTGGTTCCCGCATCCTTAGGGCAGACCTTGGCGGGGATGACAGCGAAAGAGGTTGAGCTGGAACACATCCGGGCCACGCTGGAGCGAGTGGGTGGGCATCGCAAGAAGGCTGCTCAGCTCATGGCTATCGGTGAGCGCACGCTCTTCCGCAAGATCAAGGAATACGGCCTAGCTTGATCGGGCTCGAAAACACGCCATCTTGGCAGCCTCCTGGATCGTAGACGCCGCTTTGTCAGGGTTTGGGGCTGATCAGGCGTCGTATCTGCCCAGCAGAGCCGTGCTCTCCATTGGCACGCTCTTTGTATGTCTTGCATGGGCCCAGGCCGCATGCTGCGGGCCTCAGAGTCAGAGCAGGACTTACTTCGGAGCGAACTATGAGCGAGCACATCATTGGCATCGACCTCGGAACCACCAACTCGGTGGTCGCCGTCCTCGATGGGGGTCAGCCCAAGGTTATTCAGAACGCCGAGGGCCACCGGACCACTCCGTCCGTCGTCGCCTTTACCGCCGATGGCGAGCGCTTAGTAGGGCATCCCGCTCGACGGCAGGCGGTCACTAACCCCGAGCAGACGATCTACTCGATCAAGCGCTTCATGGGCCGCCGCCACGAAGAGGTCGGCTCCGAAGAGAAGCAGGTGAGCTATCGCCTCGTCGGCGACGCGGACAAGTCCGTTGAAGTGCTGGTCAAGGTTCAGGAGGACGGCAAAGAAGTTGAGAAGCGTTTCACGCCTCAGCAGCTGTCCGCGATGATCCTGGGCAACCTCAAAGAAACTGCCGAGAGCTACCTGGGAGAGAAGGTCTCCAAGGCTGTCATCACGGTGCCCGCGTACTTCAATGACGCCCAGCGCCAAGCCACGAAAGATGCTGGCGAGATTGCTGGCCTCAAGGTTGAGCGGATCGTCAACGAGCCCACTGCGGCTTGCTTGGCCTTCGGTCTTGAGAAGGACAAAGAAGGCAAGATTGTGGTCTTCGATCTGGGCGGCGGTACCTTCGACGTGTCGATTCTCGACATCGGCGACGGCGTCTTCGAAGTGGCCTCTACCAGTGGTGACACCCACCTGGGTGGCGACGACTTTGACCAAGTCTTGATCGACTGGGTTGCAGCTGAGTTCCAGAAAGAGCACGGCGTTGACCTGCGTCAAGATGTGATGGCTTTGCAGCGTTTGCGTGAGGCCTGCGAGAAGGCCAAGTGTGAGCTGTCCACCACGGCGCAAACGAACATCAACCTTCCTTTCGTGACTGCTGATGCCAGCGGCCCGAAGCACCTCAACGTCAACCTGAGTCGGGCAAAGTTCGAAGAGCTGAGCCATGATCTCATCGAGCGTTGCCGTCGCCCATGTCTTCAGGCTCTGGATGACGCCGGGATGAAGCCCAGCGATGTCACTGAGATTTTGCTCGTGGGTGGCAGTACTCGCATCCCGGCAGTGCAGTCCCTGGTTGAGGACATCTTCCAGAAGGAAGGCAGCAAGAACGTCAACCCCGATGAAGTCGTGGCCATGGGCGCCGCGGTTCAGGGCGGCGTGCTCGCCGGCACCGTTGAAGACGTTGTCCTCCTCGATGTGACGCCCTTGTCTTTGGGTATCGAGACTCTGGGCGGCGTGACCACGAAGTTGATCGAGCGCAACACGACCATCCCCACCTCAAAGACTGAGATCTTCTCGACCGCTGCTGACAACCAGCCTGGTGTTGAGATTCACGTCCTGCAGGGTGAGCGCGAGTTTGCTCGGGACAATCGCACCTTGGGGCAGTTCAAGCTCGAGGGGATTCCTCCGGCACCCCGCGGTACGCCGCAGATCGAGGTGACCTTCGATCTCGACGCCAATGGCATCCTGCATGTGCAAGCCAAGGATCTCGGTACGGGTAAAGAGACCAAGATCACCATCGAGTCGAGCTCTGGTTTGAGCGACGCTGAGATCGATGCCATGAAGCGCCAGGCCGAAGAGCACGCCTCTGAAGACAAGGCCAAGCGTGAATTGATCGAGCTGCGTAATCAGGCCGACCAAGCCATCTACCAAACTGAGAAGATGGCTGACGAGCATAAGGACAAGCTCGACGAAGCGGCTGTCTTGGCGATCTCCGGTGCCCGTGAGGCGCTTGAGGCTGTGAAGGATGGCGAAGATGTTGAAGCCATCAAGAAAGCGTTGGACGAGTACGGTAAGGCAGCCCAGAAGTTGGGCGAAGCTGTTTACGCAGAGCAAGGTGCTGAGGCGGGCGCCGCTGGTGGACCGCCGAACGCAGGTGCCCCTCCTGAGAGCAAGACTCCTGAAAGCAGCGACGACATCATCGATGCGGATTTTGAGGTCAAGAACTAGCAGACTCTCCGTGGCGCCGCAGGCCCTGGGCGCACCAGTGAGTCTCGCTTCGTGATTGAGGTCGAACACCTCAGCCGGAGATACCACGACCTTGTTGCCGTGGACGACATCTCCCTCTCCGTCAAGGAGGGGGAGGTGCTCGGTTTCTTGGGGCCAAATGGTGCTGGTAAGAGCACTACGATCAAGATCCTGACGGGGTTCTTGCCAGCCTCGTCAGGGCGGGCTTCGGTGGCTGGCTATAACGTCGCCACCCAGAGTCTTCAGGTGCGCCGGAGCCTGGGCTATCTGCCCGAGAATGTCTCGCTCCCGCCGGATGCTCGGGTCGAAGAGTATCTGGACTACCGCGGGCGACTGAAGGGCCTGGGGCGTACCGAGCGGCGATCGCACATTGATCGCGTGCTTGATGAGTGTGGCTTGCTGCCCATGCGCCGCAGGATTCTCTCCCAGTTGTCCCGGGGATATCGGCAGCGGGTCGGTTTGGCCGACGCCCTGCTCGCTGATCCCAAAGTGCTGTTTCTTGACGAACCCACTGGTGGGCTCGACCCGGCGCAGCGCCAAGAAGTCTTGGCATTGATCGGCTCGCTGGCGGGTCAGCGGACGGTGATGCTCTCGAGCCACGTGTTGAACGAAGTCGAGGGTGTCTGCACTCAGGTGGCCATCATTAAGCAGGGCGCCATCGTTGCTCAAGGCAGCCCGGCCGATCTGGAACAAGCGGTCGGCCGCCATAATGAACTCCACGTAGAAATTCGTGGCGGGGCCGAGGTGTTAAACCTCTGGGCCAAGAGTCGCGGGCTCGCTCGCCGGCCCCACGAACGCGCTGGCTTGGTGATCACTCTGTCAGATCAAGACGATCCAGACCAACTGCTGAAGTCGTTGTTGGACCAAGGGCAGTCGGTTGTCCGTTGGCAACCCTTGACCCGTTCCTTGCAGCAAATCTTCTTGGATCTCACGCGCGCATGAATCGCCCGTTGCTGCCACTTTTTTGGCGTGAAGTCGAGAGCCTCTTCTTCTCGCCGTTGGCCTACATCGTCCTCTTCATTTTTCTGGTGCTGAACGGCTTCTCGTTCATCTTGGCTCTGGAAACTGCGGGTGGCGTGGTCAGTGACACCATCGCGGTGTTTCTGGGGGACGGCCCGTTGTTCTGGCTCTCTCTCATGGTCGTGCCGCCATTAATCACCATGCGCCTTGTCGCCGAAGAACGCCGATCGGGCCTGCTTGAGATCACCCTGACGGCGCCGGTACGAGACGGCGAATTGATCTTGGCCAAGTTCTTTGGAGCCCTGGTTTTTCAGGGGTTCCTGTGGGCGCCCACGTTGATCTACATCGCGATCATCCGTAACTACGGCGCGTTGCCAGATCCGGGCCAGGTGGTGACGTCGTACCTAGGCATTGCCTGCGTCACAGCACTGCTCACTGCGGTGGGTCTGTTCTACTCGACGATTACGTCGAACCAGATCGTGGCCGCGGTGGCCTCCATGACGACCAACTTGATTCTGCTCATCGTGCCGGTCCTTGCGGACGCCCGGCAATACACCGCATTGACCAAACTCCTCGATCCGCTTTCCTTCTTCGGGCACTTCTCGTCGTCCTTCAATCGCGGCGTGCTCGACTCGGGAATCCTGGCCTTTTATCTCGCAGCCACGGCCGGAGTCTTAGTGCTCTGTACTCGTAGCTTGGAGCTCCGAAAATGGCGCTGAAGGGTGCTCGCTTCGGTGCTTGGCGACGTCTTGCTGGCGTTGGCGAAGGGCTAGCCATGTCTGTTGTGGTGACCCTGGTTGTGGGGGCACTGGTCTACGCAGCAAGCCGTCCTACGGTGCGCCAGCGCTGGGATCTGACTCGCGGCGCCACCTACACTCTGAGCGGTCAGACTCAGCTGATTCTCGACTATCTCGAGAGTCCCGTTGAGATCACCACGCTCTTTCGCCCGGAACCACAGGTGGTGGGGACCGGACTGGCTCAGGTTCAGCAGGAGGCCAGCGAGTACGTGGTCAACTTGTTGGAGGAGTACGTCGTCGCTGCTGGCGGGCAGCTGTCGTTGAAGGTGCTGCGCCCCGACCTAGACCGAGCAGAGGTGGAAGAGCTCGTTCGGGCTCACCATCTCAGCCGCTACAACGTCGTGCTCATCGTGTGCGACGGGCGGGCACGTCAGGTTTACCTCGAAGATCTGGTCACCATTGATCGGGGATACGTCAGTCCAGAGGCCATTGAGCCAGCCGAGCTACGCCAGTATCACGGCGAAGGACCGCTGACGTCGGCTCTCCTGGGCGTCAGCGATGAAAACCCTCCGGTGGCTGCGTTCCTCCAGGGGCACGGCGAAGGCAACATCGAGAACTATGAAATGTTCGGCCTGACTGTTCTGGCCGACGCCATGCGAGGCCAGGGCATCACGGTGCGCCCGGTCGACATGAGCGGCCGCAATGATCTGCCTGCGGACGTCGACATCGCCGTGGTGATCTCGCCAGAACCCGAGAAGTTTGGCCGCCGCGCTACGGATGTTCTGCGCACGTTTCACGAAAATGGCGGAGCCCTCTTCCTGAGCTTAGATCCTTGGGCTTCTGACGCAGACCTCGACGCTTTCGTTGAAGAGTTGGGCGTGTTGCGCGAACGGGCCTTTGTCGCCCGGGAGGATCCCTTGGTCTCTGGCCCGGGCAGAGCTGCCATCGTGGCCAACCGCTTCGATCCCACCCATCCCATTACTGCACCCATTGAAAAACAGGGCATCTTCGCCAGCCTGAGTGGAGTGGGTGGACTGCACCGTGCTCCGAACACGCCCCCTAGCCTGGGCACCCCCGCGTTGCTCCGGTCAGCGGACGATGTGTTTGGCGATGTTGTCGGGAGCACCACTGAACCCGGGAACTTCATCTTCGACGAAGGCGTTGAACGTCGGGGTGCGCGCACAGTCGCCATGGCCCTAGAAGGTGGACCAGGGCGAGCAGTGATCGTGGGCGGCAGTCAGTTCTTGACCAACGGTGCACTGGCGGGTCGGGACTCTGGCCCGGGCAACATGGACCTGGCGCTGAACAGCATGAACTGGCTGGCCGAACGGGAAGACGTCGTCGACGTCCCACCCCGGGAGGTTTACGAGTCGCGCGTTGATTTGTATGAGTCAGAGCAGCGCGATGTTTTCCTCTACGTTGTGATCTATATGCCCTTGGGCGGAGCCTTGCTGGGTCTGCTCATGTGGTTTGTTCGTCGTCGCTGATTCTCCGTCGCTGCAGGAACAAGTCCCATGGCTTCCCGTGTTGCAACTTTGGTTGTTCTCTTAGTGCTGGCGTGGGTGCTCTTTGATTTTGCCCAGGGCGAAGATGATCGATACGAGCCTCCTACCCTCGGTGGGCCGCTGTTTCCCGGGCTCGAAACTCGCGATGTGGACTTTGTCGCGCTGAGCTTCCGCACTGGACACGTGGTGGACTTCATTCGCGAACCTGGGGGTCCCTGGATGATCAACTACCCCACGGAAGAGTTGGCTCAAGCGGAATGGGTGGAGCGAGTCATTGAGAACTTGGCCATCGCCACTGCGATTCCCATCGAGGGGCAAGCCGGCCCCATTGACCCAGCAGCAGTGGGGCTTGAGAACACGCCTTACTCGGTGACGATCGGCATTGGCGGGTCCCGCCGAACGGTGCTTATTGGTGACATGGAAGTGTTCGGCAAGAGCATTTACGCACGGCTAGAAGGCAGCGAGGAGATCATCAAGACCTCGCCTGCTTTGCGCACCATGGTCGAGAGTTTTCGCGCAGAAGACTACGTGGACAAGCATCTCTTCCGTGGTCTTCGGGGCGGCATTGAGAGTGTGCGTGTCGAGGGACCAGAGGGGACCATCCTCGACGCTTTGAATGAAGGCAATCAGTGGACGATTCGCGCTCCTGTTCCGGGCATCGCAGACACGTCCCGTGTGGTGACGTTGGTACGCGGCCTGCAGTTCGTCGAGCAAGTGCTGGTGGCGGCTGTGGACCCGGACGACACAATCTTGGCGGACCTGGGTTTGCCAAATCGTCGCCAGGTTGATGCGGGTGATTGGGCTGAGTCCCTGATGGTGCGGCTGTCATCGCCCGGGGAGAAACCAGCCCGGGTCTTCTTGGAGCGCGACTGGAAAGAACGCGCCGACGGTTGCTACGCCATTCGCGATGACTTGCACAAGTTGCTTGAGATCGATCGCAACTCTCTGAATCTGCTCACGAACGATGGGGACTTCTTCAGAGAGCGCCGGGTTCTCCCTCCCGTGCGCGACGTGGCCACGAGTTTTCGTGTGGAGCTAGGGAGCGAAGAGCTGCTCGACATTCGACGCGATCGCCAAGCCCGCTGGTTCTTCGAGGGGCCGAGCCGTCTGGCGAACATCGAAGTCGACACCCGGCGAGTCGAAGGTCGCTCGTCGCTCAGTGTCTTCCTGGATCAGGTGGACCATCTCAGTGTCAGCGGCTTTTGCGAGTTGCCTGAGGGGGAGCCCGCAGCCACTTTGCGCATTGGCTGGAACTGGGCTGGCCGGGATCGCTCCGACAAGATCGAACTCTTTGATCTGAACGCACCATTGCTCCGTGCACGGAGCAGTTTTCGGCCGAACGAAGGGTTGCTGTTGTCGTCGGAGATCTTGGCTTTGCTGCGGCCCTTCGTGGCCGACGAGTTGCGCAGCCTCCAACCGCTTCAGGTCGACGAAGAGGCTTGGGCCCGGCTTGAGGTCTACATGCCCGGCGGGGACGAGCCCTTCGTTGTAGAGCGCTCAACCGAGGGACCTCATTGGGAGGGCGACGATGCCTGGGGGCGCCGCTACGGCTTGGGCCTACGCATGTCCCAGAGCTTCTTCGGTTATGTTTGGCGCCCCGAAACCGAGGCGGCAGAGTATCCCTGGCGCGTTGTGTTTCTGGATGAGGCCGGGGAGCAGCTGGCGGAGGTGCGCCTGCGCCGGACCCTCGACGCAGAGCAGCGTGAAGCCTTGGGCGTACCCATTGATGTGGCTTCAGTAAACGGTGTCGAAGGAGCGGTGATGCTGGTGCCCGATTTCTGGCTCGCAGAGATTGTGTCTCTGGCTGAGGCCCAAGGCCGCCGCTAAGCAGCCCCGCTGGGGGCTAAAACGCAGTGAATGTCGCGCCGTGAAGGTCTGACCCAGAATGTGGGGGCCGCAGCGTGATGAGCCTTCTGGGCTCGGGGTCGCACGGAGGCTGCGGCCTACAACAAGCCAAGGCTCTGGGCGTGTGCGCGAATAGCTGCGGGGTAAGTGCGGCATTCGGCGTCAAAGACCCGGGCGGCGAGGGTGTCCACATTGTCATCGGGAAGCACGGGGACTTCGGTCTGGGCAAGCACCGGGCCATGGTCGTATTGATCGTCGACCACATGAACAGTGCAGCCCGAAGACGGGTCTCCTGCGGTTAGCACAGAGGCATGCACCCGGTTGCCGAATAAACCCTTGCCACCGTGGCGCGGCAAAAGCGACGGGTGAATGTTCACGATGCGCTGCTCCCATCCCTGAGGGACCGGGAAGTGCACAAGATAACCGGCCATCACCACGAGGTCGGCCTCTGAGTCTTGAATGGCTTGAGCTTGCGCGCGAGCGAAGGCAGCGCTGTCCTCGTAGTCGCGGGGACGCAGGACCATGGTCTCGAAGCCGCACTCAGCTGCGCGCAGCAACCCTTTCGCCGTACGCAGGGAGGAGATCACCACGGTGACGGATGCGTCGAGCTGGCCTGCCACGATAGCCTCGTGGAGGTTCAGCAGAGTTCGTCCGCCGCCGGAGAGCAGGACCGCAAGTTTGACTGTCATGGACGCACTGTGAGTTCTGCGACGTCCGACAGCAACCCGGTTCCGTTGCCCAGGAGAGACGCAGCCTGGAAGTAGAGCTTGAGCCCGACGAGGCTCGGGTCGAACGGGGGGATCAACTTAGGCGTGCCCCCCGCGCCAGGAGCGCCGCCCTCGTGGAACACCATCGTCCGCGAGAGGTCCAGGCCGAAGGGCTGATCCCACCCGGGCAGGACTATGGAATCGATGCCAGTGGACACGAAGGCCCACAGGAACGTCCCCGGATAGGCCCAGACAATTGCCAAGCCCTCTTTGCTCACGGTGGCAGGGATAAGGTCGACGACCGGGCCGTTCACCAGCCCGGCTGCACCATCGAAAATCCCGACGAAGCCCTCACCGCCCACCACGATCTCGGGGCGGCCGTCGCCGGTGTGGTCCGGGAGGGCGAGAGTCACCACGGCCCTGTCGCCCAGGTCGAAGTCTGCCATCCACTGGCCACCCACACCGCCCAAGAGGTAGAGGCGGTGGTCCACGGAGCAGGTCAGCAGCTCGGGTTGACCGTTCCCGTCGAGGTCATCGGTGACCGAGATCTTGAGCATGTTGCCACCGTTGTTCGTGGTTCCTTCGCGGCGCCACTCGTTGTTGCCGTTGATCGCCAAGACAACAGTGACGGCGTTGTCGAAGGAGCCCACCGCGACGTCGGAGAAGCCCGTGCCCAGGAGGTCGCCGAACAGCGCAAGATCGGTGACGTCGTTGAACACCCCTTGGGCTTCCCAAAGGCGCGATCCGTCTGCGCCCGAA
>JBLIMM010000117.1:0-13075 GCA_047638635.1 Pseudohongiellaceae bacterium | reverse complement strand
GAGGTCAGCGCTTGGGTTGGGGCAGGAGTGCCATGGTCTGGCGGCGGACCGCAGCATCTGTGCTGAGGATCGTCGCCAGGTCGGGGGCATCTTGAACGGTGTGGTCGGCGCAGGCTGCGCTCACCAGAATGGGGATGTCGGAGAAATCGATGCGCCCCTTAAGAAACGCATCTACGGCCACTTCGTTTGCGGCGTTGAGTACGGTTCCGCTGAGGCCTCCCTGGCGAGCCACTTTCTCGCCGAGAGCCAGCAGAGGGAAAGTCCCGCGATCGGGCTCTTCGAAAGTCAGCCCCGAGAACGTGTTGAAGTCGACGGGCTGGGCCGGGGTCGCCACCCGGTGGGGGTGTCCCAGGGCAAAGCGAATGGGCAGTCGCATGTCTGGCGCACTGAGCTGAGCCAGCACGGCACCATCGATGTACTCCACCATGGAGTGGATCACACTTTGGGGATGGACCACGACGTGGATGTCATCCACGGAGACGTCAAACAGGATGCATGCCTCAATCACTTCGAGCGCCTTGTTCATCAGCGTGGCGCTGTCCACTGTGATGCGCGGACCCATATCCCATGAAGGGTGCTTCAGAGCTTGCGGCAAGGTCACGTTCGCCAACTGCTCGGTGGAAAAGCCGCGAAACGGACCGCCGGACGCCGTGAGGATGATCCGGCGCACGTCTTCTCGGCGGCCCTGGAGGCACTGGTAAATCGCCGAATGCTCGCTGTCCACGGGGACGACCTCGGCCCCTGACCGACGGCAGGCGTCTTTGAGCAGGTGCCCGGCGAGGACCAAGCTCTCTTTGTTGGCGATTGCCAAAATAGTTTTGGTCTCAGCAGCCGCCAAGGTCGACGGCAACCCGGCGGCGCCCGTGATGGCACAGACGACCACGTCGGCTCGAGCTGCCTTGACCAACTCGACAAGCCCCTCAGCGCCGCGAAACAGCTGGCAGTTCGGGGGCAGAGCTGGATCTGGGGCCTCACCTGCCAGGCAAACAAACTCGGGAGTCCATTGCTTGGCCTGGGCTGACAAGAGATCACTGGAGTTGGCGGCTGAGAGGCCGACAAGCTGGTGGGTCGCTGAAAGGCCCTCAAGAACATCGAGAGTCTGGCGACCTACGGATCCGGTGGATCCGAGAACGAGAACGCGTTTGAGCATAGAACGCGGGAGTATAGCGTTGGGCGCCTCTGGTATCATTCCACCGCATGCAAGCTCGATTCTGTACAGCGTGTGGCGGCCCCCTAGAACCTCGCGAAGTTGAGGGACGACTTCGGGGAATCTGCACCCAATGTGACCAGGTGTCTTACGAAAATCCGGTCCCCGCCGCCGCAGTGATCGTCTGCCGTGAAGTTGGCGGAAAACGCGAGATCTTGCTCGGCCGCCGGGCTATCGACCCGTATTTGGGCGAATGGGGCCTGCCAGCCGGCTATCAAGAAATCGATGAGACCATCGAGACCACCGCCGTGCGCGAGGCCCGTGAAGAAACGGGCCTGATCATCCTCTTGACCGGCTTGCACGATGTGATGACCACTCGAGATGACCCCCGAAAGCCCTCAATTTTGGTGGTCTTTGAGGGGGCTGTCGTCGACGGCGAAATGGAGCCGGGCGACGATTGCGACGAGGTGGGCTTCTTCTCCCTCGACGATCTCCCCGAACGTTTAGCCTTCCGAAACAATCGCATCATCCTAGAGCGCCTGCGCAAGAGAGAAATCCGACCATGGCCAGTGAACCCGAACCCCTGACCTACCGTGACGCTGGCGTCGACATTGACGCGGTCGCGGGAGCCCTAAAGACCGTTGGCCAGATGGTCAAGAAGACCCACACCGACAGGGTGCTCACGGGCCTCGGATCTTTTGGCGCCCTCTTTCGCGCTGATTTCCGTTCGATGGAGGAGCCTGTGCTCGTGTCCAGTACGGACGGCGTAGGCACCAAACTGATGGTGGCTCGGGCTGCCAATCGCTTCGACACGGTAGGCGCCGACCTCGTGAATCACTGCATCGACGACATCGTGGTCATGGGAGCAGAGCCACTGTTCTTCCTGGACTACGTGGCCGCGGGGCATTTCCCTCCGGGGCGGCTCGAGCAAATCGTCTCAGGCTTCGCTCGTGCTTGCGAAGAGCAGGGTGTGGCGCTCATTGGTGGCGAGACCGCAGAAATGCCAGGGCTTTACTCCGACGCCGACTTTGATCTGGCTGGCTTCATCGTCGGTGTCGTCGACAAAAAGAAGATCCTGGGACCGGAACGGGTGCGTGAGGGCGACGTGCTCTTGGCATTGCGCAGCAGTGGCCTCCACACCAACGGCTACTCCTTAGCTCAGAAGATCTTGTTCGAGCGGGACGGTTTGGATCTCGACGACGAGCTTCCTGGGGTGGATGGCACCGTGGCAGACGCTCTGCTTGCCGTCCATCGCTGCTACTGGCAGGTGCTCAAACCGCTGATCCATGACCCGGATCTCCATGCCTTGGCGCACATCACCGGGGGCGGCTTTACCGATAACGTGCCTCGGATCTTGCCCGAGGGCCTCACCGCCGTGATCGATCGAGATTCCTGGGAAGTCCCGGGGATCTTCGTCGAGATGGCTCGTCGGGGCCCTGTCCTCCGTGACGAAATGGATCGAACGTTCAACATGGGGCTCGGCATGATCCTGCTCGTGTCCCCCGAGGCCCTCGAGCGCATGACGGCTGAGCTTGTGGCCGCGGGCGAAGACCCTGTGGTGTGCGGACGGGTAGAAGCGGGCGAACGGCTCGTACGCTACGAAGGGGCCGACGGACTCTGACATGGCTGCTGTCTTCCGGGCGAACCTCACGACCGTGCTGACTCAGGGGCTACTGCTCTCGGCGATCCTGGCCGGCTTTTTGTGGGGGCCGCCCGTACAGGCTCAAAGCACTCCTGCCGTAGACGCAGGCTGGGAAGAACTCGCAGCAGAAGGACGCTGGGAAGACGTTCGGTCCCGGGCGGAGGCACGGTTGCGGACCGCCGGCGGCGATCCTGAAGCCCTGTTTTGGCTTGGCAGGGAGCAGCTTGAAGAGGCATGGGGGCTGCTCGCCGGAGATCGAGTCGCTCGGGATATCGGTCGCTCGGTCTTAGAGCGGGCCATCGACCGTCTTGAGCAATCCCATCTAGCTGCCGTGAGCGACGGTGCTGATTGGCTCCTGCAGGCTCGCTTCACTCTCTGGGAGCTCGGCGAGCCCGGGAAGGGTGGCCAGAGAGAACCCGCCTTTCTGAGTGAACTCGAACGACAGTGGACTGAAGACTACCGTGCCATGGCCGCTTTTTTGCGCGGACACGGGGCTCGTAGCCGCCCGGGCGACGACGCGCTGCCCTGGTTTCAACGAGCCGCGCAAGCTGACCCGGGGCGCTCTGCTTTCGCACTCGATTGGTGTCGCGAGCTCGCCGCCGCAGGAGACCGCGACCAGGCGGTGAGCGCTTGGCGCCTCGCCAGGCAAGCGGGGGACTGGCAGCTGGGCGACTTACTCGCGGCCTTGCTGATGGCTTTGCCGTCCAAGGACGATGCGGGGCGGCGCCTCGATTTGCTCGATGACTTACGCCAAGAGCCCACCGTGGCTCACGACGCACTCTTGGCTTGGCACCGGGCCCATTGTTTTGGGTTGCTCGACCGCCGAGAGGACGTTGCGGCAGCTTTTGCCCTAGGCACTTCTGGCCGTACGGCTCAGATTGACCGAGCTGAGGCCACTTTTTTGACAACGATCGGGCGCTACCCCGATGCCCTCAGCCTGCTCTTTCCTCGGGCCCGCGAGCGCGATTGGCAATGTCTCGACGATGCGGTGGCCATCGCTGACGGCTACGCCATCGCCCGAAAGGTCCCCGAGGCCTTAGCTGCCTACGAGCAGGCCCTTTCCATTGAGCCGCGCCACGAAATGGCTCTCTGGCACCGAGCCCTGACTCTTTGGCAAGGGGGACAGCGCAGCGCCGCCGCAGAGGCCTGGGAGGACGTCATTGCGCGTTTTCCAGGGCGCTCAGACATTGTGAACGATGGGGCCCTGGCCGCCTGGGGCCTGGGAGACAGGGCCCTCGCTCAACAGCGGTTAGAACAGGCTATTGAATGGCCTGGTTCTGAAGATGCCCACGAAAACCTCGCCGTGCTCTTGCTGGAACAGCCGAACGCGGGCGCCGCGGAAGCCGCCAAGGCTCTTGATTTGTTAGAGAACGTCCTCCGGGACGATCCACTACGTGACCGCAGCTTGCTCTATCGCTATCGCGCACAGTGCCTTGCCGCGTCTCGGGGGCGTTGATGTCCGCCGTAAGCCGATTACACTCACTCTTTCGCTCATTCAGCCCGTTCATTCATCCCAAGGAGGCGCTCCTATGATCGCCAGCATCCTGCTCTTGCCGCTCATTCTCACGGCAGCGCCCGTGGACGACGGCCTGATTCGCTCAGGTGCCAACGACCGCGATCTCGGGAAGATGTCCAAGGACGTCAACGCGTTCTTTGCCGCTCTCGAAGACGACGACCGGTCGCAGCAGCAGGACAGCTTGAAGTCGCTCAAGGCGGCCTTGGGCAAGGCCTTGAAGAAGGCCAAGGCTACCGAGCCGCTGATCTCTTACTTGGGCGATTGGGATGTGATCATGGAGCTGGCCAAGCCCATCGATCGGACCTTCAAGAGCAAGGCTGGCAAAGGTTTCTTCAAGCACGTCTTCGAGGAGCCCTACGAGAAGAGCCGCTTGGCTGTGCTGCTGTCTTTGCCCTCTGGCTACGGCAAAGACGATGGTTTCTTGCCTGTGATCGTGGCTTTGAAGCCGCCCATGGGGCTGGTCGGAAGCGAACTTGAAGACGCCGTCTCTGAGCAAGCCACAGCGCTCTACGGCGATGTGCTTGAGAGCCAGATCGTGATGGTGTTGCTCGGCCCGGAGAGCGGCGACGAGCGCAAGGCTGAGACCACTGAAGTCACGGACTCCTGGACATCCAACGACGGCGCTTACGTGTTCTACACGTCCTACCGCATTCTGCTTGAGCAGCTACGCTTTGATCGCTCTCGAGTGGTTCTCGACGGCTGGGAAGGTGCTGGGGGTGATGCACTCGGTGTCGTCACCGGCGCACCGTCCTTCTTCGCGGGAGTGGTTGCTCGGGGTGGCGAATACGATCTTCCCGACTTGATCTTGAGCAACCTCGATCAACTCTCCCTGCTCTACGTCGCAGCTCCCGGCGAAGAGGGAGGAGACGAAGAACCCAATCTTCTGCAACGCGGTGTGGACGGCGTCGACATCGCGTATGTGCAGGAGAGCGCTTCGCTCGCCGAGCCGTCTGACGAAACCCGGGCAGCCATCAGCGATTGGCTGGGCAAGGTGCGCAAGAATCTCGTGCCACTCAAAATTAGCTATAGCCTGGGAGACTTGCGCAATCAGAGCATCAACTGGTGCAAGGCGTCGCTGATTAATAAGCGCGGGGATGCGACTCCCTCGGACCCTGACTTTCCCCGCCTTTCCGCTTCGATTGACCAAGCAAAGAACGAGATTTCCATCGAGTCGGTGAACGTCACCGAGATGGAGATTTACCTATCAGATGCTCTGGTCGACATGAGCCGCGAGCTGACCATCACCGTCAACGGTGAGGAGTTGTGGTCGAAGGTGAACAAACCGTCGCTGCAGATGCTGCTTGAGAATCGCTACTACAGCGACTCCGGCGACTATGGGCTCTACACCGCAAAAGTTCGTTTGGACAACATCGACCCGAATCTACCTGAGTCGGAGAGCGACGACTGAACGACGGCAAGGAGGCGCGTCAGAGTCTCTCGCCCTGGGTGCTAGTTCTGCTAGCAGGCACCAGCGGCGCCGCAGTGATGGTTGTCGAGGTCATGGGCGTACGGCTCATGGCACCCTGGTTCGGGCAGAGCCAGCTCGTCTGGACACACGTCATTGGCGTGGTGTTGGCTTCCTTGGCTGCAGGCCAGTGGTTGGGCGGACGCTGGGCTGAGTCTGGCCGTGGTCCCGGGCCGGGCACGTTGCTGCTGGCTTCTGCGGGGTGGTCGCTGGCCCTGCCAGACGTGGTGGCATGGCTCAGCAAGGCGGTCTTACCGAAAGATCTACCGCTGCTCGATGCCTACCCGTTCGTCACCATGGGTTCGTTGCTCGTCTCCATCGTGGGATTGGGTTTGCCCATGGCAGCCTTGGGTGCGGTCACACCCTGGCTCGTGCGCCTCTCTCGGGATGCTGGCCAAGCTCCCGCTCGGGTCACCGGTCGCATCCTTGCTGCCGGAACCCTGGGTAGCCTGGCGGGGACTTTTGGCGCAACCCACGTGCTCTTGCCAGCACTTGGCTCTGCAGGAGCTGTGCGTGCGGCGGGGGGGCTCCTCGTGGTGGCCGGTGTCGCTTTGCTTTGCCTCTCTCGGCGAAAACCGAGCTTGGCGAGTTTGCTGCTCCTCATCGGGCTGCCCCTGGTTGCGAACGCAGCTCCCGAGACTGAGCCCCATCCAGGCTTACTCGAGGAGCTAGAAACTCCGTACCAGTGGGCTCGCGTCATCGAGCAGCCCGACGGCACTCGGCAGCTCTTGCTCAACGAGGGGCTCGACTCGTTTCATTCGGTGTGGCAGCCCACGGGGGTGCTGACGGGGCTGTACTACGACGCCATGTTGTACGGAGCAGCTGTGTCCCCCAGGGCTGAGGACGCTCAACGGCATGTGCTGGTGGTGGGGCTGGCTGCGGGGACCCTGGCGCGACAAATCTCGATGATCGATCCGAAGGCGATTGTCCGTGGTGTTGAGCTGGACGAAGATATCGTGGCTCTGGGGCAGCGCTGGTTCGAGCTCCCCGAAAAGACCCTTATCGATGCGGGCTATGACGGCCGCGTGGTCTTAGATCGGGTCCCCGATGCCTATGGCGCGATTCTGATCGACGCCTACGCGCAGCAGATCTACTTGCCGCCCCATCTCTGCTCGGTGGAGTTCTTCGAGGTTGTCCGCCAGCGCTTGCTACCTGGCGGTGTAGCCGTGCTGAACATCGGTGGACTCTCTGTCGAAGACCCTGTGGTAGCGGCTGTGTCAGAGACGTTTGCAGAGGTGTTTCCCGGCGCGATCCAAGGTCGTATGCCCGGCAGCCGCAACATGATCGTCATGGGCTGGAAGGGGGAGCAGCCCACGCACGAGGTAGCAGCCGACGCTCTCACGCACTGGAACTTGCGCCCTGCCCTGGATTGGATGCTCGACGATCAGCAGATGACTCCGATCGAAAAGACCGGCGCCCGGTTGCTCAGGGATGGAAACGCTCCTGTAGAAGCCCTGGCCCATGCGAGTTGGCGTGGCGAGTGGAGCGAGACTCAAGCGACCCTCGAAGGGACCAGCGGGCAGCCTAGCCTAGACCTCCAGCGGGGGCGCGAGCTCCTGGGAGCGACGCGCTGGTCCAAGGCCGAGCAGCAACTACAAGCCGTGGTGACGTCCGGGAGCCCAGAGCACATCGCTGAAGCCATGTTTCTCTTGGGCAACCTGGCCTTCCTAAGAGAGCGCCCGGCCCTGGCGAAGAGCCGCTACGAAGAGCTGCTCCAAGTGGAACCTGCCTTGCTGAGCGAAGGGCTTCGCCAAGCAGCCCTAGCCAACCTGGCCCTGCTCGATGAGCAGCTGGCTCACGTGGATCGACTCAGCCAACAAGAGGGTCTGCTAGGGAGCTGGACCTGGGCGGCCGGCGTCGTTTTTCTCAGCGCCTTGGTGTTGGCTGGCTTTCATAGCGCGCCCCGGCGCTGATCCCCGCTGTCCACGGTGAAGCGCGGACAGACAGAAGTCTCAAGTGAGGCCGCTCTTCACGACAAGAGGGGCTGAATCCTGTCAAGGATCCAGCCCCTCTTGAGGTTGAGGACTCGCGTCCTCTGTGATCAGAGGATGTCGAGGACTTCCTCGATGGAAGGAGTCTTGGCGCGGTAGTTGTTGTTCGCGCTAATGCTCGCGTTCCAAGGCAGGTCGGTCTTTTCACCGACCAAGCCCAAGGCCACACAGGCGAAGGCCCGAGTGATCGGGTTCTTGCCGTCCTTCAGGGCGATCTCCTTCAAGGGCGAGATCGAATCACTGTCACCGATCAGACCCAGAGCCTTAGCCACCGCAGAACTCACGCCCAGGGTTTGCGCACCTTCGAGAGTCTCGATAAGTGTGCTCACTGCCTGGGTGTCGCTCATCAGACCGAGGCCCGTAGCCGCCTGCAAGCGCAGGGTCGGCGAGGTGGCCTTGTTCTGACAGAGACCGCGCAAGGCGTCAGCCGCCTCGTCGTACTGCAAGAAGCCCAGAGCCACGCCAGCGTAGCCGCGGAAGTCCTGTTCTTTATTGCGGTTGAAGTCAGCGAAGATCATGTCGCCAGCGCTCTTGGCATCGAGAAGGCCGAGAGCCACAGCGAAAGCACTCTTGAAGGACGGGTCAGACTCGTCATCGTAAGCTGCCACCAAGCGGTCGATCACCTTGGGCTGAATCTCCGTGTGCGGCTTGCTGTAGATCGCTGCTGCGATGCCAGCCCACGAGCGGTGACCCTGTTGCTTGCCCTTGCCCTGCATTTCCTTGGCAAAGAGGCTGTACATGTCGTCGTGGAAGCTCTTGTTCGTCTCAAAGTCCTCGTCCCGAGCGCCAATCTGCGCCAAAGAGATCAGCGAGAAGTGACGAGTCTGAGAATCCTTACCCTCTTCGATGAACTTCGTGAGGGCCTCGACAACTTCAGTGTCGCCGACCGTCGCCAGTTGGCCAAGGCCGATAGCCGCCGACTGCAGAACGATGTTGTCCGTATCCCGGTCAGTGAAGGTCGCCAACAAAGCAGGCACGGCGGAAGGCAGGCCCAGCTTGCCCAAGGACGTCGGGATGAAGCTCTTGATCAAGGGGTCAAGACGACGGTTGTCGAGCTGGCCCAGGAGGAAGTCCTTCACAGCTTCTGCTCGGGGGTGATCAGCAGGAACCAAGCCGAGCCCAACGATGGAGCAGATCTTGATGTCCTTCTCGGTGTCACCGAGACGTTCGACAACACTCATCAAAGAGTCGATGCCGCTCTCGTCGCCGATCAGGCCAAGGGAGAGCCCCGAGAAGGCCCGAACAAGCCAGTGGATGTTGCCGCCACCGGTCATCCGACGCCCAGCCGAGCTGTCCTGCAGAATCTCTTGGAGGTTCTGCACGGCGGTGGGCGATCTGAGCACACCGAGGGCCAAAGCCGTGGACGACTGAACGGACAGATTCTTGTTCGACAGCAGCGGGATCGCGGCTTCGGCCACACTGTCGGCCAGAGTCACCGTCGCAGTGCGCCCCAAGGCAAGAACGGCTGAATCGAGGATGTTCATATCGTCAGAGCTGCTCAGCAGCCCAATCAACGAAGGGATCACATCGGTGTCGATCATGGTTTGGTCGGGACGACGCGTTGAAGACGAAGCCGCCTTACGGCCACGACCGGTGAGCAGACCAGCAGAGCCGGACACGTTAGACGTCTTGCTCAGACGGCCTTTGAGGTTCAGGAAGCGGTCCTTGTTGTTCTCCCACCAGAACTCCCAAATCTCGAAGCCCTTTGTATCTTCAGTAGCTCCTGCCGACGTGGTTGCCCCACGACGACCAGAACCACCGCGGGCTACGCGGCCTGTGCCGGTACGAGTTGCGCCGCTAGACGCGCCGCCTGAAGCGGCTGCGCCGGGGCCAGGGGCTGCGGCGCCACCGGGGTTGGTGGGGGGGGCGACGGTTCCGCCGCTTTGACCCGAACCGCTACCGGCATCGGCGGGTCCCTTGTATTGCCCGCCGTGGGCGAACACAGGTGTGGCAACCAAAGCGGTTGCAAGGATTGCTGACAAGAAGATGCGCATGGCTATAGAGTCCCAGTGCGATGGTCGATTCGGATCGCAGACCGGTTCGTCGCAGGACATCTGCGAGATCGGGCTTGGCGACAGCATACAAAACACGCCGAGGGACCATCGGACCCCTCGGCCGAGACATTCGGCCACCCTGCACCGCGAGGGTGCAGGATGGCTGGATGTCTGAACGCGCCCAGCCACCTAAGCGGATGGGACCAGAACAAGTCTTTTCAGATTGTTCTGGGGCTGAGCTTTAGCTCAGCCCTGTCGTTCGGGGATCGGCAACCCGACGGACGCCTTGAACAGCATCAATCGGAAAGTCGAAGCGCGTCTCGTCGATCGCGTTGACGACACTGCCCGTCCTACGAATCGGATTTCTGATGACGTTGCCCTGCAGCCGACGCCCATCATTGAGATGGACCTCGACCCACTCGACCCGCTCGGCAGACTCAACAAAAGCCACCGCTGCGGATTTTTCTTTGCGGACCATGGATCGTCCCTCCCACGGAATGATCTGCCGGCAACTGACCGCCACGTACACGTCCCGGCACTAGGAAAAGCACAACATATGCCGGGTGCAGATTTGCCGCAACCCCAGATGTGGTATAGCGACCGACTAACAGACATAAGTCTTTTACCTGTAACCATTTGAAATCGTCACAAGGCTCTAAGACCAGGGTGCAAGAAGGGCATTTCAGCACCTTTCGGCCCCCCTGCTGAGCCACCAACCGGCGTTTTGCGGCGTCCTTGGCCGGCTGGAGTCACCTTGTATTTCCACCGGATTGCGCGTCCAAGAGGGCCTTTCGCTCGGGCCCGAGCACCGCCCCCATGGGTATTTGCAGGTTGGCGTGCGTAGAATCCCCGGCCCTCTCTCGCTTTTGAACCCATGTCGTTGGAGCCCTGCGTGTCGGATCGAGTCGGTGTCTGGATGGTCGGTGCTCTCGGTGGCATTGGCACCACCTTGGTCGTGGGCGCTCGCGCCATTGCCCGGGGGTTGGTTTCTGATACCGGATTGGTGACGAACCGGCCTGAATTTGCCTCTCTGGGCCTAGCCTCCCTCGACCAGCTGGTCTTTGGTGGCCATGACGTGCGCATCTCGAATTATTGGGCGAGCGCGTATCAGATCTACAAGCTGAGCGGCTCGTTCGATCTTGAGGTGCTCCAGGAGCTGCGCTCGGAGCTCGACGAAATCTCCAAGAACGTCCGCTCGGGCACGATCGTGAACGGCGGAGAAGCCATCGAGTCGCTGCTGACCGATGAGGCGGCCGGGACCGCCGAGCCTTTGGCGGACACAATCACGAGGCTACGCCGCGATCTCAGCGAGTTTCGGCAAGCCCACGACTTGCAGCGAGTGGTGGTGGTCAATCTCGCCTCCACCGAGCCAGATCTCGCTGGGGGAGCTCAGCCGCTCACTTCGATGACAGAGCTCGACGCCGTGATCAAGGCAGACGACCGCACCAGCGTCCGCCCGTCCATGCTGTACTCGTACGCCGCCTTTGAAGAAGGCTGCGGCTACATCAACTTCACCCCGTCGATGGCTGCGCTCTGCGCCCCCCTGGCGAACCTGGCTCAGGACCGCGGGCTGCCCTATATGGGTAACGACGGCAAGACGGGCGAGACCCTGGTGAAGAGCGCCCTCGCACCCATGTTCAAGCACCGCAATCTGCAGGTGCTCTCATGGCAGGGCTACAACATGCTCGGCGACAGAGACGGCGAGGTTCTCTCGAATAGCGAAAACCTAGCCAGCAAGGTGCGCAGCAAAGACTCGGTGCTGCAAGGCATCTTGGGATACCCCCTGCACACCCACGTGGGCATCGACTACGTCAAGTCGCTCGATGACCTGAAGACCGCCTGGGACTTCATCCACTTCAGCGGCTTCCTCGACCACAAGATGTCCATGCAGTTTGTCTGGCAAGGGTGCGACGCCATCCTGGCCGCGCCTTTGGTCTTGGACATGGTGCGATTCACCGACCTAGCTCTACGGGATGGTCACGGTGGTCCCATGGAGCACCTGAGCTGCTACTTCAAATCGCCCATCGGCGTGCAACAGCACGACCTGCACGAGCAGTACCAATCTCTGATGCAGTTCGTGGCCCAGCGGGTGGCCGAGCCGGGCACCTGACAGGAAGCCCGAAGAGCGGCCCCTCAGTCTTCACAGCCTTCTTGGTAAGCCCAAGAGACTCCCGAGAGACTTAGGTTAGGTCAGCTCTGAGATGATCTTGGCCAGAGCGCCCAGGTCTTTTTCTTCAAGGATGTGGTCAGCTTGGTGGGGGTGGATCCCAGCAGCGAGCATCTGCGTATGGGCACTCTTCCAAGAGCGCTTGATCTTCGCCTCACTTGTTTCCAAGTAGAGGTTGCTCACAATCTCAGCTAGCTTCTGCAGGGCAATGGAATCGCGGTTGTCGTAGTAGCGCTTGATCACGCCTTTCTGGAACTTCGAGTGATCAGGCATGGCTGCTATCCTTGGCTTCGGCTGGTGGCTGTGAGCATGGCACGGTAGACATCCAGAATCTGATCGCAACTCCCAGATGCGGGAAAGCCCTCGGCTTGGTGGCGATTCCGCTTAGCGATCTCCTGGGGATCGTCCCGCTCAAGCCAAAAGACCAAGGCTCGCGCTAGATCATCCGGATGGACGGGACAGGGCAGCACACTGCCGTGCACGCCGTCCTCGAGAATCTCAGCGGCTCCGTTCATGGCGGTCGTCACCACAGGCAAGCCGCTGGCCAAGGCTTCGAGAGTGCTGTTGGCAGCGGGATCGTAGGCCGTAGGCAAGGCATAGACGTCCGCGCCACGGTAGGCCTCTTCGGGGTAGGAGGTGGAGCCAACCCAGTGCACTTGGTCTTCGAGGCCAAGAGACGTGGCCAGCTGTTGCCAGTAGGCCTGGCGCCCGTCGCGTCCGGCCACGACGAGTCGCAAGCGGGGCCGCTGTGCCACAAGCTGCGAGACCGCACGGAGGGTCGCTTCAAGCCCCTTGCGAGCGAAGCCTGTCCCCAGAAACAACACGACCTCGTCGTCAAGGGACACTCCCCAGGTCTGGCGCATGGTGGCCCGTTCGCCCTCGACTGCAGGCCTGAACCTAGCCAGATCCACACCGTTGGGGACGACCGTGAGCCGTTCGTTCGACAATCCGTAACGAAACATGAGGTCCTCTTTGACCATGGTGCTGTTGGTGATCACCCAGGGCTGAGGGGAGCCGCAAAGAGCTTGTTCTTCAAGGTTCGCCTTGCAGCGCTGGGCGAGGCTGCCCCGGGAAAGGCGCCGCCACAGTGCAGGGCGATCCAGTGCATGGGCGTGCTCTAGGTACGTGCGGTGGCAACCACCGCCCACGCGAT
>JBLIMM010000116.1:0-13109 GCA_047638635.1 Pseudohongiellaceae bacterium | reverse complement strand
AGCCCGGAGCGACTTGTAGCGGCCGGGGTGACACTCCCCCACGATGACACCATCACCCGCACAGAGGGCGGCGCAGTGGTTGTTTGCTCGCGGCTTGCCGGTGTCACGGCCTACGACCTCCTCGGCAGCGAACAGCAGTTGCAGCCGCTGCTCGCCAAGCTAGCAGAGCAAGGGCTGCTCGAGGTCGATGGTGCCGCACTCAACTGTGTGCGCATCGCTGCGGGCACGCCGTGGTTTCACGACGACTTGGTCGCAGACATCATCCCGCTCGAGGCCTTGCTCAAGAGCCACGTCTCAGTGACCAAGGGCTGCTACCCAGGCCAAGAGATCGTGGCCCGCATCACCAACCGGGGACAGGTCTCCCGCAAGCTGGTTCGCCTTACGGCCCCCGCTGGTCCGGCGCCCGCCCCCGGAGCTGAGCTCTCAGGCTGCGCTCCCCACGAAGGCAAGGCCGCGGGTTTGGTGACCTCGTCGTGCATCGATCCTGTCGATAATTCTGTGCAGGCTCTCGGCTACGTCCGACGGCTTTTCTTTAAGTCCCAAACCCCACTCACTGCCGGCGGTCTCGCCCTTCAGGTGCACAGTCTCGACGGCGACTAGAGCGCAGCACTGGCGCCACTAGCTGTGGCGCTAGCAGCCACAGAGCAAAGTTTTTTCTGGAAAACATGTCACAAACCACACCGTTTTGACGCGTTAGGTAGTGACGGACGTGGTCGAGACGCGGGGGGACACGCGCGGCCGCGCCCAGGGGCGTTAGTGGGTCACCCTGATCCGGGGGGTGACGGGTGACCCACTACCCCCCGTTACTCGTCAGTGCCCAAGCCATCGTGGGCCCGACATGTCTCCATACTTTGCGTTGGCTGAGCTGGGGCTGAGCTGGGGCTGAGCTGGGGCTGAGCTGGGGCTGAGCTGGGGCTGCTCGGTCTGCTAGCAGCGTGTGGTGAAAGTGCTTTCGTTCGTGGTGGTGCCCAGCGGGTCGAGATCAAGGCGACAGAACGCAGTCGAATCGGTGGATTCGTCGAGGTCTGACAACGCAGAGATCGGCCCGGTGGGCGCTGCCACGGGCGGAATGACTTTTGCCACACGCTGCTAGGGCTGGGTCACGTAACCAAGCGTCCACTGCAAAGCAGCACCCTCGGTCAGGCCCTCGCAGCTGAGCGTGTTGGAGCCACCGTGAAGTTGCGGCAGGGCCGCAGCAGCATGTTGAAAGTCCAGCAGGACCTCCAGCCGTGCACCAGCCGTCGGGAGTCCGCTCAGCATCAACGAAAGACCGTAGTCGGGCATGGCCTCTCCCGTGGCGAAGAGGCCAGCAAGGGAGACTGCGCCACCCTTGGCCCCGTCCCCTGCCGCGCCGTCTGAAATGGGTGTCAGCTGAAAAGACTGGTCACCGAGACGTAGCTCTACCCGCGTCGCGGAGGTGACCTGGGAGAGCGAGAGCGAGCCCGAGAGAATCGGCCAAGGCAGCAAGAACTCCACCGTCTGTGAGTCTGGCCCTGGAGGCAACAGCTGCTCCAAGCGCCATTGGCCGTTGCCTACTTGGCTGGCCCGTTGCAGGTAGCCGTTCGTAAAACGCCGAGGCCCATCCCCATGCCACAAGATCAGCTGCTCACCGGGACGCAGCACGCACATCATCGTGTGCGGCTGAGTCACCAAGGCGTAACTCGCCAAACGATTGTCAGCACTGCTCGTGAAGATCGGCGCGGCCCATCCGGGCCCGTAATAGCTGCCCCTGCGCCCGGGCGCCAACGTCGGCCTAGCGAACAGCTGCGGCTCGGCCACCAGCTGCTCTACAGACGCCACCAGCCCCTCGCGGTCGACGTAGTAGACCTCGTTGTCCGGGTCGAACATGTGCCAGCGCTCGTCGTAAAACACTTCGGGGACCACGTGGCCGCCCAAGCCCCAGATTCGCGCGGGAATCCCCGCCGCTCGAGCAATCGCCGCAAGAACATTGGCTCCGTCGTCGCAAAACCCGTAGCCATAGATATTGAGCAGCTTCACCGGGTCATGGCTTTCGATCCCAGCGCTCGCCGGATCAGAGTGGAAACGATGCGCCACCACGAAACGCCAGATTCGCTCAGCCCGTTCCCGGGGCGACAGCAACTCCCCAGAGCCTCCCAAGGCCGCGGACACAACCTCGTCTAGGTTGCGCCAACCACCAAAACCGTTCACCCTGAGGCGCGGCAATGCGACCGCCTCGGCCCCCTCGTTCGCCAGCTGCCAAGACGTGTTGACCAGCGCGAGATCCTCTGGCAATTCGACCACTTTCTGGCCGTCACTCCGAAGTTGCCACTGCACTGTTTTCAGCACGCCGTCGACGAAGCGCCCCGCTGCCTCGGGACCATACACGGCGCGGCCGTTCGCGATGCCCGGGCCCAACGTAGACTGGGCCTTGCGCAACTCCCACACGGTCTGCTCAAGGAGATTCAGTTCTTGTTCAAAGCGCTCCGACACCTTGTCGAGCGTTGCGCCGTTTGCAGAGGGCGCTCGCACTTGGCGACCCAGCCCAGGGGCGCCAAACAACCGCGGGTTTGTCTCTCTCAGACCGATGATCAACTCGCGCATCCAGGCCAGCTGTCGCTCGATCTGGCGATGACCGAGGCCACTGTCTGCCTGAGCCGGAGTCGCTACTGCGGCAGGCACATCGGCGCGATCAGCGGGAGCGCCGCTCTCAACCGCCGTCTCTTGGGCTGCCAGCCTGTGTGGCAACGAGACGATGCCGAGGGCGCAACAGAGCCAAGCCACCAGAGTACGCGTCACCGTGAATCCTCGACCGTTTGAATGAACGGAAACTGGGCCTGAATCACAGCGTTGGCCTGGCGACGAAACTCAGCGTCATCAAACTTGCGCAAGACAGGCACGACCGACGTGAGAAATTTGCCAGGGGGATCTTCGTCCCGGGCCGACCAGTGAGAGAGTTCGTTGAGCAGCCATGCCTGCGCCTCGTCGCTGTCCAGCTGCAAGATCATCTCGGGAATCCGGTCGGCAAAGAAGCGATTGCGCAGCAACGTGTCGACCCGCCCAAGGTCAGCGGGCACTGGCTTGTCCCGGAAGACATCTATTAAGTAGCGAGCGGTGAACTTCCGTGTGCGCAGGCAGCTGAAATACGGCCCGGGCTCAGGGGCCACCATCCAGCGGTTGAACAAAGCCACCGACACGTCCTTCACCCGCTCTAACTGCTCAGGGGGACGACTGGCCGCCACGGCTGTCAGGGCCAAGGCCACTCGACGTTCTTCAAGGGACTCGAGAGCCACCCCCTCGTCCCACAGAAACAGGGCGTCCGCTTCGATTTGGTCGAGCAAGCCCGGGGCTGCGCTCAGATCCAGTTGCAGAGACAGGTCAGCCAGCAGCAGCCGAGCTGCACCAGCCAATTCGCTGTAGCGTGTGTCCAGTTCCTCCAACGCCCCCGCCGACCCCGCCCAAGCGCGCATGACTAAGAGCTGCTGATCTTCAGCGCCGAAGCTCTGGCGGACGAGTGCATCAAGGGCTGCACCCACATCGCGCAAGCCACGAAACAGCACCTGCTCGAAGAGGAACTGACGTGTGGGGTTGTTGTAAAGCCAAGCCCGCTTCAAGAGAGCGCCCACGTCCACAGCGGCACCCCTCCGAGCCTGAAACGCCAGCAAGACCTCCGCTGCCAAACCGTCGTTCTGAGCGGCGATGAGCGCTTGGGAGAGACGAGCTTGACGGCCCCACTCCTTCTCGCGCAACTGTTGCAACTCAATGCGCAGGGCTGTGTCTAGCAGGGGCGATTTTTCATCGGGGTCGGTTTCTGGATCAAACAGCATCGCCGTGCGCAGGCTGTCGTCCTCAGCGAGCTTCACCGCACCGTGGCGGGTCATGAACGAGAAGCCCATATCGCTAAAAGCTGTACCGCCGCTGCTGCGCCGTGGATCGTTCTCATCAAGGAGCAAAGAGAACAACGAGCGGTCGCCCATGAGCCCCCTGTCCGCGGGAGCGAGAAGGTCAAGAATGGATGGCACAAGAGCCAACAAGCTCACCACTTCGTCCACTGCGATTGGGGCGGGAGGCACAGCTTCTTGCAGCCCGACTTCGTGCAGCCCAGGAACATGCATCACCAAGGGCACTCGCAAGGAGCGTTCACCACAACCGTGAGCACCGAGAAAGCGAAAGCCTTCGCCCAGGGAGTAACCGTGATCTGCGGTGACAATGACCAGGGTGTTGTCCCACACGCCTGCGGCTTTCAACCCGTTCATGAGTTCACCGACTTTTTCGTCGGCGTGGCGCACTTGTTCGGCGTAGTCCCCCGGCATGTCTTTGCTACGGCCGATGTGGGCATAACTCCAATGGGTGTACACCGCGAAGGGCGCTCCCGCTTGGGAGTCGACAAAAGCCAGCACCTCGTCCGCTAGCTCTTCACCCTTTGACTCGTGACTCCCTTCTGTGGCAGCTCCAAATCCGGGAGAGATCGGCAAGTGACGGTACTTGCGCAGGATGTAGTTGCTGCCATTGTTGAACGTGGAGAAGCCCACGCCCGCAAGGCGCTCGAGAAACGTCGGCAAGGGCAGCTGATGATCTGCGGCGTCCAACGTCACCTGCAACGGCAAGCCAGTGACCAAGCTGGGCACTGAACGCCCGGTGTGATCACTGGGCGAATAGACCGTGGTAAAGCGCAAGCCCGCTGCGGCCATGGCATCGATGTGGGGTGTCAGCGACGCCTCCCCGTCCCGCGGCCCCACGTGATCGTCCCGCAGGGCATCGAGCAGCACCAAGATGACGTTGTGCGTCGCTCCTCGAAGCCTGTCTATGGGCCCCACCCGAGTGGGCGAAAACACGAACTCGTGGGACAGGGATTGGGCAAGAGATTGGGGGTCTTGAGGCAGCTTCACGGTCGCCAAGAGGTCGGCCACCTCGATCAGCCCTCCCTGCTCACCGAGCCCCTCGACAGCGAGGGACACTGCCAGCCCTAGGTCGAGGGTGGCTGCGGTCAAGTACGCCGGGTCGACCAAACTGTAAGTGCGGCCATTGTTCCGCGGGTCGCTGCCATCGGGCGTGGAGAAAATCAGGCTGTTGCTCCAGTGCGAATAGGCTCCGCCCCCGTCATCGCGAATCCGCTGGTGCATAGGGCAGACCGGCCCGATCTCCTGGCCGTCTTCGAGCAGCAACAGGGGTTGAGCCCCGCCGGGCAGCTCAGAGTTGTTCGCCAAAGGTAACCAGCGTTCAGGCACGGGGACTGTCCAGGATAAGCCCTGCCCCGGCTTCATCGCTGACACCTCGAGAGCATGCTCATCCCGAAGACCTGGCGCCTCGCCAACCGACTCATGGCGCGAGGTGTCCTCAAGGGTGAGTGCCACGTGGACCCAGCTCTCGGAGAGTGCGGCCGAACGTTCTGCCCGCTCACCTCGAGCCAAGTCCTCAATGGCCAAGGTCACCGTGGCACTCGGGAACGGCACGCTTTCGTTCGGCACCAGGCGTACTCGCACCGAGGCCGTCAAAGGCAACCCGAAGAGACCCTCCCGCGCCAAAGGCTGAGAGATTTCTGCCGGACTCCCGCTCAGCATCCATGATCCGGGGACAGCCTCGCCGGGGGAGAAGCCACCCAACCAAACGTCACTATCCAAGGCGCCCGCGTCACTCAGTAGGTTGCGCGGGGGAGGAGCCGGGCGATCCAAAATACGGATCTTGGCCAGCTCCTGGTCAGGGTTTCCCTCGGGCAAGTTCAGCGGCAGAGCGTCCGCCAAAAAGACAGCTCCCTGGCGTGCCTTGGGCAACAATCCGTTGGTGAAACTCACCAGAATATCGGCGTCTGTATCTGCGCCCCACCAAGGGCACAGCGCGCAGGACAGGAGCACAAGGCCACTCGTCACTCGCCCTGCAGCGGAAGCGATCCCATGGCCCACCGCTAGCGGAACCCACAGCATGGCCAGGGCCACGGCAGCCAAGAGCGTCAGCGCACCGTTGATCCAATGAAAGGCTGGGTAGAGGCCGACAAACACCCGATTGTCCGCCCAACTCGACCCGGCCAAAGCCACCACGACCAGCAAGGTCCAGCCCAAGCGGACAAAGCCAGTGGGCCCCTTTGCAATGTCCTCGATCACGGCCATCGCAAGACGGCAGCCCAACACCAACACCAACGCCAGGACGACCTTCAAAAGCCCTACCCAGGCCACGGCGCTGATGGCATTACCGCTGAGCAGCGAAGACGCGCAGAGCCAAGCCAAGGGGCTCAGGAGCAAGGCGCAGAGCCACTGAGCGGACGCCGGCCAGAGCCGTCGGCACAGCCCCCAAACGAGCCCGCTCAAAACAATCCCAAGGACCGCGACGACGACCAGAATCACCCAGCTGGAAGCCAAGGAGCCGAACCCCAAGGGCACCCGCAAACTGATGGCCCAGGCTCCCTCGACCGATGTCAATACAGTCACCGTGACCAGGATGCGCAAGGCCCACCCGTGAAGACGATTCTCCGACCCAAACGGCGGTCGTTCGGAGGCCCGACTGGCGGCCCCATCGCTGCTCGTTGTCACCTGATCTCGCCCGCTCCCGACCCTTGGGTTGCGCCCCGGACCCGTGTCCGGGGACGGCCGCCCATCGTACACCGGCGACCGTACCCAGCGCTTCTGTGGGCCGATCGCAGAGCTGGCACTGGATTCGGCCAGCGCGACATCCATCATGGGCTCGATGAAATTCCAACCCGCCCTGATCGAAGCCACCCTGATCAAGCGCTACAAGCGCTTCCTTGCCGATGTCCGCCTGGCGGACGGCACCACTGCCACGGCCCACTGCGCCAACACCGGCCGCATGACCGGCTGTTGCGAACCTGGCGCCACGGTGATGCTGTCCGCTGCCAAAGAAGGCCGCAAGCTGCCGTACACATGGCGCCTAGTCCGTGTGGGCCGCTGTTGGGTTTCGGTGGACACCGGCCTGCCGAACACTGTGGTTGCCGACTCCTTGCGCCAGGGTCGCATCCCCGAACTCGCGGGCTACGACACGGTGAAGACCGAAGTGCGCTATGGACTCGAGCTTCGCAGTCGCATCGATGTGTTGCTCACCGACAGCAAGGGCGAGGCCCCGCCCTGCTACGTCGAGGTCAAGAACGTCACCCTGCGCGAAGGGCGCCGAGCCCTGTTTCCCGACGCGGTCAGCACGCGGGCGCTGAAGCACTTGCACGAATTGGCGCGAGAAGTTGAGCGAGGCAACCGCGCCGTGCTGGTGCTTTTCGTGGCCCGGAGCGACTGCGACAGTTTTGGCGCCGCCCCTGAGATTGACCCAGACTGGTCCCGTGCGCTGGTAGAGGTTGCCGATGCTGGCGTAGAGATCATGCCTTGGCAGGCTCGTATCGACCGCAACGGCGTCACTTTGGGACAACCGCTCCCCTGGGTTCGCGATTAGGGCCCTTCCCCAGCCTGCTCAGAGCGGGCTGCTGAGACCAAATCCCTGAGAACGGGTTTGCATCCGTCTCTCCGTCCCCCAAGAATGGCCGCGATCGCGCCGGAGGTGCTTATTTTGTTGCAGGGCAAAACGGGAATCATTCTAGGTGTCGCCAATAAGCGCAGCATCGCTTACGCCTGTGCGGCGACGGCGGCTGCTGCCGGTGCACGGCTGGTGCTGACCTATCAAAACGAGCGCTTGAAGCGCGGCGTGCAAAGCCTCGCGGATGGCTTGCCCGGCGACGTCTCGATCATCGAATGCGATGTCTCGGACGACGACTCGCTCGAGCGGGCCTTTGCCGCAATCGGCAAAGATCACCCGCAGATCGACTTCGTCTTGCACTCGGTGGCCTACGCCGATCGTAAAGAGCTAGAAGGCCGCTTCAGCGAGACCACTCGCGAGGGTTGGCGCACGGCCCTCGACGTCAGCGCTTACTCACTGGCAGCTGTGGCCCGCTTCGCTGAGCCGCTGATGAAAGACTGCGGCGGCTCGATCGTGACCATGAGCTACTTAGGCGGTCAGCGGGTGCTGCCACACTACAACGTCATGGGACCGGCGAAGGCTGCCCTGGAGTGCACTGTGCGCTACCTGGCGTCCGACCTCGGGCCTCACGGGGTGCGGGTCAACGCCGTGTCGGCGGGGCCCATTCGTACGTTGGCAGCCTCCGGCATCGCAGGTTTCTCATCCATGCTCGACATGGTCGCCGACCGCTGTCCCTTGCGACGCACGGCAACCGTTTCTGAAGTGGCCGACTCCACACTGTTCTTGCTGTCCGATCTCTCACGAGCGGTCACCGGCACAGTGCTCTGGGTCGACTGCGGCTACCACATCATGGCGGTGTAGCTTCCCGTTGCGCTGGGTCGTGAGGCCTGATCGTGAAGCCTGATCGTGAGGCCTGGTCGTGAGGCCTGGTCGTGAGGCCTGGTCGTGACGCCGGGTCGTGACGGTCACGCCCGACTGTGGCGCGATGTTCTCCGCGCGATGGCCTCCCGGCCCTGGCTACAGGCGCTGTAAACTCAACCGTTGCACTGGCAAGCAGCCGTCGTCTGTAGCCTCGCGAGAGACGAACTCCAGGAGATGTTCGCCTTGCCCGAGCCAACGGGGCCCGAGATCGGCGCGCTGATCTCGCCGCGTGGGGCGCCAAGTATCGCGCAATGGTGGCAAGGGTTCCCCGTCCACCATGATCTCGATGAGCAGCCCCTGAGCACCGAGCTCCCAGTCGAGAGCTAGGCGCCAAGTGGTGGGCACTGCTGTAGAAAACGTGGTGGACCAGCGCGTGCCCGACTCAGGGAAAGACAGCTCGACATGAGGCGCACTGTGGCCCACCTCGACGATCGGAGTTTCGACCTGCTCAGCGTTCCGCATCCACGAGCAACTGGCGAAGTCGATCTGCAGCGGTAGGGCCGGAGACATGGAGATGCACAACAACATCAAGCCGGCTAGCCACGACCGGTTGGCAGCGACGCGGGACAAACCACAGAGCCCCCGAGCTGTCTTCGCTCCTCGCCGAGCCATCACCTTAAGAGTGCTCCAAGAGTGACAGCCCCTCGTCGAGGGTTCGCGGCGCGAAGGGCGCCAAGTCGACTTCAGGAGAACGACCGGCCACCACATCAGCCACGATACGAGCGGTGATGGGCGCCAAAAGAATGCCGTTGCGATAATGTCCCGTGGCCATGACCAACCCTTCGCAGTCGGGGACAACCCCCAAGAACGGCAGCCGGTCAGGAGTCCCAGGTCGCAAGCCGGCCCAGTCCGTTTCTACCTCCATCTCGCCCGTAGCAGGGAACAGTTCGAGAGCCATGTCTCGCAGTCGCCGAAGGGCCGCTGATGTTGTCACCGCGTCGAAGCCCACGTCCTCCATGGTGCTGCCCACCAGGATGCGGCCGTCGAGACGCGGCACGAGATAGCACAGACCATCATTGATGGTGGCCTTCAACGCACCAGGCGCACCGCGCAGCAACAGCATCTGCCCCCGCACGGGGCGTATGTCCAGGGCCACACCAGCCGACTCAGCCAAGGCGCCAGACCAAGCCCCCGCGGCAAGGACGGTGATGTCACCTTCGAGCAACTGGCCATTGCCCAAGCGCACGCCCACGAGGCGCGAGCCCACACGTTCCAAGCGTTCCACCGGACAGTCGCTGAGAATCTGAACACCTAGCTGGGTAGCTCGCAGCAAGAGCGCTGCCAGCAACCGCGGTGGCCGCACCCGCGCGCTGCTCGGCTGCCAAGCGGCGCCGCTCAGCGCAGCCCCTAAGCCCGGCTGCAACCGGTCTAAGGCCTCTCGGTCGAGAGACTCGATGGTGAACCCCAGTTGTCGCCGAGCCGCTGAGTGCGCGCGGATCGTCTCGGAAGAAAAGCCCAAGCCTTCGGGATAAAGCATCCCCGCCACTTCGTGCTGACCATCCACGCCGGTGTGGCGCAGCAACGCGCTGACAAAGTCGGCATAGCTCGCCTCAGAGTGGTGGCACAACTCAATCAGCGCCGGGGGATAAACCCATGGGGTACTAGGAGTCAGCAGCCCAGCGGCGACCCAACTTGCCCGAGAGCCCGGGCGCTCTCGCTCAACGATCTGCACCAAGTGGCCATCCTCAGCCAAGGCGACCGCTGCCGCCAAACCTTGAATGCCACCGCCTACGACGAGGATCTCCATGGCCATTTTCTAGCAAACCGAGTGGGTCCCCGTCCCCTCTGCTTGGCCTTGCTACCATGCCGCACCAAACCGCTTGAGAGCCGCCATGACCCAGCCAAGCCACCATCCCACCGACTTTGTGCGCGGGTTCGTGCGCCGCATCGAAGCCGATCAGCGGATGCAGTACGTCTGGCTAGAAGGGGATGACGACACCATCCTCTGGCCCCCTTACCGGACCCTCGATCTACACCTGGGCGTGCCCGAGCCAGACGTCGAAGCCGTGCGGCAAGAGCTTGCAGCGCTCTTCGGGTCCGTGGACGAGATCAGCGACTTCAGCCAGTTTGACGCGCCACTCAAGGGTTGGGCGGGCACAGCTCGACTCAGCGATGGCACGGCTTTGACCTACCGCATCGAGCGCACCAGCCAGCTCGCCAAGGTGCCTCGAAGAGTCGTCAACGTGCTCATTGATCACAGCGGCGGCCTGCTCCTGTCCTCGTTCAGCTATGAGACGCCCAACGAGACCTGAGAGGCTGCCAGCCCGGCGAGAAAGGGGCTGTAGCGCCCTCTCCAACGTCTGTTTGGAGACCTCTCGCCTAGCTCCGCTATAACGGAGTGCCATGACCCGCCCCACACTCACAGTCATCGTCGAGCACCAGATCGCGTCGCGCATGGCGGTGTCCGGTGCCGTCACTCTCGGGCGGCTCGAGAACAACTCCCTCGTCCTCAGCGACAACTCCGTCTCGGGACATCACGGGCGCATTGAGCAGGGCAGCGAGGGCTGGCGCTACACGGATATGGGTTCGAGCAACGGCTCGCTCATCGCCGCCGGGCCTCGCCTCTCCATCGGCGAGCACTTCCTGATGACCGAAGTGACTCAGATCTTGCTGGGCTCCACGGTGATCGAGTTCGACCCCAAACACGACCCCAAACACGACCACGACCACGACCACAAACACGACCACAAACACGACCACGACCACGACCACGACCACGACCACGAAGGGTCCGCGAGGCAAGAACATCCGAGCGAGACTGCGAAATCGGCGGGCGGCACCAGCGTGTCCTTCGATGGCCCGGTCTCTGCGGATGTTCGGCGTCGCGGCGCAGCCAGCAGCTCAGACGAGGTTGCTCCCCCAAAGGCATCCACCGAAACAGACGGTCTGCGCAGCGGGGCAACAACGGGAGCTGCTTTGCAGCTGCGGTCGGCCAAGAGCTCCCCGCTCGCTTCAGCTGGACAGATCGGCGTGGCTGCGGGCCAGACCTCGCTGCCCCACGGATCTTCCGCCGGGCAGCCCGTAGCCGACCATGCGCACCAACAGCCGCCGATCCGCCAGGTGAAGCCGGCGCAACTGGTCGACTTGACGCCTGCCACTGCGCCACCCTCCGTACCGGCTTCCTCGTCGGTGCCTCCCACTCGCCCCGTGATCGACGAGCCAGCCCCGGCCCCCGAGCGAGCAGCGGCCCAGCCCCGGGTTCTGGTGGTGCTCAACGGCAAGGTGACGACGGTCAAGCTGCCCCGTGAGGTCAATGTGTTGGGGCGCAGCCACCGCTGCGATGTGGTCATTGATCATGCTTCGATCTCATCGCGCCACGCAGAAATCAGCCACAGCAATGGCCGCTGGATGGTCGCAGACCTGGGCAGCACCAACGGCACGCGCCTAGGACTAGCACGGCTGCAAGAACCCCACGAGCTGCCCAACCCGGGCCATTTCATCATGGGCGTGGCCGACCTGCTCTTCGTCTGCGATGTGACAGATGAGCAAGACAGCTCCACGCTCGGTGAACAACTCGAAGACGAGCAGTTCGTCTCCTGGCTCCGGCGTCGTGGCAAAGTCACCCGCGCCGAGGCGAAAGCCGCCCTGGGCGCAGCCCACAGCAGTGGCTGCTCAGTGAGCGAGGTCTTGGTGGCCCAGGGGGTCCTCTCTCCGGGTGCACTCACCGAGCTGCACCATAATGCTGCCCTGAACCCCAGAGCAGAGAGCAAGACCGCGACCTACCTCTGGGCAGCGGCCATCGTGCTCGCTCTCGCGGCTGGACTGTTCGCGCTCACCCGCTGATGGCGGCGAACTGCTAGGCGGGCGGTGCTGTTCTGCTGGGCGCCATGCCGGCGCCCAGCACCCCGATGATCAGCTTAGAGGTAGCCCAACTGCTTGAGCATGGCTTTGGCCGCGTCAGAGCCGCCATTCAGGATCGAGTCTTTGAGCTTCGCAATCTGCGGCAGAAAGACAGCTTCCATCTCTGGGTACTTCTTTTGGCCGGCGTCGAGAATGCTCAGGGCCTCCTGGTACGCCCCCGTCTCCGTGACCATGCCGCAGATCTTGTTGTACAGCGCGGCATCGACCTTGCCCTCATAGGCACCGTCTAGTTCCTCTAGCTTAGCCAGGGACTTTGCGCCCTCGCCCTCGGAAGCCAAAGCCTGCAAACGCAACTTCTCCACTCGCCATGCCACTCCTGAGCTGGCCTTCTCAGCCTCGCAGCGTTCCAGCAGCGGGCCCGCAGCGGCGATCACAGCGGGGAAATCCTTGGCGTTGAAGCTGTTCTGGAGCGCGGTGACCGAATCATTGATGGAGCCGGGACCGCAGGCGCTCAAGAGGGCGCAGCAGGTGATCAACAAGGCGCAGCAGGTACGAGACATCACAAAACTCCAGTGGTCTTCGGCGGGCTAGGGGGACGCAACCGCGTCCTCCGTAGCTCTGAGGTGGAATACGAGAGGAAGCCGGGAAGGATACACACAGATGAGCAGCCGGGCACGTTTCGGCCCGAAAGCTAGGCTTAGCAAGGGATCTCTCTCACTTGCAGTCAACGGACCGTGGCTCGATTTCGTGAGAGATTGCCCGCAATCAGCGCTTGGCAGGCGCTCCATTTGGTGTATTGTCCGCACTCCAATCAGAGTGTCATTGGAGTGCGATTGGATTTCAGTGACACCTGAGTCCTGTCGAAAAGGCCCCTCGGCCTCGCCCCACCAGCACCCAGCGGATCTCCCGGACCCACACCATGAAGGACCCCAAGGTCACCGTGAAGATCCCGAGGCCGCTTTACGACCGCATCCAAGAGGTCATTAACGACTCCGGCTTCAGCTCCGCCACAGACTTCA
>JBLIMM010000115.1:0-13392 GCA_047638635.1 Pseudohongiellaceae bacterium | reverse complement strand
CGGCTCAGCAGCTTCTCGTAGGGAATCCCGGCGTGCTCCGCTGAGTCCGCGAGCTCTTCGAACTGAGCGATCTCGCAGTTAGGATTCGCCTCCAAGAAGTAGAGCTTGCCGTCCGGCGCCAAGCGATAATCGACGCGGGCATAGCCGTCGAGACCGAGCGTGCGATACACACGCTTGGTTAAGCGCGGGAGTTGGTCTGCGATCTCTTCGGGGAGGTCCACCGCTGGCGCTGACACGATGCCCCGTTTCTCTTGGTACTCCAGATCTCGTTTGATCCGCTCAGTGGCAATCGAAGCCGCACCCTTGGGCAGGTTCCCAAAGTTCAGTTCCCACACGGGCAAAACGGTTAGCCGCTGATTGCCGATCACGCTCACGTAGAGTTCGCGACCTTCGATGTACTGCTCAGCGATGGCGTCCGTGCCCACGCTCTCGTGAATGAAGGCCACTCGATCCTCGAGCTTCTGGTCGGTGTCCACCACCGAGGCTTGACTGATCCCCTGTGACGACTCTTCGATGAGACTCTTCACGATCACCGGGTACTCAAGGTGACGGGGTCTGCGCACTCGGCGCCCCATGGGGAACACCGCGAACTTCGGCGTGCGAATACGGTGGTAAGCCAAGATCTTCTTGCTGAGAGCCTTGCCCTTCGACAGCATCAATCCTCGGGGATTGCAACCGGTGTAGGGCACCCGCAAGAGTTCAAGGTAGGCCACCACGTGGTGATCGAGCTCAGAACGCCCCGCGAACGACTCCACCAGATTGAAAATCAAGTCGGGCTTGAAGCCTCGCACCATGAGCTGAATCGGACGGAGTTCATCCTCTACGCCGAGTGACTCCACCTCGTGCCCGAGACTCTGCAATGTCGACACCACGTCGTCGTCGGTTTTCCAGGCATAGCGGCGAGCATCGCTTTCTCGATCAGCATTCTCCGGAGGCATCAGCCACGGGTGTGAAAGGTGCAGAATACGCAGGCGCTTCATACGGCAATCCAATCTCGCTCGGCGTGCAAGGCTGCCATGGTGCGGGCGGCAAGAAGAACAGAAAAGTCTGCGAGCAAAGCCTGCTGGCTGCCCCGGGCACGGAGGTCGAGTTCAGCGCAGCGCAGGATCATCTCCTCCAAGACTTGATCGAGTACCTGTTGGTGTTCGCCCGTCCAGCGTGCCACTCGGCGACGGATCTCTGCCCGCTGCTTCTTGAGCAGGCTGGCAGCTTTCAGCGCTCGACCGTGGCGCCTCTTCGCGGCGAACAGCGCCCGCAAATCGCAGTCATAGCGCGACGGCGCCCGAGGCTTGTAGCGTTCTTCTCGCTCGGCGTAGTGCTCGGCCAGCGTCATCTTCAGCCGCGGCAGATTTCGCACCTCCCGGCGACTCCGCACCGGCGCCACACAACCGGCCAGAGACGCCATCAACTCGTCCACATACTCGAGCTTCTTCAGGGCCGGCCAGCCAGCGTATTGGGAGCGCCAGGTTTTGCGGGCCCCGAGCCACACGGCGAACGTCTCGGCGAAGTCTTCATCGGGATGGCACTGGGCGTAAAACATACGCAGGTGCTGCACGAAGCGACGGCTGCGCGGGTCGGGTCGGTAGCTCTCCGGGTAATGCTCCCCGGAGGAGCCGAAGTGCTGCCGCCAACGCGTGCGCCGCTGGAGCCGAAACGCCTGCTGGATGGCGTGGCCACACTCGTGCCTGAGCAACCGCCGGAACTCATCCCGGGGGCCGCCCTCGACCTCTAGCATGAGCCGCCGCTCCAGGCGTATCAGCCGCGGATGGGCCAGGTAGAAGGGGACCGCAATCCCTGGCACGCCAATGGGTGAGAACCAATCGGTGGAGAGCCAGGCGTGCGGCTTGAAACGCAGCCCCCGCCGCTCCAACTGGCCATGGAGCCGCTGCAGCTCCGTTTCCATCCAGGAGCCCTTGAGACCGAGACCCAAATCGGCAAAGCGCAGCCCCAGAAGGTGCTCATCGCTTGCTCCCCGCAGGGAGGCTCCAACCTGACTTCGACTCGGAGGGGCCATCTGCGTAGAATGCCGGGTTAGCCGGCTGCAGACAAATACCGAACCGGCAGAGCCCTTGCCCATCCCTGAGACTGACCCCATGACGACCATCGCGATCACCGAACTCGAAGGCGACGGCATCGGCCCAGAACTCCAACGTTCGGTGCACGCCGTTGCGGCCGCCCTGCCCATCGATTTTGATTTTCAAACCGTGGATTGGTCCCTGGCCACCCGTGAGCGCCGTGGCTTGGCCTGCATCGATGAGGCCGAAGAGTCCATGCGGAAGACCAAAGTCTCGCTGAAGTACCCCACCATCACTGGCGACGTGAGCCCCAACGCTCTCATTCGCCGGCGCTGCGGCTTCTCAGTGATTTATCGCCCGGCCATCTCGATCAAGGGCATCGACGGCAACTTCAAAGAGGACGTCAACCTGCACATTGTCCGTGTGGCCGTGGGGGGCACCTACGACGACCCGGGCCAGCTGATTGGCAAAGACGCTGCGGTGTCCCTGCGTATGGTCGAGCGGGAGCCCTGCGCTCTCGCCGCCCTCTTCGCCTTCGAACTCGCCCGCAAGAAGAAGCTGCGCGTGACCAGCTCGTCGAAGCACACCATTCAGCGTGTGACCGACGGCCTGTTCGAGGAGACCGTGCGCAATGTGCACAACGACGGTTACCAGGACATTCCTTACAACCGCGAGCTCTTCGACGCACTCCTGGGCAAGGTCATTCTTCGTCCCCAAGACTACGAAGTCGTGCTGGTGCTCAATGAGTACGGCGACTTCTTGTCTGACCTAGCCTCTGGTCTGGTGGGCTCGCTCGGAACCGGCAGCAGCGGCAACTTCGCCTATGACGCCGATCGCAACATTACCATCGCCATGTTCGATCCCGCCGGTGGGACAGCGCCCGACATTGCCGGCAAGAACATCGCCAACCCCACGGCCATGTTGCTGGCCTTCGGCATGATGCTCGACCACATCGATCGCTACGACCTGGGACACGCCCTGCGACTGTCGTTGCTCAGTGCCATCGAAGACGGCGAGTGCACCAAAGACTTGGGCGGTCAGCACACCACGTCGAGCTTCACCGATGTGGTCGTCTCTCGCTTGGCCAACTACCTCCCCACTGCCGTGCAAGCCTAACGGGACCGTGCAAGCCTAACGGGACCGCGCAAGCCTAACTAGCCTTGCGCGAAGCGCCAGCTGGGCGGGCGTAGGAACAGCAGCACCCGCTGGCTGGCGACGGGGCGTGAGGGCTTTGAGAGCCCCGCCCCTCGCCAGCGGTCTGCTAGCAAGCGGCAGAAACCGCGTGGCCGGCAGCAGCCTCTTCGGCCACTCGTGCCAGCTCATCCATGTCTTGCTGCATGCAAGCGCGCATGGCCTCGAGCATGAACTTGCCCAGGGGCGCGAGCATCTTGGCCATCAAGGTGTTCGGTGTCACCTCGAGCTCCAGCAGCACATCCGTGCCAGAACCTCGGGGCACGAAGCGAAACGTGCTGGCGATGTTTGAGCCACAGGAATCGCAAACCACGGTGTAGTACTCGTTCGGAACGAACGCTGTGACCTCAAGGGTCTCCGTGGCTTCCCGGTTCATCATCACCCGGGTCTCTCCCCAGCGGGTCCCCAGCTTCATGGGCCCAGCGTCATCCCGCTCGATGCGCACAATACCGCTGATGTGGTGGGCCGCTCGGTCGAGATCGCTGAAAATAGCGAAGGTGTCTTCGAGGGGTGCGTCGACCCGTTTCGTCAATGTCATTTCATTCATGACAGCCACTCCCAGCTGGATTTGTTGTGCCCGGGCATCGTAGCAGGCTGAGCCATGAGCGTCCGTGCCGTCCGCTTGGGAACACAAGTCCGTTACACCTGTTATCTCGACCCTCGTTCGTGCCGCTCCAGCGGACGAGGCCGTCAGGAACACCTGCATTGGGGCCTTGAGGGCTGTGACAGCTCAACGGGCGCCACTCATTTGAGACAAGAACCATGCTGAAAACAGCCCTGATTCTCTGCGCTTTGCTCTCTCCGACACCCTCATTGCTGGCACATGGCGGGAACTACAAAGGCCCGGCAGACAACGCGTCAGCTGGTGGTTCTAGCTCTGGAGCGAGCCGACCCGGGATCCCCGGCTCAACCGCCGGTGGCGGCGGCTCAGGCGCCGGAGGTGGTGGTGTGAGTCTCTCTGCTGGCGCGAGTGCGGGTAAAGGAGCGGCCCGAGGCTCCTCCGGTCGAAATGCCGCTTCATCAGGGGGCGGCGGACCTGCTCAGGTGGCCTATGACGGCTGGGAATTCTGGTGGGAAGCCAATCGCGATCGCTTCGTGCTGCTCAAGAGTCGCCTGGGGCGAAACAGCCCAGTGCCCGGATCCCCTGGGCAGCTCACCTCACGCGGCAATAAAGGCCAGGCGACCAGCGGCACCCGTCCTACTCGCTCGTGGATTGAAGCAGAACTCGTCCCCGCGCTCCTCAGCATCTCAACGTCCACCGATGACCGAGATATTCTCGACTCGGCGCTGATTGCCTTGGGACGCTCAGCATCAGCAGACCAACACGCTGTGGTGCGAGCCACCGCCGAACGCCTGCTCGGCCACTCAGAGCTGTCTGTTCAAGCGGCCGCTGCCCTGGGCCTCGGGATTCTCGACGACCGGGCTTCTGAAGAGCTGCTCACTCAGCTCTTGCAAGACACCTCGGCGGGCCAGCAAGCGGTTGGCCGGGGGAAAGTGCCATGGCTCGTGCGAGCATTTTCAGCCATCGGCCTTGGCCTCATGGGCAGCGACACCGCGGTGGACTCACTGCTCAGTGCTCTGGAGCAACTGCCCGACAGCGAGCGAGACATCAAGTCCTGCGCCCTGGCGGCATTGGGCCTGCTGGAACACAGCTCAGCACGACGGGACCAGGTGGTCGACGTGCTGATCGACATGGCGGGCGACACGAAACTCGACGGCATTCTGCGCAGCTACGTGCCCACCACCCTGGGGAAGCTCGGCGCTCCCCGGGCGGCCGCCCCCTTGCTAGATGTCCTCAGAGACAGCACGGCCCCTGATGCGGTGCGCCAGTCTGCAGCCATGGGTCTGGTTTCTCTAGCCACGCTTCACGACACCGTTGTGATCGACGAGCTCGTGGACCAGGTGCGGCACGGTCACGACCAACTCACACGACACTTCGCGCTGATCACATTGGCCCGACTGGGCGCTCAAGACGACGATGTCGCAGGACTTGCCGACACCCACGAAGCTCTGTTGCGCCTGCTAGAGAAAGAGATGTCCGGCAAGAGCAAGCATCGCGCACACCGTTCGTGGGCCGCCATCGGTGCCGCGTTGTACGCCCGGGCGCACCCCGCGGCGGCACCCCGGCTGCTCAACTCTCTGCGCACCGGCTTCGCTGACGAAAACGATCCGTCCTACAAGGGTGCTTACGCGATGGCACTGGCCCTCTCCGACGACCAGCAGTCTGCCCCGATCATTCACGAGAGCATGGCCCAGTCCCACCAGGATGATTACCGAGGCTACGCCAGCGAGGCTCTCGGGCTCATGGGCTATCGCGAAGCAGCTCCTCTACTCCGCGAGCTCTGCGAAGACGAAAGCTTGCCTGAGAGTTTCCGCCTCAAAGCTGCTATGGGGCTCGGCCTCATGGCCGACGGGGACGCTGTGCCTCTGCTCGTAAAGAGCATGGTGGCCACTCGGTCCTTGGGCGGGCTCTCCGCCTTGGCCCAAGCACTCGGTTTGATTGGCGACCGATCTGCAGGGCTGCCGCTGCTCACGATGGCCGCCGACGACAAGCGTCGCGAACTCTCGCGAGCCTTCGCCACCGTGGCCCTCGGTCTCCTCGGCGAACGAGACTCCCTGCCCTTCAATGCAGCCCTACGGGCGGACAACAACTACCTGCACCAGACTCCTGCTGTCGCCGAGATTCTGCGCATTCTCTGAGCGAACCTTCACGTTGGCGAGCCGCAACTCGCAGCGAGAGCATGAAGAGCTTTGCGATCACCTAGCGCTCTGGCAGCCTGTGCCTCACCAGTGGTGGCTAGCCGCCGTCGAGCGTCGCGACCCAGAGGTTGCGAAAGCGCACAGCGTGGCCGTGGTCCTGCAGCAAGATCGGACCCAGAGACACTTCGTCGGTGCCCAAGCCACCGGGGGTCGGCCCCGGCAGGGACACCCCGTCTTGCACCAACAGACCGTTGTGCCACACCGACACCCGGGCAGCCTCAACCCGCTTGCCCAGCGCATCGAAGCGCGGCGCCCGAAAGCGAATGTCGAAAGACTGCCAACGGTCAGGTCGTCGCATGCCGTCGGCGCTGGGGGCAGCGACACCGTAGAGTGCAGCGCAAGAGTTGTTCACCAAGGGCTGACCAAAAGTCTCATAGATCTGCACTTCGTAACGCCCTTGGATGTAGACGCCACTGTTGCCAGAAGCAGGGACGGCGAACTCCACATGAATCAGCGCGTCACCAAACTCCTCGCTACTGACCAGGTCTCCCGCGCCGGGTGCGGCGACGAAGACGTCGCCCTGGTGCTCCCATGCGAAAGCGCCCCCTTGACGATTCGTCCAGGCGGCGCTCGCAGAAAGGTCAGCGATCAGCTTGGGTGCAAGGGTAGCGGCGAAGCTGTGCTCCGGGCCGGCCACAGCCCACTCCACGCCACCCCACAGATGCCCCAGAAACAACGGGTCGCTCCAGAGTTCAGGCCGGTGACCCAGAGCTGTGTAAAAGACCCTCCCGCGACCATAGGGTTTGCACCAAGCCGTGGCGTAGTCCCCGTCGGGCCGGTGGCCCCCTGAGAGGTCGATGCCCTTGTCGGTAAGGCTCAGCAGCACAGCAGCGGGAGCGCGACGGAAATCTCTGAACTGGTAGATTTCGTCGGTCACTTCCCAGCTGTCGCCGAGAGCCCCAGTGGCTGGATGATGCTTGTCTTCTATGCGCAGGGTGACTGTCTCATGCCAAGGGTGGCCATCGAACGTGCCGCCCACCATGTCCAGAAAGCCCGCTGCTTCGTAGAGCGTGTCGCTCGCGCTGTGGATGCCAACAAACGCTCCTCCGTTCCCGACCCAAGCCATGATCTCGTCGACGAGCCCCGGAGCCAAGGGCAGCTCGCCCGTGGTGTAAAAGATCAACAGATCAAGGCTCGCCAGCACTTCACTGGTGAGTGCCGCACAGTCCTGGGTCACGGTCAAGTCGAGACGTTGCTGCGCTCCCTCTAGAAGGGACCTTTCGACCAGTGACAAGCTCCCCTCTGCCCCCCGGGTGACCACTGCGTGGGCGTACCCAGCCGAGTGAGTCAGCAGCAGCGCGCGAGGGAGCCCCCCCGTCGCTGTAGCGGCCGTGGGATCGTCTGTTGTGGTCAGCGGAAACGCTGTGTTGCAGAGTGGCCCCAGGCAAGCCACGCAGACCATCGCAGTCAAAAGGCATCTCGAAAACCGAATGATCACTTACTCCTCCTTGGGTGCATCGTTGGGTGCATCGTTGGGTGCATCGTTGGGTGCATCGTTGGGTCCATCGGTGGGTCCATCGGCGGGTCCATCGGTGGGTCCATCGGCGGGTCCATCGGCGGGCGTAGTGGTGGGTCCATCGGCGGGCGTAGCGGTGGGTCCTGCTGTGTGTTCAGGCAGCAACATCACCTTCGCTCCAGAGCCTAGGCTCTCGGCCACAGCGTGAAGCAGGCCTGTGCAACGCAAAGCATCCTTCAGGGTGACCTTGAGAGCGGGTTCGATCCCCTGGACAACCTGAAGAAGATGGCGCACCTCGCCGTCGTATCCCGTGAGCTGCGACAACGGGAGGGTTTGGGCGCCACCCTCTCGCTCGACATTCAGGGCCTGCGCTGCGGTCGACGACCAACTCGCTCGCCCCCGCTCGAACGTCGCCTCGAAGCCCATGAAAAACGGCAGGGCCGGGTCCCGAGACCAACTGGCTTCGGCGACGACGGTGGCTGGGCTGTTGGCAAAGTTGTAGGCAATGGAGATCACACCTGACTGCTCCGTGGCCCGCACCGACGCAGGCTCCCCCAGCAGGCGACCGATCAAGTCGGCATCGTGCACGTGGAGATCAAAGATCACGCCGCCGCAGCGAGCCTCATTGTCGTAGAAACCATCGCCCCAATGAGGTCGACTGGACAAACGCTGAATATGCAACCCGGTCAGGGCACCGAGTTCGCCCATCGCCCCCTCGTCCACTTGCTCGATCAGCCAATCCCAACCAGGCCAAAAGCGGATGCACTGGGCGGGCATGCAATGGACGTCGGCGGACTCCGCGGCGAGCTGCAGCCGCGCAACTGCTGGCACGTGTAGAGCCACCGGTTTCTCAACGAGCACGTGTTTGCCGGCAGCCAGTGCGGCCAGCGCCAAAGGAACATGAGTCTCCGTAGGCGTGGTGATGCTGACGATGTCCACGGCGCTGTCTTGCAGCAACTCGACAGCGTCGCCATATTGCGCCACTGCCGCGCGATCAAACTCTGCCCGCGAGTCGCCCCCCGGGCCGACCCCCAGAGGCTTCTCGCACCGTGCAAGGTCACGATCGCACACAGCGACTAGGCGGTTGGCGTAACCGTCTGCGGCAGCCCGGGCCCATGCGTCGAGGTGCGTCACGCCCATAAATCCCAGTCCGATCACCGCAACCCCAGGAACCTTTCTGCGTTGATCCAGAATCACGTTGCAGGCTCGTTCAGTGCTGCGACCAAGGGGCCCACACGTCGAGCTGCCCGGGCCACGTCCCCCTCGCGATCGTCGCCCGCTTCTCGCTCAATGAGGCAATCGATGGCCAGGCCACGCCGGGACAACACACCGAAGAGCGCCTCCCAGTCCACACTCCCCGAGCCCACGACGACCTCTCGGCCCCACTGCCCGGGGTGCTCAGCACCAATGGCATCTTTCACGTGGAGCTGCTTCACCCGGCTGGCCAAGGTCTCGCAAGCGGCCACGGGGTCGCCCTGGCCGTAGAGAATCATGTTGGCCGGATCGAAGTTCACTCCTACCGCCGGCCGCTGCAGATCTTCGAGGACAGCGAACAACGTCTCGGCGGATTCTTGCCCCGTCTCAAAGGCAACATCGACGCCCTCGCGAGAAAAACTATCGATGACTGAGCGCAAGCGATGCAGCATCACCTCGCGCAACGGGTCGGTCCGATCTTCAGGAAGAAAGCCCGGGTGAAAACTCACAAGGTTGAGACCCAGGCGCCGAGCTCGGGCCCCGTCCTCCGCGGCTAGGCGTTCGTTCGCTGACCAGTGTGCGTCGGCGCGCACACCGCCCGTGGCTCGAATGGACTCCAGGCTCGAATAGTCTTCGCCCACAGTGGCGAACATCCCGGAGCAGACCTCGATACCCGCAGCACGCAACTCCGCCAGCGCCCCTGACTCGCTCCAACCCGAGCGGAGCATCCCCCGGCGATGAAACGCCTTGAGCGGCAGTTGCACAGCACGGAGCTGAAGCCGCTTGCAAGCTGCCAGCAAGTCATCGAGCGACTCAGGCTGCAGCGACCAGGCACACACACCAAGGCGAGACGTCAGTGGCATCGTTCAGAGAACCTCACGAAAATCAAAGCAGGGTGATGATGAGCAGCGGACCTTGATGCTCAAAACTAGCGCCCTCAAAGCGCCCGACAAAACCCGCAGCGTTCACCACGGACGTCTCACCGTTCCCGCTGATCAACGGTGCTTCTGGCAAGCCTGTCATCAGTAACTCGCGCACGCCTCCGAACAGCGGGTGGACGCCAGCACCTTCGGTGAGCACGTCCCGCCCGTCTACGGTGATCTCGGCGCCGTCACGTTTGAGGTTCAGCCACCGTGTATGCAGCACATCCCGGCCCCCGAGACTGCGTACGTTGAGCGGGTCAAAACCCTGGGGCGACAAAGGACGGCCGCCGCTCACGCGCACCACAATGGCAGGCCCCGGCTCCGCCAGAAAAGCAGCCCGGCGTTCCTTGCGAGATTGAGCCACGGCCTGGGCATCCACAGCCGCCACCTCCTGATACTGCAGCGCCTGCTTCCAAGAGACCTCCGCTGCAACCACAGCAGCCTTCCTCAAGGCCCTGCTCAAGAGGTCGTCCAAGTTCGCACCGTCCTCTTCGGTCATGCGCTCCTTCCAACCTGGGTCGCAACGGTCGAGAAGATGAGCCATGGTTGCGCCGGTGACGTAAGCCCGTTGGCGCACAACCTCAGCCCCCCAGCCCGCCTCCGGGGCCGGCGTCGGCTCGCGGTCTGGTTGGCAACGGTCCTGGACGTACTGCGCCAGACCTTCTTTCAGCTCGAGACCGCGCTCGTAGCCCACGATGCCATCCTCACGACGGTTGTTCAGTCCTCGGCGGATATCGAGAGCCAAGCGCGCATAGGGTAGCCCGTCATCTGCCAACAACGACTGCCGCCAAGCCGCCGACTCTGCCCGCCGCAAAGCCAGGATTTCTTTGTCATCAGCCGGGTAGAGAAACAGCTGGGTTTCGTCTGCGACCCACCCAGGAAAGTAGCGGCCTTGGAACACGTGAAAGGCCTCGTGGGCGGCCACGGCAACCACGGCGGCGGGTGCGCTGTCCCCCATGAGATTCAACAGGATCGTGGCCGTCTCGGCACTGCCCAAGACCACGGCGGTGTTGGCCGTCACCAGGGGGTGCTGGCCGGTCATCATGGCAACGGTGGGCAGCCCAGAGACAGAGCTGAACTCCTCAGGTGGCTGGGGATGATTCACCAGCAGTGTCTGAGCGCCATCGAAAATGGCCAAGGGATAGTCGAGGGGGACGAAGTTTGGCCAGGGCTCTTGGCCCACCAAGCTCTCCCAGGCTGCGATCACATCGAGCGTGGCCTGGGGAATGACGACACCGTCTTGGGCTTGGCATTCAGGGGCGCCCCAGCCGGCAGCGACCACGACCCACACAGCAAGGGTGCGCAAGGGGACTTGCAAGAGTTGAACAAGGTATGACGACATGGGCACAGTGACCTCCGGCCCGCCAGCATACGAAGAGTGCGCCCTAGCGCCCTGCCCTCACGACAATGGCCGCCCCCCTTTCGGAGACTCCATGTGCAACTGAGCAGCGAAAGCTTCGCCAACCACGGCAGCATCCCCCCTGAGTTCGCGTTTGCCGAGGCGGACACGGCGTCGGGCGAGCACGTAAGGCTCGCAGGGAATCGCAACCCCCAGCTCTCTTGGAGCGGGCTGCCCTCGGGCACACTGTCACTGGCGCTCCTGTGCGTGGATCCCGACGCCCCCACGGTGGGCGACGACGTGAACAGAGAAGGCCGCACGGTGGCAGCTGACTTGCCCCGTGGCGACTTCTACCACTGGGTCATGGTGGACATCCCGCCGAGCTGCAGCGAGCTCGCTGCGGGGGTCTGCAGCGATGGCGTCACTGCGGGCGGCAAGCTCTCCCCTCCAGGGCCAAGCGGCGCGCGCCAAGGACAGAACGACTTCACCAGCTGGTTCTCCGGGGATGCCGACATGGGTGGCACGTACAACGGCTACGACGGCCCTGCTCCCCCGTGGAACGACGAGCGCCTTCATCACTACCGCTTTCAGCTCTTCGCCCTGGACATCGAAAGCCTGATGTTGGCTGAGACCTTCACCGCCATCGAATCCCGAGAAGCCATGGTGGGACACATCGTGGGCAGCGCAGAAATCGTCGGCAGCTACACACAGAACCCTGCCCTACTCAGCTGAAGCGCTCGTTGGCACCACGGCGGAGGCCGCTCAGTCAGGGTCGATGACCAAGGTGACCTTCAAGCCGACGGCCTGCAGCATGGCCACTTCGTCTTCAAGGTCACTGCGGGTCAACGGCCGGCTGGCCAACCAACTTTGGGGTACGGTCAATCGCAAAGTACTGCCCAGCGCAGACAAGGCCAGAGGGACTTCAGGATGGGCTGAACGGCTGCGGTTCACGAGCAAGGCCAGGCGCAGCAGCACGGTAAGCCTGCGAGCCATGCGACGACGGTCGGAGCGCAGCAACTCTTTGAACGGGTCATCACCAAACTTGCGCCGTTGATGGCCGACAATCGAAGCCAACATCTCCTGGTCATCCCCAGAAAACCCCGGCATGTCAGCGTTGGCCAAGATGTAGGCGCCGTGGCGATGATGATGGCGGTAGGCCAAGCGCAAGCCCAGCTCGTGCAGCCTGGCGGCCCAGCCCAAGAAGCGCTGGTGACGAGACGATTCGAGCTGCCATCCCGGGGCCACGTCCTTGAGAAACCTCAGGGCGGTGGCTTCGACTCGCTCTGCCTGCGCGGTGTCGATGTCGAAGCGATCCTGAAAGTCGCGGATGGTGCGTTCGCGCACATCCTCGTGGCGAATCCGTCCCAAGAGGTCGTACAGCACCCCTTCGCGCAGGGTGCCTTTGCTCACGGCCATGCGCTCGATACCCAAGCTGTCAAACACCGCGCAGAGAATAGAGACGCCACCGGCCAAGATCATGCGCCGCTCTGCGCGCATGCCTGGCAGGTCAATCTTCTTCCCGTGCCCCGCAGAGACCAAAGCGTCGCTCAAGCGCTGCAATCCCGGGCGATCGATGCCCTCTTCGCACCATTCATTGGCTTCGAGAATAGACGCGCAAGATCGAATGGTGCCCGAACTCCCCACGGCCTCTTCCCAACCCAATCCACGAAACGTCGCTCGCAGAGTTTGCAGCTCACGGGAGGCAGCCAAATGCCCCGCACGCATGCGCTTCTCAGTGATTTTTCCGTCAGCAAAGAAACGCTGGGTCCAACGGACGCAGCCCATGTAGAGGCTGTGGGCCTCGATGGGCTCGAAACGCTCACCCACGATGCACTCAGTGCTGCCACCCCCGATGTCCACCACCAAGCGACTGCCTTCGTCGTCGGCCAGGGTGTGGGCAATTCCCAGATAGATCAGCCGGGCCTCTTCTTGGCCGCTGATCACCTCGATGCGGTGACCCAGGACTTCTTCAGCCTCGCGCAGCAGATCTGCGGCGTTCGTGGCCACGCGCAGGGTGTTCGTGGCCACCGCTCTGACCTTCAGACCTGTGGTGTTCCTCAGGCGCTGGCCGAAGCGATCCAGGCAGGCCAAGGCCCTGCGAAAGGCGTCATCATCCAAAAGGCCATCGCTGTCTAGCCCCTCGGCTAGGCGGACCTGCTCGCGGATGCGGTCGACCACCACGGGCTCGCCGCCCACCAGATTGACCAGCAGCATGCGAATCGAGTTGGAGCCGATATCGATGGCCGCGAGGCCCTCGGGCGGTGGTTTCGTCATGATCGTCTGGGGGGTCTCCCCCATCCTTCGAGCCCTGTGACCCTGCGACCTGTGGTACGACATTCTAGCTATGAGCAGCCTTTGGAACACCCCAACAGAGACACCGGCAGGCGAAGTGCACCTGATCGACGCCTTGCCTTACGTGTTTAGGGCCTACTTCTCCATGCCCACCACCCTGACAGATGGGGACGGCAAACCCTGTGGAGCGACCCGGGGCTTCCTCGATTTCCTGGTGCGCTA
>JBLIMM010000114.1:0-13426 GCA_047638635.1 Pseudohongiellaceae bacterium | reverse complement strand
CGTCTGCCCATTACATGTCAAGGCAGTCAGAAGCTGCGTCCGATGAGTGAGCGGGGATCTCTGTCCCCGAGCTCTGACCTTCACCTTGCTGCCCAACCACTGCGTAATCAGAGATCCCCGTGCAAAGCACCGACGACGACTTCCATCCTCTCTTACGGCGCCAGCTCAAGCGTTGTGCGTCGGGTGCTGACTTCCTGCCACCCAATCAGGAACAGTGGCTGAGTCTCCTCACGCGCATCGACAGGACGTACAGAGAGTCCGATCGCGAGCGCCACTTGGCTGCTCAATCCCTGGCTGTGTCCTCCGATGAGCTGCGCGTGCTCTACGGTGAGCTGCAGATCTCAGAGTCTGCGCTGGAACGAGAACGAGACCGTCTCCAAGCCATCACGGAGTCCCTCGGCGAAGGCCTCTTCGCGCTGAACAAGTCCGGGCGCTGCTTGATGGCCAACACCGCTGCACAGCGCATGTTGGGGCATCGCAAAGACGAGCTGGAAGGCCAGGCAGTCTTGCAACTTGTCCACCCCGCCCACTCGCAAGACAGTCAACTGCAACACTCAGTGCTGCATCCTGCCAAGCTCGTGGATGCATCACTCAATGACACCGCCACTTTTGAGCGCAGTGATGGCTCGACACTCACAGTGGGCTACACACTCGCACCTGTGATGAAGGGGGACGACGTTCTTGGAAGTGTGTTGGTCTTTCGAGACATCACGGAACGTCTACGGCTCGAGCGCGCCGTCATACGGGAGCGTTCGTTACTGCGCAGCACCATTGCCAACGCGCCGGTAGCCATGGCGATGTTCGATACGGACATGCGCTACATCACCCACAGCCAGCAATGGAATCGAGATTACGCCTTGGGCGACCAGGAGATCCTGGGCCGCTCCCTTTACGACGTCTTCCCAGACACTCCGCCCCACTGGCTCGAAGCCCACCGTCGTTGCCTCGCCGGGGAAGAACTCTCGACACCCGAAGATGTCTTCGTTCGCGCGGACGGCACAAAAATGCACCTACGCTGGGCGTTGCAGCCTTGGTTCACCCCCGACGGGAAGGTCGGCGGCATCATCATGGTCACGAGTCGTGTGGACGACTTGGTCCATGCCCGAGAAGAGGCTCTCGAAACCGTGCGCATAAAGTCAGAATTTCTGGCCAACATGAGCCACGAGATTCGCACGCCTATGAACGGTGTCATTGGTATGACGTCTCTGCTGCTACAGACCGAACTCAGCGCAGAGCAAGCCGATTACGTCAGCAGCGTGCAGTCTTCCGCAGACAATTTGCTCACGATCATCAACGACATTCTCGACTTCTCCAAGATCGAAGCGGGCCGTATCGATCTGGAGGAGATCCCCATCGATCTGCGCCGGATTGTGAGCGAGGTGTTAGACCTGCTGGCAGACGGAGCCCATCAAAAAGGCCTTGAGCTGGCCTGCATGATCGACACCAGCGTGCCCCGCTTGGTCTTGGGCGACCCTGTGCGTTTGCGCCAGATCGTGATGAACCTGCTGGGTAATGCGATCAAGTTCACCCTCGAAGGTGAGGTGGTCGTGGCCATCTCAGCGGCCACTCCCGGCGACGGAACGGTCCAACTCGCCATCGAAGTCCGGGACACGGGGATCGGCATGAGCGAAGAGGTGCGCGCCAGCCTCTTTCAGGCCTTCGTTCAAGGGGATGGTTCCACCACAAGACAGTTCGGCGGGACAGGCCTCGGTTTGATCATCAGCTTCACGCTTGCCGAGAACATGGGCGGCGGCATCACGGTGCAGAGCGAGCAAGGGGTGGGGAGCTGCTTCCGTGCCGACGTCGTGCTGAAGCCTGCAGCGAATACCCACCCACCCACGGAGGCCCCAGCGCTCCGAGATTTGTCGGTCTTGATTGTCGACGACAACGAAACCCAGCGTTCGATCCTCCAACAGCTCACCAGCTCTTGGGACATGAAGCCCACTCTCGCCGAGCATGGCGAACAAGCGCTGCAGCTGCTGGCAGAGCGCGCCTTGGCCGGCAGCCCCTTCGATGTGGCCATCATCGACCTGCACATGCCGGGTATGGACGGGCAAGAGGTCATCGCCTCGCTCCGCGCTGATCCACTGCTGCTCACCACTCAGCTGGTGCTCGTCAGCCCCTTAGCGGATCGCAATCGACTCTTGGAGGACGGCGCTCTGAGCAACGCCGTCTCTCTCATCAAACCCGTGGCCGAGCACAAGCTCTTGGCGTGCCTGCTCGATCTCAGTTGCGAGCGCAGTCAGCCTCGCGAGGTTCCACCGCCGCAGCCTGTGCAAGCCCCCTCGGGGCAAGATCAGCCAGCTCGCAAAATCACTCGTTCCGCTCGGGTCCTGCTGGTGGAGGACAACTTGGTGAACCAAAAAATTGCCCGGGCGCTGCTCACCAAAGAAGGCTACGACGTCACCGTCCGTTGTAACGGTGAAGAAGCCTTGCAAGCCGTGACAGCCTGGTCGTTCGACCTTGTGCTGATGGACTGCCAGATGCCCGTGCTCGACGGCTTTGAGGCCACCCGCCGCATTCGAGCCCAAGAAGCCGACAGCGGCTCACGCCTGCCCATCATTGCGCTCACAGCGAACGCCATGTCCGGCGACCGCCAGCGCTGCCTTGCTGCGGGCATGGACGACCACGTCACCAAGCCATTCAGAGGGCGAGACCTCGTCAAAGCCATTGAAACCCTGCTAGCAGAGGCCGCGTCTTCCAAGGCCGCACGACAGTCCCCCAGCACCCCCGAGTAACGACCGCAACCAACGTGAGCCCGGTTGGCCTGGCCGTTCAGCCCTCCGTGGCAGCCAGTTCCAGGGCCGCCCGAACCTTCTTCAGCAAGAGTTCGCATTCCTCGAGAAACCCTTGTTGAACAGGGTCTAGCAGCCCGTCGGATTTCATCGAGAGATATTGGTCCCGTGACGACTCCCCCGCTTCGAGAGACTCGTCTAGACGCTCTAGAGTTTGCAACCACGAGGCAAAACTCAAGGTAGTACGAGCGTTGTCTACGCGCAAGCCATCCAGCTCGGGATAGTGCTCCAGCAGGATCTCTTGCCGGATGAGCGCCTCTCGGAAACGGCCCTCAGCCAAGTCATGTTGCCCGTGCTGCTCGTGCAACTCAGCGATTTGCATACAGGTGAATGCCAGCTGCTGGTAGTTCCCGGGCGACTCCGGAAAGTCCCGAGTCAGCTGCTCCTGAATCCCGTAACCCTTGGAATAGGACACGGCAGCGGTGTCGTAGTCGTCGCGTTGATTGTAAGCCAGCAAACACCAGAGAGTTCCCACTTGCCCACGGAGCTCAACGTTGCCAGGAATCGCTTCCAACGATTGCTCGTAGACCGCGATGGCTTCCCCGTAGAGTCTCGCTGCGGCTGTGCGGTCTGACTCCATCTCGGCCACTTTCCCTGCGCCCGAAATCGCACGCCCCAAGACACTCAGATGGCGAGCATCGCCGGGATGGGCCGCCACAAGTTGGCGAGCAAGGGTCAACGCCAACTGAAAACTCTCCACTGCTGGATCGTCCTGCTCAAACTGAGATTGCATAGAACCCAGGTTCAACAGCGTGGTCACGTACTGATAACCGATCGCACCATCGAGGTCGTCCACCCCTTGGGCCAGCTGACGCTCTTGCACCGTGGCTGCTCGGGCAGTGAAGTCAATCGCTTCCGCAAGACGTCCTGAATGAAAAGACTGAGCACCTAACTTGCGCAAGCCCAATGCTAAGTCAGTGACGTAGCTCGCCTTCCCAGAATCTCTAGCGGACAACGCTTCAAGGATCACGAGAGACTCCAAGTGGCTTTCTTGTCCAAGCTGGATTTCTCCCAGCATGCCCAAGACCTCGCCTTCCAGTTGCAACGAGCGAGCCATGCTCATCAGCACCCCGGCGTCACCATCGCGCTCTTTGAGCAGACGCCGGTAGAACTCCAAGGCCTGACCCAACAACTCTCGGCGGACGGTGGTCATGCGCGGCACGTCAGCCAGAGTGGTCTCGCCCACACGGCTCAACATGGAATCGACTGTGAGCAAGGCCAAGTCGAAATGTCGCTGTACTTCTTCGCTCTGAGCGCTGATTTCCGCGCTTTGAGCCAAGATCTCTTCGTTGCGCGCGGACACAGCGTCAGCCAACTCTCGAAGGCTTGTGTTCTGCTGGCCGATGGTCTGACTGTCCGCCTCGATCTGTTTGTTCTTGGCCTCGATGGCGACCCGGGCGGAGTGCTGCTGCCAGGCGTACAAGCTCGGGCCACCGAGCAGCAACAGCGCGCCCAAAGTCAGCCCCACCGTAGCTGTGGGATGACGCTGCACCCAGCGGCGCAAACGGAGCAGAGCGCCTGCCCGGCGAGCTTCAATTGAACGGTGCCCCAAGACGTTGTCGAGATCCCGGGCAAACTCAGAGGCACTGCCATAGCGCCGAGCCGCCTCCGGCTCCATGGCAGTGAGGCAGACAGTCTCCGCCTCCCAAGACAAAGCCTGATGGAAGTGAGTGGGACGCTCAACATGACCCCGGTGAATCGCAGCCAAGATCTCAGGGTCTGACGAACCACTGTAGGCCGGGTGCAACGTCAGCGCCTCGTACAACGTGGCGCCCAGGCTGTAGATGTCTGATCGAGCGCCGAGTTCCGAGGCATCGCCACCCACTTGCTCCGGGGGCATGTAGGGCAGCGAGCCAAGGCGGGCGCCACTCGCTGTCAGGCTGGCCGCACCCAGCACCCCCGCGAGACCAAAATCGAGCAGCAACGCACGACTGTCCCCCGGATCGGCGGTGAGCATGATATTGGAGGGCTTGATGTCACGGTGCAGCACGCCCCGGCCGTGGGCATGGTCGAGGGCGGTGGCGATTTGACGCACGATCCGCAGGCAAGTGTCCTCCCACGAGCCGGCATAGAGCCAACCCACCTTGTCGTCATCCAGCGTCTCTGCGGACAGCGGCGGTGACAGTTCTTGCGCTCTCTCTGCAGCGACATCGGCGGTGACATCGGCAGCGACATCGGCAGCGACATCGGCAGCGACATCGGCAGCGACATCGGCAGCGACACCGGCTGTGAAATCGGCGCCCCGAGACGCCTGGGCGCGGGCTGCCACCACCCGCTGCAAATCTCGTCCCGTGAGCTCGGCCGGGGCTCGCTCTGACAAGTCAGCCAAGGCCTCGGAAAGCGAGCAGCCAATGACGCGCTCCATGGCAAAGTAGGGCACGCCACTTTCTTCGCCCACCGAGTACACCTGCACCACATTCGGATGGGCCAACTTAGCGATCACCCGCACCTCACGGCGAAAGCGCTCAAGAGCCCGCTCGAAGAAGAGCTGCTCCGGACGGATGACTTTGAGCGCCACGGTGCGTGCGAGTTCCTCGTCCCAGGCGAGATAGACCATGCCCATGCCGCCCCCACCGAGGAGACGTCGAATGGCAAAGCGACCAAGACGCTGAGGAGTTTCTGGTGTGTGGTCGTCAGCGAAAACGCCCAGATCCGCGAGCAGCGTCAGCCGTCGCCGTAGGGTCTTGCGCAACGCAGCATCGTTTCCACAGACAGCATCCAGAGCAGCCTCGGGGGTCAGGCCAGACTCCACTTGAGCCAACAAGTCGGCCAGTTGATCCTGCTCGTTCACGGCTCTTCTCCCACATCAAGAATGATCGCAAGGCGAGCCAGTGCCCGGTGCAGCTGCACCCGCGTGGCTCCCACCGACTTGCCCAACGCCTCGGCGATCTCGTCATGAGACAAGCCCACCAATCGCGCCAGCGTGATGATCTCCCGCTCGCCCTCCGAGAGCTCGTCAAACGCTCTCTCGATGCGCTCGAGATCTTCCCGTCCCACGACCTTCTGGCTCGGCGAAGAGACCCTGCCATACGCGGCGGAGACACTGATGTCAGCGCCCGCCTGCTCTCGGGCCACATCGCGCTTCAAGGTCTTCCAGTAGGCCTGCCGCTTTTGAATGCGCCGGAGTGCGGTGGCGTAGAGCCAATGCTTGAAGCCCGCCTCTCCGCCGTACTGAAAGCGATCTATGTTCTGCAAGACTTCCCGACACACAGACTGTGCTAAGTCGGAGGCGGACTCCCGCTGGCGCACCAACGCACCAGCCCGCAAGCGAATATAGGCTCGCAGACCGGGCAAGTGCCTCACGAGCAACTCAGCGACTGCGGGCAACTCGCCACTCTGAGCAGCGATCACCAACTCTCTGGAGCCATCAGCAGTGTTGTGGGTGTTCTTATCGATGGTTCAGGCCTTCACAGAAGCTGACTCGGCGGACGGACAGTCTATGCCCAGGAGCCCACGGCCGCAGCCAGTGAACTCCCTAAACAAATCACCAAGATTTTCTGTCAAGCCTGTAACGCCGATCGCGAAATCGGGATTTGAGTAAGTGTACAGCAACTTCCGCCCCCCTCTACCTGTGACCCGGAGACCGTCATGTCCACCTCTGCCCTCAAGACGCCTGCAGCTTTGCTGCTCTTGACCCTGCTCGCTTTGACCACGCCAGCGGTCACCACGGTGCATGCCACCGAAGACCAAGATAACGCCACACCCACCGCAGCGTTGTGGTTCTACGGTCAAACTGAAGCCAACATCAGCAGCACGATCAACGCAGGCTATCGGCTCGTCGACCTCGAGGTAGAGAGCACCGCCAGCCCGGTGAAGTTCAGCGCAGCCTTCGTCAAAAACTCGGGGAGCTACGCCCAGACCTTCTGGTGGTACTACAACATCAGCCTCGCCACCGTCGGCACGTTAGTCAGCCAGAACAATGGCCGGCTGGTCGACATCGAGCCCTACGAAGTGAACGGCGTGGTGCGATATGCCGTGGTCATGGTGAGCAACACCGGCGCCAACTCCAAGTCCTGGTGGTACTACAGCAGCCCCAACCTCAACACCATCTCCAATGCGCTGACGACCAACAACGCCCGCATCGTTGACCTAGAAGAGCAGACGCTCCTGGGACAGACCGTCTACACCGCGGTGATGATCAAGAACACTGGCGCGGACAGCAAGCCGTGGTATTGGTGGCTTGGGGCAAGTACCAGCTTTTTGAGCAACGAGATTGCCAGCAAGAACCTGCGCTTGGTTGACCTGGAGCGGCGCTCCGACGGCACGTTCAACGCCGTCCTGGTGAAGAACACTGAGAACATGCAGTGGTTTTGGTGGGCGGGCATCAGCCCCGCATCGCTCAACGCCAAACTGGCCCAGAACGGCACCCGCGTTCAGAGCATTCAGCGAGTGAACTCCGGTGGCCTGCCGTTCTTCTACGCCATCTGCCACAACAACACGAACGCCCTCACCACTCGGGTGGGCAACATCCTGCGCAATGGTACCGACGGCGTCAGCGGGCTCTTCTTGAAGGAGATCAACGGTGGCGTGCGAGCCAGCCTGCAGCAAGACTTTGCCTTCGAGCCCGCCAGCACGATCAAAACCTTGATGCATGTTCATGCCATGCGCGCGGTCGAGCAGAGTTCAGCCAGCTTGGGCGAAGCGCTCACTGTTTGGCAGGGGCTGGGAGGTCCGGGAGTATCGAACAGCTGCCCGCAATACACGAACCCCACCACCGAAGGGATGTCCTCTGTGCTCTTCCAGATGATGTTCAACTCGGACAACAACCGCACCATGGCCATTCGAGATCGCTTCGGCGCGGGCAACATCAACGCCACTGCGGCTCAACTGGGCATGAACGACACCCAGATCATTCACACCCTGGGCTGCGGTGGTCCCCCACCGAACTCCCTGAGCCTGAGCGATGGATCACTGCTCCACGAGGCCGTAGCCAATGGCTACCTGGGCTCTCAACGGCAGCAGTTCTACGACCTCATGCGCACGAATGTCCCTGGGTTCGGCGGCAATCAGCTGGGCGCCATCATCGATCAGGAAGCTGCGGCTTTGGGGCTATCCAGCTTCGTCACCGCCGACTTCAAGTCGCTCATGGAAATGGCCTACAAGGGCGGCAGCTACGGCTACGGCACACCCCTCGACTACTACTACTCGGTGCTAAGCTGGGTCAAGATCCCCTTCATCTTCAGCGGTGAACTCACGCCCCGGGAGTACGTGGCGGGCATCTTCATCCACGACGGATCGAGCAACAGCGCTGCGGGCAACACTCTGGACGACGCCTCTGCGGAGCTGCTGCGGGACGAGATCCGTGCGGCGCTGGTGAGCTGGAAGGCGGTGGACAACTCTTGGGCCAACCTGGGCGGAGGGCTCGCTGGCACCAACGGCGCACTGCAGCTCTTAGGCAGCGGTTCTCTTGTCGAAGGCACGGCGGTGACCAGCACGCTAAGCAACGCCCTGGCCTTCGCACCTGCGTCGCTCATCCTCGGCTACACGTTCATCAACGCGCCGTTCAAGGGCGGCATCTGGGGCCCCTTCCCGGACATCGTCATCGCCGGGATTTCGACGAACTCTCAAGGTTCGATTTCCCTGCCAGGAACCTGGCCCTCAGGCACGCCCTCGGGTTTCCAGTTCTACGTTCAGTGGTGGATGCATGACGCCGGCGCGCTGAACGGCTTCGCTGGTAGCAACACCTTGCAAGGCTCCGTGCCCTGACCACGGGGTGATTTGAATCTCTGGCAGGCGGGCGCAACGACGCCTGCCTAAGAACAAAAGCGCCATGGCTCTGGTGGGATCAAACCCAGCCGGAACCATGGCGCCTGCAATTCAGAGAGGCTTTCCATGAAGCTGGGGGCCGATGTCGCGCAGCTCCGCGAGGACCTCACGACTTTCTCCCGGAGTGAGCCAGATCTCAGCGCTCGCCCAAAAGCACGCCGCTTAGAGGATTGCCGAAACTCTCGGGCGCTTGCTCGAGGCTTACGCGAAAGTGCGGCGGGTAGCCAGCTCATACACTTTCAAAGAGCAATTCGGGCACGCCCATATTCCGGCCCAACGCGAGAGGACCCACTGCTATCGCTCACAGAACTTGCTCGCGAGTTCGAAGTCTGAGGAGCCCAGTTCCGGTCACTGCCAATGAACGTCGTCACCCACAGGACACTCCACCGAGAAGCTGTAGCTGATCTCTCGGGTGGCACCCGGCTCTACTCTCAGCGTCCAGGCCAAGCTTCCGTTCGCTGCTTGCAGGCTGTGCTCCTCGCTTGAGTTCAAGAAGGACACCTGGATGTCGTCGGTCTTCGAGATGGGAATCTGGTCCGCGACGTCCACATCGACCGGGCGATCGTTGAAGTTCTCCACCACGATGCCGTAGCGATAGGTGATCACCTGAGACTGACGGAACGCTTCGGGGCCTTTGACCGTGCGGGAAACCAGCTTGCGCTTGACCACCAAAGCATCGTCCGGGCCGAAGCCAAACGAGAGACCCTCGTTGCGCGCAGCCCCCCTCACCGAAGCGGCCCCTACGTAAGATTCATCGACAAAGAGCGACACCCCTCCTTCGAGAACGGGATGCCCGGTGGTGTTCACCAACGCCCCTTGCAGCATGACAGAATCGCCCAGAGCAGGGGTGGCTACGTAACGCAGCTGCACGGGCACGGTGGCCCGAAAGGCGACCACCTTGTGGGGCGAGTTGTCGAACGGAATCGTCGCCCGCTGCTCGATGGAGTAGCGCACGGCGGCGAAGCGATCTACTAGGCGGCTCAAGGCGCCTTCGATGAGTGCATGGCTCAGTCCGTACTGCTTGAGCTGATCCCCGGACTGGCTGGAAAGCTGCTCGAGGTTGCGCCGAAACGTCTCTCGATCTTGACGTCGTGCAAAGCGGGACGCCGCCCATTTGTTCGCTTGATCTTGAGCTGATCCCCCAAGAAACGAGACCTCTTGGGCCAACTTGGCCATGGCCTCGTGGTCCAGGCTGGCCACCATGGGCATGAGTTCTGGCACAGCGAGTTCGTGATCGGGACGGCTCATCGCCAGGGTCAACTCCACGTCCTCCCAGAGCTCACCAGTCCACTGCAGAATCTGCCCATAACCAATGACCTCGATGGCGTCCGCTGCACGATCCAGGTGCACGTCGTAGCTGGGCTTCCAGATAGCTGCGTCCACCATGTAGTGAATCTGGATGCGCACCTCGTCCCCGTGCTCCGCCGAGAAAGACACCGTGACCTGCTTCTTCTCTTTCGGCTGCCGGCCAGCAAAGTCTTTTCGTTTCTCGACCACAGCCTGCAGTTGATCCTTCAGGCCGCGCACTTCGAGAGTGTTCGCCGCGAAGCCCCCGTCGCAGCCAAGCAGGCCCTCGTCTACAAACTTCAGCACCGCACCCCAGTCCTCCACGGCCACGGCCCCAGCCGCAAAGCCAACCTCCATGTCGTGGGACAAGCGCCCTTTGATCGAGCGATAGAAGAGTGCTCGTTCGTCGCAACGGGCCCGCTGCATGGCCAGCAACTCCAGCCCGTCGTTCAACCCTTGGATGGCCCTATCCAAGGACGCGATCTCTTCGGTGATCGGCTCCTTCAAGTACACAGTCTTGATCTCGGTGCCGGTGATCCGCGCGCCCTGTGGCGCGCTGGCCCGCAAGGTATGGGGATTAAGGATGGGCACGAGGTCGTTGAAGAGCACCTGGTTCTCCCCTGCGATCGCGCTCACCGTCAGCTCTCGGGTGATCTCGGCATGACGAGGAAAGACAACCACCTCGGTGATCCGTGACGGCGGCGGTGCGATCGCCCCAGAGTCCTCCCCACGTACGGCAGATCGAGCGGGCTCAGCCGCTGCGGTACACGCGAATGTGGTCAGCAAGGTCAAGGCAAGGACAGCGTTCATCACGGATTTCTCCCAGGGGCTGGATCAGACGGTGAAGCCAACGGGTGTTCGCCACACCGCGTCGTGCCAACACATCACCTGAGTGCGGCCGCCATGCCATCAGCCTGGCCATCGCCCGATCTCACCGTAGAACCTCAACGGCGGCCAAGAGTTTCGGAGACTCCCAAAAGAAGAGTGCCCCGGTGGAAGCCATAGCTCCCACCGGGGCACTGTTAAAACACCGCAGCCCCTTTACTCGAGCCCCCACTCGCTCCGACTACGGGGTCACGCCCTCAATACCGTTGCTCGCTGCCCAACCTGCGGGGCCTGCACCGTCAACGATCCACCCTTGGACGAACAGCGAGACTCCGCTGGGTGCACCGTTCGGCCAGGTGAACGGCAGTGCCACTGAGCCCGAGCCATCCAAAGGCAAGGGGCCCACTAGCAAGTCCAGCGCAGGCACCAGAATGCCCTGCTTGAACGGGGCGTCGATGCGCGTGAAGCCCGCGACAAACCAACTGTTGGCCGAGGGTGCACCGTTGCTCACGTCGAGAGAAACAGCCGTGCCTCCCGCCAAGGAGCCAGTGCCTTCTAGGACGGGAACGCCGTTCACTCCAGCCAGCCCAGAGCCAAGATCTGTCCAAGGGTTCTCATTCGCCGTGAGCAAGAAACCGCGCAACGCGCCGCCGACAACGGCGGAACCAGCGATGTCGCCGTTCTCGTTGATTTCCTGTGCTTCGATGAGCACTCCGTCGAACCCGGCGGGCATAAAGTCGTTGAGATCCAAGAGCTCCACACCGTTGTAAAGCACGGCCCGGCTGTTGTTGGGATCCGTAGCGCCGTAGGCGCGCCCCACAGCCCAACCCGCCTCGTTCACATCGAAGAGTTCAGAGACTTCGAGGCCCGGCAAGGAACCCAGATCTTTCGCGCCGGGTGAGCCTGGCGTCCAAACCGCCGCGTGCCAGTTGCCCGACGGAAACGCCTGAAAACCCACCACGACACCAGCGCTGTTCACGTCCTTCGCTTCGGAGTTTTGGAACGGTCCATCGACACCGCCGATCACAGACCAGCTCCCGTCAAAGCGGATGGAGTCGTTAGGCTGAAAGAGATTCCAGGCAAAGCCCACCAGCTCGCCGGTTTCACTGATGCCCTCGGCGCGATTGTAAGCGTGGCTCTCCGTGTCTCCCACGTTGCTGATGGTGCCCCCTTGCCACACCACGGCCCGGTCGCGATCGACCACGGGATCGCCCGAGAATCCCACCATCTGCCCCGCTTCGTTGATGTCCTGCACCCAGCTCTGGCCCAAGCCGAGATCAGGGAGGGCCACCGGAGCGCCGTTGCCGAACACCGCTGCGTGATACGTGCCGGAACCTTGGTTCACATTGAACTCTGAGGTTCCTGCCACCACGCCGCTGTTGTTGATCGCGCGCCCCACGCTCTCTTCGTCCCCCGGCAAGACGCCCAGGTCGGTCATCACCCCGTCATCCCAAAGGAACGCGTGACGACAGGGATGACCATTCACGAAGCAAGCGGGGATGTTCGCCCAGCCCACCACTTGGCCTAAGTCGTTGAGGCCGAAAGCTGCTGACGAGGGGCCGCCGAAGGTCCCGATCTGAGAGTAGCTGTAGCTGGCATCGCCGGCCTGGGCAGGGCTGGCAACCAGCAACAGAGCGAAGGCCGCTGTGGCCAAGGACGTGGAGACGTTGAGAGTCATCGGAGGTCGATCCGGAAGGAGTGGCTGAGGATGGGTTCGCCGGCAGCCCACTCGGGAGCGCACTGCTGGCGAGGCTGTCGTTATAGATCTATCGATCAGACCGCACTGCTATTAATTACACTTTTATGTGTCTTTTCTCGTAAGCGAAACAGAGCGACTTTTGCCGTTCTTAGGCTAGGATCTGCCCATGGCATCACAAAATCAGCAGTCAACGCCCGCTGGCGACAGCTCCCTTGGGCCAGACCTAGCTGGCCCGAGCTATCCGAGCAAGACAGTGCACGATCGGCTGAAAGCCACGGGCCAGGGCCTCGCCAGCTCTCTCGATGCAGTGATCGCCGCTCTGCCTGAGACGCCCCGGCGTCCCAACGCCCTGGCCCGCGACCTCGGGGTCAATCGGGCCGTGGCCAGCAAGGTGCTCTCGGCCATGGGCAAGCACGAGCCTCTCGAAGTGCTCCACGTGATCCCCGGCCCTGAGCCCTTACGCAAGCTGGTGCGCGCCGCGGGACGCAAGGGTGTGCCCAGCGAGCTGATCGCCACGGCCGAAAGCGCCATCACCGCCTTCGACAAGCTCATTCGGGACGAGGCCGGAACCCGCGCGGCACTGGACGCCCTGATCAGCTCCAGCTTGCCTGGTGCCCGGGATCGCTTCGAGCTGTCGAGCAAGTACGCGGTGTACAAAGGCCTCAGCCAACTCAAAGGCGTGCAAGCAGAGCACTGGCTTGGCACCGCCATCGTCGCCCCCGCAGCTGACGACCCCCTCAAGCACAACCTCACCTGGCTCAATGGTGCGGTGGCCTTGCAGCGTTTACGCCCCGGCGCCCCCGTGCGCTTCGCCTACCGCTACGCCAAGGGCAAAGACGCCAAGGGCAACGACAGCGCGGGCAACGACAGCACGGGCAACAATAGCGCGGGCAACAATAGCGCGGGCAACGACAGCCAGAGCCACGACAACGAGGGCCACGAAGAAGCACCGCTGAGCGTGATGCCCCTCGACCAGTTCTGCCTCCATCCAGCGGCTCAACTCCAGATCGAACGTGCTGGCGAAGCGCTCCACTACACTTTACCCGAGGACCTT
>JBLIMM010000113.1:0-13480 GCA_047638635.1 Pseudohongiellaceae bacterium | reverse complement strand
CATTCTGTCTTCGATTCAGCTGGCCCGTCATTGGGGTCTGGGTGCGGACCGCGCGCTGATTACCGTGGCTACCGATGGCGCCGACTTGTACGGCAGCGAACTCCAGAAAACCTTGGCGAAGTCTTACCCTGGAGGCTTCGACGACAAGGCAGCGGAGGCGGCTTGGAACGAGCATCTCACCGGCGTGGATGACGAACACTTGATGGTGCTGCGCGATCGAGATCGCGAACGTATCTTCAACTTGGGTTACTACACCTGGGTGGAGCAGCAAGGCGTCTCCCTCGAAGACTTCGAGATGCGCCGTAGCCAAGAGTTCTGGGTGGGCCTGCGAGATCTGCTGCCCGTGTGGGATGGCCTGATCGACGACTTCAATCACGCGGCTGCCGCTGCACGAGCGAGCGCGTAGGGGTCATGGCCGCGGCTGAAGCCCCCATGGCCAGTGCGCTGGTCTGTTCGGGCTGCGGATGGCGGGCGGGGCCAGACACCGCCGAGCCTTTTCGCTGCCAAGAGCAACAGCCCGGGGACGATGTCGACCATGTGTTAGTCCGCGAGTTGAGCGGCCCGTCACCGGACTGGCCCTCTCTCCCCAGAGGTTCCGAAGCAGGATCGCTGCAGCCCTTTGTGCACTTTCGCCGCTTCTTGCACAGCTGGCGCACTGCGATATCCGCCGGAATGAGCGACGAAGAGTGGTGCGACATCGTGCTTCGCATCGACGAGGTGTTGGCACAGGTCGATGGCTCGGGATTTCGTTTCACGCCCTACGGCCGAGCGCCCGAGCTGTCGAATGCTTTGGGCTTCAGCTCCCAGGGCGGTGTCTTCATCAAGAACGAAACGGGCAACGTTTCCGGTTCGCATAAGGCACGACACTTGATGGGGCTCGCCATCTGGTTTGCGGTGACAGAGCGCGTGGCTTATGGCGAGGCGCGCCTAGAGGCAGCTCTGGCCATCGCCAGTTGCGGTAACGCGGCGCTGGCTGCAGCGGTGGTGGCGCGCGCTGTGCAACGCCCACTGCAGGTGTTTGTCCCAGAGGACGCTGATGCTTCGGTGATGGACAAGCTGCAGTTCCTGGAAGCCCAGGTACTGACCTGCGAACGCCGTGAAGGCGATCCACCGGGAGACCCTTGCTTGCATCGTTTTCACGAGGCCGTCGCCGGGGGAGCTCTGCCGTTTAGTTGCCAAGGCAGCGAGAATGGGCTCGTCGTTGAGGGTGGCAGCACCCTCGCTTGGGAGTTGATCTGCCAACATCAGGCCGCGGGTAGAGCAGCTCTCGATCGGCTGTTTGTGCAAGTGGGCGGGGGCGCCTTGGCCAGCTCGCTGGGGCAAGGTTTTACTGATGCTCAGAGGGCTGGAGGTTTGCTGCGCAGCCCGAGCGTGTTCGCAGTGCAGGCAGTGGGCGCGGCTCCGTTCTATCGTGCTTGGCGCCGGTTCGTCGGCGAGGGCGATGAGGGAGCAGGCTCCCAGGGTTTGGCCGCAGCGGACGGACTGAAAGCTGCAGCTCGCCACCGCTCCCAGTACATGTGGCCTCTAGAAACCCAGCCCGCCAGCGCTGCGGGAGGGATTCTCGACGATGAAACCTACGATTGGCTAGGCGTCTTGCGAGCTGTGACAGAGAGTGGCGGCCAGGCGGTGGTGGCTTCTGAGGAGCACATCGCCAGGGCCCACCGGCTTGCCCACGAACACACAACGATCGACGTCTGTATCACAGGGGCGGCGGGGCTTGCGGGACTACTGGCCTGCCTAGAGGCGGGAGCTGTTGCGCCCGATGAGTCCGTGGCGTTGCTCTTCACGGGGCACAAACGATGAGCCGTGTTCTCCGTGTGGCACTCACAGAAACCGTGAACGCCTACGAGTCCATGCCTGGCTCACTCGCTGACTTGGGGGCTCTCGCAGCTCACCTCGACGATGTTCGCGCGGCCAACGTTGCGCATCACATCGTGCTGTTGCGTCGGGCCGCAGAGGCGGGCGCTGCGGTGGTGGGCTTGGGCGAACTCTTCACGGGCCCCTACTTTGCACTGAGCCGAGACCCGATGTGGTTTGGTCTCGCTGAGGACGCTCGCAGCGGTCCCACCGTGAGTGCGTTACGCCAGACGGCACAGGAGTTGCAGCTGGTCGTAGTGGCACCGATCTACGAACTCGACGGGGACAGTGGCGAGCGCTTCAACACCGCCGTGATCATCGAGTCTGACGGATCGTTGGCGGGCCTGTACCGCAAGAATCACATTCCCCATGGGGAAAACGAGCGGGCTGGCTTTCACGAAGACTTCTACTACGGCCCGGGGCGCGGCGACCTGGGCCAGTGGCCTGCGAACTTCTCCACAAACCCGTTCTTCCCTGTGTTCCAAACGTCGGTGGGGCGGCTGGGCGTGGCGATCTGCTACGACCGGCACTTCGCCGGTGTCATGGCGACCCTGGCTGAGCAAGGCGCCGAGCTCGTGTTCAGCCCGGCGGTGACGTTCGGCGTCCAATCACAGAGGCTTTGGTCCGTGGAGTTCGCGGTGGATGCTGCGCGGCACGGGATGTTCATTGCGGGTTCGAACCGTCGCGGTCTGGAGCCACCGTTTGCTGTGGAGTTCTTCGGGGAAAGCCACGTGGTGGGGCCGAACGGCCGCTTGCCTAACCTCGACGTGCACCCGAACCTGGTGATCTGCGACGTCGACTTGGATGAACTCTCGGCAGGCGTTGCCTCAGGCTGGCAGCTGAAGACAGATGCTCGGCCTGAGATCTATGGCTCTGAGCTCTAGCAGGCTAGGGCACCGCGACGTAGCAGCGCGCGGCTGATCCGTAGACTCCGTCGCGCAAGCGGGCCATGACTCCGTACCAGGTGAGATCTGCCTCGCCGGTCACTGTGCCAGAGAGCGTGTCTTCCCGGAGGGCACCGCTGTGGTCGAGGGCGAAGGTGAGGGCAAAGCCGGGCCCGCTAAAGGCGACCTCAGCATCGTGTTCGCTGAGCAGATACTCGCGGCCTTCGATGCGGCCATGAAACTGACCACTCAGCGCGGCTGCGGGTTCACTCTGCGGCGGCTCGCCGTCGCTGACCAGGTAAGCGAATCCATCGTGATCGGCATGCTCGCGCCAATCGGAAAGGCTCCCGAAGAAGCGCGGCTTGACGATGTACGGCCCGCCGTCTTCCGGGCAGAAAATGTCGCAGTTGCCGCACTCGTTGCAGAAGTCGGCGAAGTTGGCCAGCTGGTGCTCTTTGGCCACCGTGAGAACGCCGTCTTGAGCCAACTGGAGTCGCCCGTCCACGAGCTGCACTGAGAGCTTTGGCAGGTCAGCGGCGGGCAGCTCGTAGGTGAAGTTCGCGGCATTGGGACACACGGGCACGCATTTGTCGCAGTTGAGGCAATCGAAGAGCGTAAGAGAGCTGCCAACCTTGCGCGGAGGCTTGTTGGTTTTCACCCGGGAGTACAGCGGGTTGTCCTCGAGGCCGGCGACGTAGTGTTCTGTGTTCGCTACGAGGGCTTTGCTGCGATCAGCTTCGGATTCCCCTGTCTCATAGGCGCTGGCGATCCAGCCATCGACGTCTCGGGCACCGACAGCATCCATGCGCGAGGCGAGTTCTGTGAAGTAAGCGGGGGCCCGTCCGTATCCTCCGGGCCGCAGCAGGTCGGTGCAGACCGTGGCGGGAATCAGCCCGAGAGCCAAGGTGTCCGGATAGTTGACCTTGTCCACGCCAGCAGAGAATGAGATGGGCAGCTCTGGGCCAAAGGTTCGTCGTACATCCCGAACCAAATGCATGGCCAGGACATGCAATGGCTGCCCCGAGAGGTACATGAGCTTCTCGTCTTCGGGGAAGAAGTCACGGTTGTTCTGCACCACGAGGGTGTTGGTGAGTTTGACCCCCAGGCCCAGGCCGCGCTCTGCCGCAAAGGGCCGCAGGCGGTCGATGATCGTGGTGGCTTGATCCCAGGTGGCGTCTTGCGCGAACGACTCAGGAGCGACGGTGACGTCGGTGTAACCCATCCGTTCGTGGAGCAGCTCGTGCATGCGCTGCTCACCAAGTAACAGGGGGTTCAGCTTGATGCTGCAGTGCAGTTTCTTCTCGTCGAGCAGGTGCCGGGTGATCGCTTCGATCTGCTCGGGAGGACATCCGTGAAAGGTGCTGAGGGTGAGCGTGCTGCACAGCTGGGTGGGATAAGCGAGATCACGCAGTTCGCTGTGCTCAGGGGGGATCTGCCCGCGCAGACGCTCGACGGTGGAGGAGCAGTCGATGAGCCCATCGATGAAGGCGTTCATAGTCGGGCTGGTGATACCCGGCAAGTCGTAGCCCACGCTCATGTCGTAGACGACGTTGCTGAAGCTGGGGCTGAGCTTGAGCTCGCCGCTGGCTATGAGTACTTCGATGAGCATGGCTGCCGTGACGTATTCGTCGAGGCTCTCGGCCAAGCGCAGCTCTTGGGACCACTCGACGTTGTAACCCACCGTAGCCATGTCGATGCATGGCCGGGGGATCACCAGGCTGTCGTTGATCTGTACCGTCTTCAGCTCGAACACCCGGCACCCGGCAAGCCAAGCCAGGACGATGTTCTGGGCCATTTGGGTGTGTGGCCCAGCTGCCGGTCCCAAGGAACAACCCGCAGGTTGACCATGGATCGAGACGGAAAGGTCGTGCTCCTCGTCGCCGCCAAAAAAGCGTCGTCGGGGCAGACCAAAGATGGCGTCGTCGTGGTGCAGCTCGTGGAGCATGCGGGCCAACAACGCAGGAAACGGCTGGGGGCGGAGATCAACCATAGGATGATGCTACGCCAGTGCTGCTCTCGTCACCAGGGCGGCGATGGCGCTCGTTGCGAGTCTCAGCTACGGCTGATGAAGGCGTCGAGCTCGGCGAGCAGCAACAACTTGCGAGCATCGTCGAGGAAACTTGCCTGCAGGGAGTTGCGGGCAAGCTGAATCACATGGTCACGGCTCAGGTCTAGAGCCTGTTGAGCAGCGAAGAGATTATCCGCGGCGTAGCCACCGAAATAGGCCGGGTCGTCGGAGTTCACGGTGACGCACAGGCCCCGATCGAGGAGTTCAGCAAGCGTGTGGTCGCCCATGGTGTCGAACACGCGCAGCTTCACGTTGCTCATGGGGCACACGGTAAGCGGTACCTGTTCCGCCACAAGGCGAACCACCAAAGCCTCGTCTTCGAGGCAGCGCACTCCGTGATCGATCCGGCGAACCTGCAGCAAATCGAGAGCTTGGTGGATGTACTCCGGGGGGCCTTCTTCGCCGGCGTGCGCCACCGTGTGCAGCCCGGCCTCGCGAGCACGGGCAAAGACAGCTTCGAACTTCGAAGGAGGGTGTCCCAGTTCGCTGCTGTCGAGCCCCACTCCCACGAAGCGATCTTTGAAGGGCAGGGCTTCCTCAAGGGCCTCGTGGGCCGACTCTTCGCTGAGATGCCGCAAGAAGCAGAGAATCAGCAAGGACGACAGATCATGCTTCTCGAGGGCTTCGGCAAGGGCCCGGTGAATGCCGTTGATCACCGTAGCGAAGGGCACACCTCGTTCTGTATGCGCCTGGGGATCAAAGAAGATCTCAGCGTGCCGGATGCCCTGAGCATGGCTCCGAGCGAGGTAGTCCCGGGTCAGCAGATAAAAGTCATCTTCCGTACGGAGCACGGCCATGCCGGCGTAGTACAGGTCGAGAAAAGACTGGAGGTCGGAGAACTGGTAAGCCGCGCGAATGGCCTCGACAGAGTCGAAGGGCAGACGCACTCCATTACGCTGCGCCAGTTCCATCATCAGCTCGGGCTCAAGCGTGCCCTCGATGTGGACGTGCAGTTCAGCCTTGGGAATTCCGTGAATGAAGCTATGCATGGCGGGGAAGATACCGCAGGGTCACTGCGGAGCGAAGCAACGGTCTTCTTGCCGGGGCATTTGGCCGGCGGCAAGAAGCTCTGAGACGCACTCAAGCAGCCGCCCTTGGCTCACGGGCTGGGTGAGCGTCAGCACGGCACCAACCGTTTTCGCCATCACGGTGCACAGGGGGCCTTCGCCGGCCTCAGCGACCATGATGACCTGGGTTTTTGGGTGCAGTTGAAGGGCCTCGGCGCAGGTCGCCAAGCCGTCTTTGCCGGGCATCATCAAGTCACAGACCATGACCTGAGGGCGCTTGGCGCGGATCGCCGCTAGGGCTTCATCGCCACTCTGGGCCCGAAGAACATCGAGGCCAGCGGCGGTCAGCGAAGCGCTAGAAGCCTCTTGAGCCGCCCTGTCACTGCTCACCAGCAAGACTCTGGTGCATGGGAGTGGCCTGGGCGCGGGCTCATCAAGAACCTTGCGCACCATGCTGGCGAGCTTGCTGTGGGTGAACGGTTTCTGCAGCAACGGCTCATTGTCGGGAATGGCCGAGCGTTCCTTGAGCTCAGTGGCGGGATAGCCGGAGATGTAAAGCACCTTGACCCCGGGACGAATGAGCTGACATCTCTCGGCTACGGCTTGCCCAGACCACTGGGACATAACCACATCCATGAGGATGAGGTCAACGGGCTCGTCGCTTCTCAGCAGCTCGAACACTTGGGTCGGTTCTGTGACGTGCTGAGCGGCGTAACCCTGGCTGCTAAGCATCATGGCTGTGGTGGAGGCGATGCCCAGGTCATCGTCCACGACCAAGATGGCCTCGGTGCCTTCGGAGGGGGAGCTGGCTGTGGTCAGCTTCTTGGGGCTTGGGATGTTAGCGAGCACCTCTGGCAGCTGCACGGTGACGGAGGTGCCCCAGTCGGGAGCACTGTCGATGGCCAGGGAGCCCCCGATCTTCTGGACGAGCTGCTGCAGCGCCGTGAGTCCCAGGCCAGTGCTGTGAGCCTTGGTGGTGAAGTACGGCTCGAACGCCCGCTCCGCTGTGCTGAGGTCCATGCCCCTGCCTGTGTCGGTCACGGTGACGGTGGTCTCCGGCCCGGGCTGTGTGGAGATGGTGATGACGCCGTTGTCTGTAATGGCATCCCGGGCGTTCAGCACAAGTTGGCTGAGCAGCAGTCCGAGGTCGCTCAGAGAAGCTTTGACCCCACGGGACTCACTGTTCAGCTCGACGGCGAGTTCGATGCCCTCAGGGATGAGCCGCCGGAGAGGGGGGAGAAGGCTCTCTACGGCTCTATTGATGTGCGCAATCGGCTCATCATTGTGCTGGGAGGGAACCAGGGCCAGCAGCAGGCGAGAGAGTTCGGTGGTTTGGTCAGCAGTGACGCGAATGGCGCTGAGGCTCTCACGTTGTGCGCTGCAATGGAGCTGGCTCTCAAGCTGTGTGGTGTGGGCCTTGAGACACGTGGCCAGGTTACTGAGATCATGGGAGAGACCAGTGGCCATGCGGCCCGCGCACTCCACTTGCATACTGGCGAGCAAGTTGCGCGTGTGCAGTTCGCGCTCCCGGCGAAGGGACAGGATTTCCTCTTGTTGATCTCGAAGAACCCTGCGGATCTCTTCGGGATTGAGGCTGTTCTCGGCCGGCAGATCGAGCTCTGGCTGGGTCGCGCCGTCATTCTCAGGATGACCAGGGCTAGGGTGATCGTCGCGTTTTGGCATGGCGGATGGTCTCTCTTCTTCCGCGGGGAATATCCCACAGCACTGGTATCGCCCCAAGCCCAAAATTATCTTGACTGTGATTCAGTTCTGATGACATCAACGCTTGCGATGTGAAATGAGAGTGTTTCGCCGACGGCGGTTTCTCTGAAGAAGGCTCTGGCTGCGGTGAGCTCTTGTAGTGGCTGGAATGTCACTTAAAAAGTGACGCCCAGGATTGCATTAGACAGGGACACGCCAGCGGGCGCTGCGGTGTCAGAAATGGCGGCTTGCGCTGTGATCTCAATATTGCCCTGGAGGCCTGTGGGCATGGTGTATGGGAAGAATGGGCTGCCATCAGAAAGCGTGGTGAAGGAAAGCACCGCTGCGAATGGGAATGGTTTCAGAGTTCCGCCCTTGAAGGGGACAGGTGAGGACTGAAGTGAGATGAGTAGCGCTGCGGGCGACAGAGGTGCTGCGACATTGAGTTGCAGCTGACCGCTCTGTCCCCCCGTGAGACTGCCCCCTCCGGTGAGCTGAGGTTCTCCTAACGAACCTGTTAGTGCGCAGCCCAGAGTCTCCCAGGCGTCCTCGCTTGTGAGATATGACAGCAGTTGTATGTATACGGATTGGTAGGGGATGTGGCACTCGGTGACCTCCCATGAATTCTCTGGCCCGTCGGCGTTCCAATCGCGGTAGCTCTTGAGCGCGGGCTGACCCATAGGTGGCGTGAGCGCTGGGCCGTTGTAGCTGGGGTCGGGGGAGTCTGTGGGGTTGGGCCCGGCGGTGAGGATCCCCGGGGGCGGGCCGAAGGGACTGCTCGCCGCGCTGTCCCAGTCGCTGCCATCGGCGAACCAGGCGTGGTATGTCTCGTTCACGCTGTCAGCGGCCCCGTAGGCGCCCATGTGGGTGAGGTCGGTGAGCCCCGGCGGGTTCACGCCATGGAGAGCATGCAGCGTGTCTTCTGCGGCAGCTTGGTAGAGGGCGGCGTTGGCGGGATCCGGTTGATAGTGGTTCATATTCACGAACATCAGTGCCTCGAGGCAGCGGGTGCGGTTGCTGCTCCAGCCGATGTCGTTGTTGTCCAGCCAAGCTCTGTACGCATCCTCTTCCGTGGTGACGTGCCCCAAGTGCGAGGGGCGCGAAACGGAGGCCGCAAAGATGCTGCGGATGTTCGCCGCCACCGAGGAGGTGGCTCCCGGGATCTCTCCGTACTCCAGCAAGGCCTCGTTCAGCTCTTGCTCCCAGACCAATGCGAACTGCCACTGCAACAAGTGGGAGCCGGCGACGTTGTTGTCGAACCAGTCTCGGTAGAGCGTGTTTCCGCTGGCACCAAAAAGGTGCACCGCCGTTCGCAGCTGGTTCATCAACTGCCAGTCAGCAGGGTCCTCGGCGAAGACGTCACTGAAGCCCCTGCTGTCGTAGCTTGAGGGGACGGCGCCGGGCTTGGCGGCGAGCCAAGTCCAGGCCAGCTCCGCGGCGTCGCTCCAGGAACCGGGACGGGCAGCGTAGGCTGAGAGCAGCGGATGCAGGGCGTCGTCGGCGAAGTTGACGTACTTGGTGTAGTTGCCCGCGTCGTGCCAGCCCCCGGAGAGATTCTGTGCGGTGCCGGGACTCGGGTTTTGCACCGCGAGGCAATCGCTGTCTTGGCCGGGGCCCACATGGCAGGGGCTGTCGGTCCAGTTGGCCTCAGCGAAGGGAGCTGCCTTTGCTGTCCCGCACCGCTGATAGAAAAACATGCGGGTGGCTTGGACGAGCACGTCGTCATAGACGGAGTCGCCCCCTTCGAAGGGCTCAGACGAGGCTCCGCTGGCCACGTCCACGGCGACGTAGGTTCCGGGTGTGGTGAGCCCGGAGAAGTCGCCCCACCAGACGCGATCACCCGAGTCGCTGTGGACTGCGCCGCTCTGCCAAGGCTGCGCAGAGGTTGTCCAAGCGACTGTGCCGTTGGGCCTGCGCAGCTCGAGAGATGCCCCCGGGGCAAAGCTGTCGGGGGCGTCCCAACCCACGACGGCCTGCCGCAAGATCACGGTCTTCTGGGAGTCGGGTCCATAGCCGAACTGATCGATGCGCACATTTGGGGAGTTGGCCTGGCCGCAAAGTTCTGCAGCGCCTCCAAGGAGGCAAAGGACCATCATCAGCGGAAGCTCTAGGGAGTTTTTTATCCCCGGACTCTCTCTGGTTTCACCGAAAGAGGAAGACGATCGGGCTGGATCTGTTGGCGCGATTCGAAAGCCCTAGACAGCGCTACGGCCCGTGTCGGGCGCTAGGAGAAGTTACTGGTCATCGCGGCACTCAAACCACACGCTGCTAGACGCCGATGTCTTCGTTCCAGAGCTCTGGGCGTTCGGCGATGAAACGCTCCATGAGCTCGACACACTGAGGGTCGTCGATCACAGTGAGCGCAACGCCTCTCGATGCCACGTAGGCTTCCGGTCCCTGAAACGTGCGGTTTTCGCCGATGATCACTCTGGGGATTTCGTAGAGCAGCACGGCGCCACTGCACATATCGCAGGGCGAGAGGGTCGAGTAGAGCGTGGTGCGGCGGTATTCGGCAGCGGTGAGTCTGCCAGCGTTTTCTAGGCAGTCCATTTCGGCGTGGTGAATGGGGCTGCCCTGCTGCACTCGGCGGTTATGACCTCGGCCGACGATCTGCTCGTCGAGCACGAGCACCGAGCCGATGGGGATGCCCCCTTCGCTGAGGCCCATGCGGGCTTCGGCGATGGCAGCTTCAAGATGCTCGACGTTGTGGGGCGTGTCGGCGCTCATCAGTCGCCCAGGTATTCGAAGACACCTGCGGCGCCCATGCCGCCGCCGATGCACATGGAGACCAAACCCCAGCGCAACTTGCGCCGGCCCATCTCGTGCAGCAATGTGGCGGTGAGCTTGGCGCCGGTGCAGCCCAGGGGGTGCCCCAGGGCGATGGCGCCGCCGTTCACGTTGACGATCTCTGGGTCGAGCTTCAGCTCGCGAATCACTGCCAACGATTGAGACGCGAAGGCTTCATTGAGTTCGATGAGCTGAATGTCCTCTAGGGTGATCCCCGCTTGAGCGAGTGCCTTGGGGATGGCGGCTACGGGGCCGATGCCCATGAGATCCGGGTCGACACCAGCCACGGCAAAACTGGCCAGGCGGGCCAGGGGCTTGGCGCCGAGGGCGTCCATGGTGGCTTGGTCCATGAGCACGGCAGCCGCAGCGCCGTCGGACAGCTGCGAGCTGTTGCCCGCAGTGGCGCTGCCGGTCTTGGCGAAGGCCGGGCGCAACTTGGCCAAGGCTTCGAGGGACGAATCGGCGCGGGGGCCTTCGTCCACGCGGAAGTCGAGCGTCTCTGTGGTGACTGCTCCATCGACGATCAGTTGGCGCTCTACGGACATGGGTACGATCTCGTCCACGAAGCGCCCTTCAGCGATGGCGGCGGCCGCTCGCTCGTGGCTTTGCAGGGCGAAGGCGTCTTGGTCTGTCCGGCTCACCTTGTACTTCTGGGCGACGCGCTCGGCAGTGAGTCCCATGGAGATGTAGACGTTGGGTTCGCTGGCTGCGAGCTGCGGGTCGGGGACGAAGTAGTGCCCGGACATGGGCAGCAGACTCATGGACTCGGTGCCACCGGCTACGGCGACCTTGGCCTGCCCGGAGACGATGGCGCTGTGGGCCATGGCGATGGTTTGCAGGCCTGAGGCGCAGAAGCGATTGACCGTGACGGCAGGCACTGAGGTCGGAAAGCCTCCGTGGAGCGCCACTTGCCGGGCGATGTTCAGCCCCTGCTCTCCCTCGGGCATGGCGCAGCCCATGAGTACGTCGTCTACCTGTTCGCGCTTGAGTTTGGGCACGCGTTCTACGGCTGCCACGACGGCCGCGGCGCCGTAGGCCACGGGGAGTGTGTTCGCCAAGGCGCCCTTGCGGGCTCGGGCTACGGCGGTGCGCACAGCGCTGACGAGAAAAGCCTCTGCGTTAGGCATGGTGTCGCTCGGGTGCTTGGGTGGGGTGAAACGTCAGTCGTTCTTCTTCTTGCGCTTGCGGCGGAATACGCTGCTGATGCTGACCAAGCTCTTGGCGACCATCTTGGCTGCTTTGGGTTGGTTGCTCATGACGAGGTCGGCGATCTTCTGCTGGGTTTGCTTCTGGCCGAGCAGCGACATGAAGACCTCGCGCTCCAGTTCGAGCATGCGCTCTTCGTGCAGGGTCGTGGGGCCGATGAGGTCGCCGCCCGTGAGCACCCAGCCGATGCGACCGGCTACGTAGGCGTCGTACTCGCCGACCCAACCGCCAGCGACCAAGTGCTGGACACCCACGTCGAACACGCCCCGGCCAGGGCTGCCCAACACGGGGATCGCCGCGCGCACCGGTGGTGGGCGATATCCCTCGGCAACGAGCGCTAGAACCCGTTGTTTGGCCACCCACAAACGCCGGTCCGGGTTCATCACGATGGTGGTGGACGGCGAGAGGTAACCCAGGTCGATGGCTTCGTGGGCGGACAGGGCCACTCGAGCCTTGGCCACGGTTTCGAATGCAACTCGGAGGTGTGGGGCGATGTGTTCTGGTGCGTGGCTGGCGGCGCGGTCTGCGGCCCAGGCGGCCATGGCCGTGGTGCCGCCCCCTGCGGGGATCAGTCCGGCGGCGATCTCTACCAGGCCGATGTAGCTCTCTGCTGAGACCACCGGGTTCGGGCACCACATACTGAACTCGCAGCCGCCGCCGAAGGTGCGCCCGACGGGGGCGATGACCACGGGTTTGGTGCTGTAGCGAATGCGCTGGCTGGCGTTCTGAAAGTTCTCGACGGCGCCGTCGATCTCGTCCCAGTGGCCTTGCATGGCGGCCATGGCCAGCTCGTACAGGTTAGCGCCCACGGTGAAGTTGTCGCCGCCGTGACCGATGACCAGCCCTTGCCATTGGCCTTCTTCGACCAGAGTGATGGCATGGTGCAAACCGTCGATGACAGCAGCACCCAACGTGCGCATCTTGCTGTGAAACTCGAACAAGGCCACACCCTCGCCCAGGTCGAGAATGGACGACTCTTCGTTCGACCAAACCACCTTGGCTTTGTCGGCGGCTACGGCATCCAGGTCGATTTCATCGTGGTGCCGTGGGCGGGCCACGTGGGCGGTGGTGGCTGGCGACCATCCTGAGGTGCCGCTGTCGTTGTCTTGGTAGAAACTCGTCGACCCGGAGGCGGACATGGCTTCGACCCAGTCGGGCAAGCTCGTTTTGCGCGCTTTCAGGGCGGCGTAAACGCGCTCGAAGCCCACAGCGTCCCAGAGCTCGAAGGGGCCCAGCTCCCAGCCAAAACCCAGTCGCACAGCACGGTCGACGTCGACCACTTCGTCAGCGATCTCGGGCATGCGCCGGGCGGCGTAAGCCAGCAGATCGAGGGTGGTCTCTCTGAAGAACTCGCCAGCACGGCTGGTGTCGTCGTACAGCGCGGCCATGCGCTTGGCAAGCGGCTTGATCTTGCGCAGCTCATCCAGATCGCCGAGCTTCTTACTCGCAGAAGGGGTGTACTCCATGGACTCCGGGTCGATGGACAGGATCTTGCCGTCGACCTTCTTATAGAAGCCCTCTTTGGTCTTGGCGCCCAGGCTGCCTCGCTCGACCAACTTGGCCAGCAACCACGGCGGACGGAAGGCCTCGCGGCTCTCGTCTTTGTCCACGGCTTCGTAGAGGTTGTTGGCCACGTGCTGCAGGGTGTCGAGTCCCACCAAGTCAGCGGTACGAAAGGTCGCTGATTTGGCCCGCCCGAGAAGGCTGCCGGTGAGTTTGTCCACTTCTTCGATGGAGTAACCGCCCTCGGTCACTTGGCGCACCGCCTGCATGGCTGCATAAATGCCGATGCGGTTGCCGATGAAGTTGGGCGTGTCCTTGGCGATGACCACGCCTTTGCCCAGATGGACGCGCCCAAAGTGGCAGACCCGTGTCAGCACCGCGGGGTCAGTGTCGGTGGTGGCGATGACCTCGAACAGGCGCAGGTACCGGGGCGGGTTGAAGAAGTGCGTCCCCAAGAAGCGGCTGCG
>JBLIMM010000112.1:0-13526 GCA_047638635.1 Pseudohongiellaceae bacterium | reverse complement strand
ATCACCCCAGGGCACATTGAGCGTGGTGTTCGCGCCCACGTAGCGCACGTCGACCGAGCGCAGCACATCCATGTGCTCCAGGTCGTGTTCAGCCAATGCCTCTGTGGCTTGCTCCACAGGAAACTCAGGTGTGCCCTGGAAACCCGGCGTGGTGATGGGCGACACCACATGGTGGCTGACGTCGGCCAGCCCAATGCCGAAAGCCGACAGAACACCAGCCATGGGATGCACGATCACGGTGGCCATGCCCAGCTCCCGGGCTACGGCGCAGGCGTGTTGTCCGCCAGCGCCTCCGAAGGCGCAGAGCGCGTACTCACGAGGGTCGTAGCCCCGTCCCACAGAGATGCGCCGAATGGCTGCGGCCATGTTGTCGATGGCGATCGCAAGAAAGCCTCGGGCGGAGGCGCGGGGTTCGCCGAACTGGGCTAAGCGGTCTGTTGCGGCTTGGACATCGAGGGGTAAGTGGGGGAAGTCTTCGGGACGTAAGCGGCCCAATACGAGGTTGGCGTCCGTGACCGTGGCGGGACCTCCTCGGCCGTAACACGCGGGGCCCGGGTTGGCGCCAGCGCTGTCCGGCCCCACGACCCAACGGCCATCACGCTTCGCAAGAACCGAGCCGCCCCCCGCAGCCACGGTGACGATGTGCAGCATGGGTGTGGCGATGCGCACGCCCGCAGTGACCGATTCGTAGACACGTTCGAAGCTGCCGTCGTAGCGGCACACGTCGGTAGATGTCCCGCCCATGTCCAAGCCAATGAGCTTATTGACGCCAGCGAGTCGGGCCACTTCTCGGCAAGCCACCACACCGCCTGCTGGTCCTGACAGAATCGCGTCCTTGCCGGAGAAATGTTCAGCCCCGGTGAGCCCGCCGCTGGATTGCATGCATAAGACACGGCCATGAGCCGCCGCAGCCTTCGCCACGGAAGCCCGCAGCAGGGGCGTTAAGTAAGCGTCAGCCATGGTCGTGTCGCCCCGAGGCACCACGCCAATCTGCGCCGCCACCCGATGAGAGAGCGTCACGTGTTTCACCTCAGCCGCGCGCAGCAGCTTCTCGGCGGCTAGCTCGTGGGAGGGGTTGGTCCATGAGTGCAGAAACAACACGGCCACATGATCGAACCCTGCCACCAGCTCTGCGAGGTTGCTCGAGTCGAGGGGCCGCTCTATCTGCCCGTCCGCCAAGATGCGTTCGTCAATCTCAGCCACCGCAGCGTGGAGCAGCTGCCGCTTCTCGATGTGCAGGGCGAAGATCTCTGGCCGTTCCTGGCTGGCGATCTCAAGAATGTCCCCAAAGCCCTTGGTGGTGAGCAGCAGCACTCGGGCACCCCGCCGCTCAAGCAGCGCGTTCGTGGCCACGGTGGTCCCGATGCGCAACTCGTCCACATCGCGATGAGCTGTGGCGGCCATGGTGGGATCACTGCCGTCCGCCGGGGCGCTGAGCAACTTCTCAACGTGTAGATTTCCGCTACTGTCTTCGGCCACCACGTCCGTGAACGTGCCGCCTTTGTCGAGAAAGATGCGCCATCCCATGAACGGATCGTAGCAGGCTGGGGGTTATGCTTCCCGCTCCCTCAGCGAGAGTCTGTTCATGGCCAAGACCACCTTCTGTCAAAGTTGCGGCAAGGACATCACCGGGGTCGAGCGCACCTTCTACGGCAACGTGATTTGCAGCGAAGAATGCCGCGAGACGTTGAGCGAAGCGGTGTATTTTCGCGATGACCCCCCGGACCCGAACGGCACTTGGTTCTGCCCTCATTGTGGCGACAAGAATCCCCTGGGCGATCCCCGCAAAGAAGAGCGGCCGGACTGCGCCAGCTGTGGCAAGCCTCTCGATCCTGCCAGTGCAGCGCCGCCTAAAAAGGGTGGCTGCTTAGGGGCGCTGCTGCTGCCCTTGCTGCTCACTGCGGGGGGCGTGGCGGCGTCGCAACTGCTGGCCTGAGTTCATCTCGCATGGGTTCGCTGAAGAGCTGGCCGTCATCCAGGCGGTAGGCGCTGAGCGAGCCGCCCCAGATGCAGGCACTGTCGACGGCGATGACGCGATCGCTGAGCGTGACGTCTTGGGCGGCCCAGTGTCCGCAGACGACCCTGTGATCTGACCAGGCCACGTCGGGAACAGCGTGCCAGGGCAGGCAGTTCATGGGGGCTTCGGCGGGGGGACCGCTGAAGTCAGAGCAAGGGGTGCCGTCGCTGTGGCAAGCGCGCAGACGGGTGAGCACGCCGACGATCATGGTCAGCCGTTCAGCGCCGACCAAGTTGTCTTCCCAGCGGCTGGTCGTGGTGTTCACCAGGGCTGCGAGCAGCTCGCTGCCGTCGCCCCGAGTGAGCTCTGCGCAGACCTCGTCGGCGAGGCTCAGGGCACGGGCGACCGTCCAGCGGGGATGCAGGCCGGCGTGGACCATGAGCAGCTTCTGCCCGTTCACCACGCCTTGGTGGGCGAGGGGCTGTTGGCGCAGCCAATCGATCAGCTCGTCCCGGTCGTCCGCCTCCAGAACGGCGGCCAGGGTGTCCCGGGCCCGGGGCTGCCGCAACCCTGCCGAGGCGGACAGCAGGTGCAGATCGTGGTTGCCGAGAACCGTGACCACTGAGCTGTCGTGGGCGACGACCCAGCGCAGCAGGTTGAGGGAGTCTGGGCCGCGGTTGACCAAATCGCCTGCGAGCCAAAGGGTGTCGGCCTGTTCGTTGAACTGAATGCGCTCAAGCAAGGCCTGAAACGTGGCAAAGCACCCTTGGATGTCGCCGATCGCGTAGGTCGCCATGGTTCAGGGGCTCTGGGGCAGGGGGAGTTCGGCCAGGGGATAGGCGCTGTCCGCTGCGACGGTGAGACCCTGTTTGGTCATCTTTCCCCGCAGTTGATTCAAGGCGTCCACATAGGCTTGGCGCCCAGGGTCTGCAGGGTCAATGAGCGAGACGAGCTTCTCTGCCCACCACACGGCCTGCCCGACTTGGCCAGCTTGAGAGCGGTACCAGGTCATCCAGTTGAGCGCAGCGGTGTAGCGCGGCTCGATGGTCAGCGTAGCCAGCATTTGCTCGAGGGCGTCGTCGAGCCGTCCAGCTCTTTGATAGCTATCGGCCAGGGTAAAGCGCATGGCCGGGTCCCGTGGGTTTGCCCGCAGGGCGAGCTCGAGCTGGGGGATGGCCGCAGCGATTTCTCCCAGAGCAGACTCCACGGTGCCGCGATAAGAGGCCGCCATGGGATTGCCCGGGTGTCGTGCTTGCAGGGGTTGCAGCAGCTCACGGCAGCGCACGAGCAGCGCGCGTATGCGAGCGGAGCTGTTGGCGAGGGTGGCCGGATCGTTGCTCGGCGCCTCTCCTTGGATGCCCTGCACCTGGGCTAAGAGCGTGCGCACCTGATCGAGGCTCGCCGTGTCGCCGATCAGCAGTCGCCCGTCGGGCAGCTCGGAGGAGACGGTCTCCCCGGGGGAGGCAGCTCCTCCTGCGTAACCAAGGGCGCGCAGGCTGGCAAGCTCGTCCCCTTTGAGCGTGCGCTGTTCCGTCCAATCCACAGACTGCTGTGCGGCGAGGGTTTGCTCTAGCTGGGAGATCATGAGTTGGGTGAGACCGCCGTCCCCGTTGGAGTTTGCTGGCTCTTGAGCCAACTCTTGCAACTCTGCGGGATCGTCTTCCAGGTTGTAGAGCTCGAGCCCGGCGCCGCGAATGAGCTTATGTCCATTCCAAACCAAGCCTTGCAGGGGATGCCAACGGTAGGAGTTGAAGGGGTACCAGGTCTCCAGCAGTAGCGGGCGCGATGGGTCACCCGGCTGTGGCGAGCCGTTGGGGTCGATGAGTGCGGGCTCTTCGCACTGAGGGAGGGCGGCCACTTCGATGCCAGCGAGCACCAGCAGAGTGGGCGCCACGGCGGCAATGCTCACCGGTTCGGAGAGCCGCGTGCCGGCGTGGTCAGCCAGGGTCGCTCCCGAGAGGATGAGCGGCACCCGCATCGCAGACTCGTACAAGAAGAGCCCATGGGACAACTCGCCCTTCTCGCCCAAGCTCTCGCCGTGGTCGGCGGTGAGCACCGTCGTCAGACCCGGGCCCCGGTGCAGTTGCTTCAGACCTTGCAGCAGGCGCCCGAGCTGCCGGTCGCAGCGGGCGATCTCTCCGTCGTAGGCGGAGCCTGTCCAGTGAGCAGGGGCTTCGTAAGGCCAGTGGGGGTCGTAGAAGTGCACCCAGAGAAACAGGTCGTCTGCCGGGAGAGCTGTGGTGGTCCAATCGAGAGCGTCGTCGACCACGTCCTTGGCCGAGCGTTCGTTGGCGTGGGCTTGAGCGCCCAGGTTGCTAGCGTTGGCACCGCTGTAATGCCCGAAGCCCTGATCCAGGCCGAAGCTGCTGTCGAGGATGAAGCTGGAGACGAACGCCGCGGTGCGCCATTGGTTCAGGGCCAAGACCTCCGAGACCAGGGTGGCTTCGCTGGCTAGGACGTATTGGCCGTTGTCGCGCACACCATGAACAGCTGGCAAGACCCCCGTGAGGATGGAGGCGTGGGACGGCAGGGTGATCGGTGTGGGAGCGTAGGCCCGTTCGAAGAGCAGGCCCTCGGCGGCGAGGCGGTCGCTCACCGGGGTGACGGCCTCGCTATGGCCATAGCTGCCCAGGTGGTCGGCCCGGGTCGTATCGAAGGTGACGAGCAGCAAGGTCCGCCCAGTTTCGGCGGGAGCTGGCTCTTGAGCAGCGCTGCTGACCGCTGGCTTGGAGCGCCCTTCGCCAGCAGTGCCTTCGCCAGCGCTGGTTTCGCCAGGGCTGGTTTCGTTGGAGCAGCCGGAGAGCGCGATCCAGAGCGCGGCGTAGGGCAAGAATGCCAGGGCTGCTGCGGCTCGATGCACTCTGGGCAGCATGAGCAGCGCGGGAAACCAAGGGCTGAGAATGGGTCGTTGGCAAGGAAAGGGCACGACAGACTCTCTAGGGCCAAGCGGTTGTGGGCTGATGGCGGGGGATCGTACCAGTCCGATAGCTGCTCTCGCGGGCGTCAAACCCAGCGATTCTCTCGGATTGGCAGGTGATCTAAAAAAAAGATCGATACCAGTTCTACCACCCCTAGAGGGGGCCCGTAGAGAAGGCAACTCAGCTCGGTTCTGGGTTCACAAACCCACGAACGAGGCCGTTAGGGACAGCGACCTTTCGAGCTGATGACTCCCGGACAAGAGTCGAACGACACAGACGACACGCAAAGACAGTAACGAGACAAAACGCGACGAAGGCTAGAGACAGCCTCCAAGACAGAATCGAGCCGCCCGCGACCAGCGGGCGGCTCGCGTTTTTTGGGAGGCTGAGGCGCGGGCAGATCCGGGATCGCAGGAGGCGCTGAGAGCCCGTGGTGAGTAAGAGGGGCTATGCTGATCGCTCTCCTGCGCAAGAGGGGTGGCTGATTGACGCCGCCGTCTCGCGCCTCTGCTTGAGGTCAATCCATGGGTTTCTTGCCCGCTCTTTTGCCCACCTTGGTGTCTCTCTGTTCCCGCGGTCGGCAGCGGGTGATCACCTCGTCGCTAGCCTGCTGTTGTCTGGCCGGTGGGGTTCAGGCGTTCGACGATGAGCTGCAGCCCCTGGGCCCAGAGGTCGTGGTCAACGAGAACCTGTCTTTCACTCAGCGGTGGGGCAAGGTGGCCATGGATCCGGACGGGACCCGTTTCGCGGTGGCCTGGTCTACGGTGGTCTTCCACGACATCTCCCTGCGTTTCTTTGAGGGGGACGGAACTCCCAGCAGCTCCGAACTCTTGGCCAACGAGGTCTTTCAAGCCAATGACCAAGACGAACCCATGGTGGCCATGGATGGGGCGGGCAACCTGTTCGTCTGTTGGACAGACAGAGACGGTTCGGACGGTGACGGGATCGGCACGTTCGGTCGGGTGTACGACGCCGCCGGTCAGCCCCTGGGCCCCGACTTTCAGATCAACCAAACCTGGATGGAGAGCCAGTGGGAGCCCATGCCGAAAGCCCTACCCGGGGGCGGTTGGGTGGTGGCCTTCAACGGCGACAACGACGGCGAAGCGTACCTGCGTTTTATGACGGTCGATGGCACGCCCACCACGGGCGACGTGAACATCAACACGTTTCACAACAACGGTCAAACCGAGGCAGAGTGTGCTGTCTCCGCAGATGGCGTCGTGCTCACGATCTACAGTGACTTCGGTGGCAACGTGGCACCGGGGACGTTCACGAACCTGCTCGCCCGACGTTTCAACACCAATGGTCTGGCGTTGGATCCCCTAGAGTTTGTGGTCAATGACTCGACCTTGCCCTTTGATCAGCTTGAGCCGCGCATGGCCGCGTCGAAGCTGCCCTCTGGCCAAGGAGTCTTCATCATCGTCTGGGAGGATCGAGGCAACGACGGCGACGGCGACAGCGTCTGGGCCCGGCGCTACAACACCGCCGGGCAGGCGCTTGGCCCTGAGTGGCAAGTGAACGTGACCACCAGCGGTGATCAGAAACTGCCCGAAGTGGCCGCCGATCACGTGGGTAATTTCGTGGTCGCCTGGGAAGATTGGTCCACGGGGAGCGCGCGCATTGTGGCCCGGTGCTACGACGCAGCTGGGCAGAGCCTCGGCGGTGAGTTCGTGGTGAGTGGGAGCTTGGTGGGCAACTACGAACGTCCCCAAGTGGCCATGGACTCCAGCGGCGAATCGGTCTTGATTGTGTACAGCGGGCCGGGCTCAACAGGCAGCCCTACGCCGCCTCAAGACAAGGACATCTACTTACGTCGCTTTTCCCGGCCAGCGCTGACTTTGCTCAACGCTCCCGACGTTGGCTCCACCTTCTTTCTCGATCTCAACTTGCCGGGAAGCGCGGGGGATGTCTTTGCCGTGGGAGCGTCCCTGGGAAGCTCCGGTATCGCCTTGCCCGATGGACGGACGTGGGGGCTCGACGTGGATCCCTTGTTCGACCACGCGCTGCAGTTTCCCAATTCGGGGCTGCCATTCATGGGCTTTCAGGGAGTCGTCCCACCTTCAGGGAAGACCACCGTGGCGGTTGTGGTGCCGCCGAACGCCATACTGATCGGCCTGCCGATTCAGTTTGCTGGGCTGACCCTCGATGCAGCCCAGCCGGGGTTGCTGAACCAGCTGCGAGTGGTGACGCGCACGTTGACGGTGACCCTGCAGTAGGGCCATTGGTTTCTCGCCGTGGGTCAGCTCTTCGTGGTCTGCGGCGGAACGTAAGCGGTGTAGATCGCGTGGACGTCCGCCATGTGCTGGTCGATGGTTTCGAGAGTCCAGTTTGTGGTGTCGATGGGCGGCAGCACGTCGATGCGCACGGTGCCACCGCGACTGAGCAAGGTGCGGGGCGGCATCACTTTGCGGATGCCTTGGAGCACCAAGGGAATCATCGGTGCCTTGGTCTCGATGGCCATGTGAAACGGTCCCCGCTTGAAGGGCAGCATGCCGTCGGTCCGAGACCGCGTGCCTTCTGGAGCCAGGACAACTTTCACGGCGTGCTCCCGAATCGTGCCGGCTGCAGCGGCCATGGTGGCCATCGCCGCTTCGCGATTGCTGCGATCGATGGAGATCATCTCCAAGGTACGCATGGTGCGACCAAGGATCGGAATCCTGTGGAACTCTTTCTTGTAGAGCACCTTGGCGTTCTCGGGCCAGATCGATGAAACCACGAGCAAGTCAATCACGCTTTGGTGATTGAAGAGCGCGATGGCCGCCCCGGGTTTGTCCAGATGTTCGCGCCCATGCACTTGCAGGCCGATGCCGGCGATTCTGAGTTGTGTGCGACCCCAAGTGCTGATGATCCAGCGAGCGCGCTTGAGACAGAAGCTGGGGTACACGTAAGCCAGGGCAGCGACCGGAGCCAAGAAACCAAAGGCGAAGAGCACTTGCAGAGGCAACATCAGCAAACCCCTCAGGCGCGAGCGAACCTGGGGGTCCCAAGCTTCGCGGTCGACGATGGGTAGGGACGGCTGGGTCATGATGCTGTCAGTGCAAAGCTGGGCGAGTGTTGTGGGACGGCGTCGTGGGTCTGCAGGTCAGCTGCTGCCCCTAGTGATCGAGAGCCTGGGGATGGCTCACGGGGATCGGTTTGAAGTTCTCGTCTACGGCGACCATGGTGACCGAGGCTTGCGTCACCAGGCAGCAGTCGTAGCCGCTCAGTCGGCGCTCGGCCCAGACCGCGATGGCCACGGTGATGGAGGTGCGTCCCACCCGGGTGACTGTGCCGAAGAGCGAGACCAGGTCCCCTACAAAAACGGGCTCTTTGAACTCCACTTTGTCCATGGCCACTGTGACGATGCGGTCGGGGTGTAGCCTGTGGGCGGTGATGGCGGCCGCGAGGTCGATTTCGGAGAGAATCACGCCGCCAAAAATCGAGCCCAGGGCGTTGGTGTCCTGAGGCTGCATGACCCGGCGAATAGCGGGCATGACGTTCTTTGGAAACTCGCTGGTGTCGGCGCAGTCGGCCATGAAAAGGGGCTCTGGGTGGGAGGGGCAGGGCGGTCCGAAGGGGATCATCCTCCCCAGACCGTCCGAGTTTCTGTTGGACGGCCGCGGCAATCAAGACGGGGGAGCTGTCTCAAGGGTGGCTGGGTTGGATTTGCCCTCGGTCCGCGCAAATCTCGCAGTGGGCCCGCAGTGAGGCTGGAGGAGCAGCTGTCGGATGGGCGCACGGACGGTCGTCCGCTGACGGTTAGGATTGCCAAAGGGCCCGAAACCGGCACGGGCACACAGTTGACCGAGGATCTTCAGATGTCAAAGAGTGCATGGATCAGTGCGGCGAGCGTGGTGGCGCTCCTCTGCTGCCCTGGCAGCAGCGTGTTGGCTCAGCAAGCTGACACGGGGCAACCGACCACCACGGCTGAGGAAGACCAGGGGGGCGTGAAACCCATCCGCAAGCGGCTGCTGACTCTGCGCGGCGGTATGGTCGTGCGGGGATCCACTCGCCAGGACGACGGTCGCTGGTCATGGAAGAAAGGGGGAGACTGGCTGCCGCTACCCCTGGGAGCTGTTGTTTCTGCGAGGGCAGAGAACGAGGCCCTGGGAGAGTTGTCCGACCGGCGGCGCCCGCTGCGCAAGGCCACTGCTGCCGAGCGGGTCCCCCTGGTGAGCTGGATGCTGACGACGGGTCTGTACAGCGAGGCCTTGGGCGAGCTCGACCGTCTGTTGGCAGAATCCCCCGATGAGCCTGGGGTCTTGGCGCTGCTCGATCGGCGGGACCTGCCCGTGCGGGCGCCCTCATGGAACGCCGCAGACGAGAGTTCGCTGGAGGCCCTGCTCGACTACGCAGCTCGGTCCCCGGCGTCTCTACAAGAGCTCGTTGTGCGCCAGCTAGCAGCTCTGCCCCTGGCCGAGCGACGGGACTTGCAGCCGCTGCTCGCCGCGCGCCTCGGACGCAGCCAGGCCCTGGGCCGGCGATTCTGCGCCTTGGCTCTGCGTCGCCTCTTCCCTGGCTTCTCAGTGGAGGAACTCACCCGCCGAGCGGTTTTGGACCCGGTAGAAGAGGTGCGCGTGCAGGCTGCGTTAGCTTTGCGGGACACTGGCGAAGAATCAGTCATTGACCCGCTGGCCCGAGCCTTAGGGAGCGCCTCGTCAACAGTGCGAACCCATGCGGCACAGAGCTTAGGCCTGAGCGGCTTCGCTGCCGCCGTCGAGCCCCTAGCGTTGCGCCTGACGACCTTGAAGCCCGGGGGAGGGGGAGGCCAGCTGGCGCCCCGAGGCACGATTTTCGTGGGCCGGCAGATCGCCTACGTCCAGGGCTTCGAGGCCGAAGTGGCCAGCGGTGCGGTGATCGTCGACCCGCTCATCGGCACCTTGCAAGAGGGTGCAACCCTCGACGTGAAGGTCTACGGTTCGAGCGGTGGGGGCTACACCTACACCCACGAGACCAAGCAGCTGAGGGGCTCTTTGGCCAAGCTCACCGGCGCCGATGTACGCGATACGAACGGAGCTTGGAAGCAGTGGTGGGCGTCCAACGGAGAGGCGTGGATGAGGGATCATCGTGAGGCTGGAGAGAGCGCCTTGCGGGATGGCCAGGAGCCCGGCGGGCCAGCGCGAGCCCGCACAGGCGCAGGTTCTTCCTCCCAGGATTAGGCGCTTGTCCATGCGCCCCCTTGACCCAAGGGCCCCTGCCCGGATCATGACCGGCCGTACTGTCGTGCACCCGTAGCTCAGCTGGATAGAGCGCCTGCCTCCGGAGCAGGAGGTCGCAGGTTCGAATCCTGCCGGGTGTACCAGTTTCGACAGACGCGCTGGGGCGCAGACCGTCGCAGGGAGCCGCAGCTGGGACGCTGAGCGCGGTTTCGGTGCTTCTTGGTCGTGTCGTCGCTCGCGTCACGCCACGTCAGCCTCCAGCTTCGCGGCGATGCGCTCGGCCACCTTGCGATCAGCAGTGCGGCACCACTTCCCGGGCAGCCCGCAGGCCCTCGCTCGGCCAATCCGATGCAGCACCGCGAAGCGGATGGCTCTTGTCCTATGCTGCGCGTGCCCTCAGATCGAAGGCACACGCCATGTTGCCTCTGCTTGCCCTGTCTTTGGCCCTCTGCTCCCTCGACGCGCTGCCTGCGCAGCAGCCTGGGGGCCAGCCGTCGCTCATACGCTTCATCGAACTGACCGGCGATGAGCTGCTCGACAAGCTCCACCTGGGCCCCGACAGCACGCTGTCTGTGTCGGTCAATCTGGGCGGCGGGGTCTTCGCTCCCATCGTGCAGGAGTTGCCGTCGGTGATCGTCACCGACGTGCTGGCAGGTGATCTTGGGGCGGACGGCCTGATCGATCCTACCTCGTCTCCGAGGACGACAACGTGGCGCTGCTGGGCGATGGCACGGGACGCTTTTCCGAGGCTACCGAGCGGCTAGGTCTGATCGATGGTGGTCCTGGCGTCTCGGCCGAGCGGGTCGATCTCGACGGCCTCAGTCAGCAGGAACTGCTGCTGCACAACGCCGCTGGCGACGTGAACTTCTGGTCGACGGGCAACGGCTTTGAGCGTGACGCGACCACCCCCGTGCTGCCGCTGGTGCGAGCGGCATAACGGCTGGCCCGGTCGGCTTCGTCCGTAGCAACCCGCCACCGGCCATCGCAGCCCTGACCTCCGACGAGCAAGACCTCTTGGACACCATGAGCATCGTCATGCTCGACGATGGCGCAGGAAACCTGGTCAACAAGACCGTGCGTTTCACCGGCGTCAATCTACAGGTCGTCAACGGGCTGGGCGCCACCAACGGCAACACCAACAACCCTATGACGATCCACCCGGCTAACACCACGGTGAATGGCGTGGGCAACCTGACCGTCGGCTACAACGAGCTGGGGAACACTCTTGGCGATGCGCGCATCGGCTCGCACAACGTGGTGCTTGGCCAGACCAACAGCCACTCGACGTTCGGCGGTCTGCTGGCTGGACGCAATAACACCCTCTCGGGAGTCTTTGCCTCGGTGAGCGGCGGCGAGAAGAACAACGCCAAGGCTCGGCTCGGGTCCATCAGCGGGGGCAAGTCGAACACGGTCAAGGGCTCTTTCACGTCGATCAGCGGCGGGATATTCAACACGGCCAGCGGCACCGTCTCCTCGGTCAGCGGCGGGCGGGGCAACACCGCCAGCGGCAACCAGTCGTCGGTCAGCGGCGGCCACAACCGCACTGCGGTGAATCTTGACGACTGGGTGGCTGGCACGCTCCTCGAGGACTTCTGAGAAGAGACAAGGGGGGGCGCTGTGGACCGGGCCACAGCAGGCTGGCGCCGAGCCCCCGTGGCAGGGCGACGGCCTGCCCCCTCTGATGTCGTGATCATCGACAGGGCCTAGCAGCCTGTGGGTAAAGTGCCGTGATGGCGAGTGCGCCTCGGTGGTGCCAGATCGAAACGACGAACCGCAGTCGAATCAGTGGATTCGTTGAGGATTCGGCAACGAAGACCTGGCGCCACCGAGGCGTGCTCGGCGCGCGGCACTTTACGCACAGGCTGCTAGACCACTCGCTACATAGCTGCGTCTCGCCTGCGGACATAGACGACTGGGCTGCCGGTTCGTTGTCTCCGCTGACGACTACGATCACACCGACATTCACTCTCTGCTCGAACAACTCGAGCTGTAGCCACTGACCGACGGCTACCGCTGCATCGATGGTCGTCACGACGGAGGTGGGCAGCACAAGAGAATCGAAGATGCCAACGTACGGGGGCTGGTCGGTCGATTCCTTGAAGGCGGAACGAGTTGCGCCCGGCACCGGGAAGTTCCGGTACCGGGCGCAGATTGTGGTCGGCGAGAAGGCGCCGGGGCGCATCAGCCAGGCAGTGACGTTCCTGTTAGAGGAGTTCGCACAGCTCAAGGTAGAGCCATCCGTAGTCCCAGTTCTCGAGGAACGGGGGCCAGACCTGGATGATCACGTCGGGTCCAACCGTGACCGCCATGGCCGTTGCGGGAACCCCCTGGGTGTTGAACTCGACTTGCATGGCGTTGGCGATCGCAGTGGCCACGGCGAGGGGCGTGGTGGGGCCGGCTGGCATGACCACCGACTCGTAGGCCCAGGCGTAGCTTGCCAAGTCTGTGTAGCCTTCGACATAGCCCGTGGCGACCGCATCGTCTGGCACGGTGGTGGGCATGACCAGCTCGATGAAGCCGTTGGTCATGATGCCACCGTAGTATTCGTTGCAGACGGCGGGGAAGCAGATTGAGAAGTAGCCACCGGAGCCGACCTTCCAGTTCTCACCGATGGGCGGCAAGACGCGCAGGAAGACATCCGAGCCCACTTGCACCGGGATGCAGCTGACCAAAATACCCAGCTGGCTGAGCACGGCGAGCTGGAACTGCTGGCACATGATCGTGGCGCAGGACAAGGCGTCGAGGGTCGTGGTGTTTTGCAGCGCAACGCCGTAATCGAAGTAGACCGTTCCGTTGGTAGAGCAAGCGTCGAGCTGGAACTGAAACGTGGTGCCGGGAGGGCAGTCGCCGCTGGGCATTTCGAACTCAAGGTAGCCGGGGTTGCCAGGAACCTGAGTCGAGAAGCTGTACTGGTACCAGTTGCTGCCCAGGTACCCGTCGGTGCTCACCGGCGCGAACATGTCGATCTCTTCGTCGAGCATGAACATGTCGGCCGGATCGGCTGTGAACACCCACGAGCCACCGTTCAGCTCGACCAGCCCTGCGGGAAGTCCGCTGGTGGGTACGATGCCTCCGTCACCAACATTCATCGCCACTTTGGCCGTGGTCGCTCCGGGAACGATCCCTTTGACCTCTACGGTGGCTGTGTTGCCACTGACCGACTGTGCCCGGCCAAAGCCCACGATGGCGCCCAGGTCGTCCATCATCAGGACGCAGATGTCGTCGGGGTCGTTGCCGAAGTTCACGCCTGTAATCGTGAAAACATCGTTGGGGTTCATCGCAGTGGTCGAGATCTCATCGATCATTGCCGGGCCTGGCGTCACGCCGCGCATGGCGTTCGAAAGGGCCACGCCAGCGGTGGCGCCAGCGTCTTGCACCCCGTATTGAATGTAGAACGTGGTGCTCTCGGGGACGCCTGCCGGCCAGGTGAAGGCAAGGTCGATCTCCCCTGTAGAGGAGGTCGTGAGCAGTGGCAGCGCGATTTCCGGAAGCACCTTGAGAGTGCCGCCCTTG
>JBLIMM010000111.1:0-13579 GCA_047638635.1 Pseudohongiellaceae bacterium | reverse complement strand
ATTGCAGCTGGGACCATCTTGACGCTCGATGGCGAGGGTGTCTACATCTTCCAAATTGGCAGCGCCATCACCGCTAACGTCGGCTCGAGCGTCCTCCTGAAGAACGGCGCCGACCCGTGCGATGTGTTCTGGCAGGTCACCAGTGCGGCGACGCTCAACGGTGCTACCTTCTCGGGAAACGTTGTTGCTCAAGCCGCCGTCACATTGGGTGACATGGCAATTCTCAATGGAAGAGCGCTGGCTACCACCGCCGGCGCTGTAACGCTGGCTGGCGCCAACACCGTTCTTGCTTGTGGTTTGGATCAGACCTGCGTCATCGGGTCACATACAGCCCCCTCGCTCGGTGATGCCCACGACTTCGCTCTTCTTGCTGGCTCAACCGTGACCGTCGCCGCCACCGGCACCGGCATTACTGGCCATGTAGGCGTGTCACCCGGCACGTCGATCACCGGCATTCCCGCGGGCGCAGTGCTCACGGGAGGCTCTCTGACGCACTCCGAAACTGCGGAATCAATCGCGGCACAGGCGTCCAATAGCGCTCTATACGTAGCCCTCGTGGGCACAGGTGGTGCTACAGCCCTCACTGCCGAGCTGGGTGGAACCACTCTCACCCCTGGCACCTACTCCTTTTCGAGCAGTGCCAATATTGCAGCTGGGACCACCTTGACGCTCGATGGCGCGGGTGTCTATATCTTCAAAGTTGGCAGCGCCATCACCGCGAACGTCGGCTCGAGCGTCGTCCTGCAGAACGGCGCCGACCCGTGCGAAGTGTTCTGGCAGGTCACCAGTGCGGCGACGCTCAACGGTGTTACCTTCTCGGGAAACGTTGTTGCTCAAGCCGCCATCACATTGGGTGTCGGCGCAACTCTCAACGGAAGAGCGATGGCTAGGACCGCCGGCGCTGTAACGCTGGCTGGCGGCAACACCGTTAATGCTTGTGGTTTGGATCACATCTCCTGCGTCCTCGAGATTGACAGCCAAGTGTCCATCGGCGGCACCTACGACTTGTGCGTCGACGCCCCCGAGGGTTGGCTCATCGTGCTGATGCTCTCGTATGGGTCCGCTTCGACGGCGACTCCCTACGGCACCATCGACTTGGCCTTGCCGATTGTTTGGGACAGCTCCTTCGTGATGCCCGCTGGCGGTCCACTGTGCTTCCCACCCCACCTGGTGCCCTGCAATCCCGATCTGGTGGGTCTGATCGGTTACTGGCAGTTCCTGGCCGTAGATCTCCAGGGCTCCGGTGACGTATGCATCTCCAATGCAGCCTGTCTCGAGATCATCGACGACGGCCTGTGCAACGGCGTCCAAGGAGCGTCCGAGGCCAGTCTGCAGGACACCTTCAGCGTTAGCGCCGCCGACGGCCTGTACTCCTCGGAGATCTCCGGCATCCTCACGGTGATAGACGAGAATTACAGCAACGGCACGGCCCCCTGATCCCGGCCGCGTAAACCCGATCGCGAGGCTCCCCCCCGGAGTGGGGGGGGGCCCTCGCCCAGGCCGCCCGACGAGGGCCTGCCCGAGCCTGCAGGGGGGCCACAGGCTGCAGGATGGGCGTCGCTTCTGGGGTGGGATGGCTCCAGCCGGGGGCTTTGGAGTTCCTATCCGCTATTCATCGGACACCCTGTACGGGCCGATCGAAGGATAGCGCTCAAGTGCCTGAGTTGCGGAGACAACCGACTCCGGATCCACAAGCCCCCCCCCCATCCTACCGCGCGTCCTGAGATCGATCGGCCGGCGTGCCCCTAAGCGCCCCCGGAACACCGCCCCTTCTCCCGAATCACGCCCCGAGGCGGCCCGACCATGCCCTCCTGAGCGCCTCGCCGACGTCCTGAACGCCCCCGGCCCGCACGCTTCCCCGCAGGCCCGACCCGAGTCCGTGGTCTCCGCGGTGCACGACCCCAGCCGGATCGCCCCCGTGTTGCGCGCGGTGCGAATGCCACGCGACTTACTCTGCCAGCATCAGCGCTCGACAACGGGGACGGAGTCACAACTGAGCCGGCCAGTTGCCGAAGCACGCCAGTGATCCGTGCGGTTCACGAACGCAACTCGGTTGCAGTTGACTGTTGGTCGGAGTGACCTTCCCCCGGTTGAGTGGACACCGGGTCACGCTGCATCTGCAGCCTTGTCGTAGTCTGCCTCAAACTCCGCCGGTGGTCGCCCCCCGAGGGTCGAGTGGCGTCGCTTTCGGTTGTAGAAGATCTCGATGTAGTCGTGGATCGCAGACCTGGCCGACGCGCGCGTCGGCCAGGTCTCGCGGTGAATCAGTTCGGTCTTGAGCGTTCCGAAGAAGCTCTCGGCGACTGCGTTGTCGTGGCACTCTCCGCGCCGGCTCATGCTGCAGCTGATCCCGTGTCCGGCGAGCGTATCCTGCTGATACGCGAAGCTCGCGTACGGGCTGCCCCGATCGCTGTGATGCATCAGCTGCTCGTCCGGGAGACGATTGCCGACGGCCATCGTCAGCGCCTCCATGACCAGGTCGGTGCGCATGTGACTCGCCATGGCCCAGCCCACGATGCGTCGCGAGAAGAGATCGAGCACGACCGCCAGCTACAGCCAGCCCTCCGGCGTCCGGATGTCCGTGATGTCCGTCACCCATTTCTGATTCGGGCGCTCGGTACTGAAGCGACGGTCGAGAAGATTCTCGGCCACAGGCAAACCGTGCGAGCTGTCGGTCGTGCACCGCCAGCGCCGTGCGAGGCGGGCCATGATGCCCACTTTGACGCGGTGGATGAGTCTTCTCCGCCGACTACGTCGTCCACTCCAGCGGCAAGGATCGCCGAGGCGTAAAACTTGTCACCTGAGAGCAAGACTTGATCGCCCGTGTCTAGGTCGACGAGGTCAAGGTTGACCCCATCCACAGGCAGGCCGAGGGGGTCGATCAACCGACCGCTCAGCGTCACGCCGAGATTCATGACCACGTTGCCCAGATCCAAGGTGCCCGAGATGGACACATCGGTGAGCCCGGTGATGAAGAGTCCCTGCTGGGGCTGGTCACCAACGCAGCCGAATCCAGAGGCCGGTTCATGCTGTTGGGACAGCCCGTGATCATCAGCAGTCGCAGCGAGTGGAACGGGCTGACCTTCGCCGAGTTCATGGGCTCAAGGGTCAGGGTGTCCGGTCACTATCGTGGGCCGCTCAAGTTCTCTGCCCGCAGCCTTCGCGCCCGGTCGGGCACGGGGCGCTCACGGATCGAGGGGCGTCTTGATCGCATCACTCGGCGCCCCGGTGGCCTCGAGCTGCGCATGCTCTCATTCACCGTGTGGTTGCCTGACGAGGCCAAGGTGATCTCCGAGCAGCCCCTTGGCGACTGGGCCCTGGCCGCCCCTCGCGCCAAGCTCCCCGGGGACGCTCAGCGCGACGAAGAGGACGACATCCCCGGCGCCATCTCCCTGGGCAACGACCTCTCCCTCGGCATTCAACTGCAGCTGCAGCAAGATGACGAGGAGGATTTCGACCTCGACGACAACAAGCTAGGGGACAAGCGCCAGCGCAACTTCTCGGCTGTCTGGGAACCGAGCAATGACGGCTTCGCCCTGGTGCGATTGCGCGCGGAACGGTCGTCGCAGCGAGACGCCAACGACCCCAACCTCAGCGAGGTCAACGGCAACGTGGCAGAGGCCTACGGCTACTGGCGCGATCCCTTCGGCTCCGGCTTCGATCTGCAGCTCGGACGTCAAGATTTCGACGAGCCCCGAGAATGGCTCTACGACCAGAACCTCGACGGCGGCCGCTTGATCTGGCACCAACCCGGCTGGGCCCTGGAGCTCTCCGCGACCACCACCCTCACCGAGGGCAGCCGAGAAGATCGTGAGACGGACAACTTCATCGCCTACCTCTCCAACAACGACGACAAGCAACACCTCGCGGCCTACGTCATCGACCGCCGGGGCCGCGGGGCGACGACCAAGGACAGGCCTTTGCACGTGGGCGTGCGCCCTCGGGGAGTGGCTGCCCGATCAGAAGGTCTGGGCCGAGGCTGCTCTCGTGCGAGGCTACAGCGACGGCGTCGACTATCGGGGCTGGGCCGTGGACGTGGGCACAACCTTCGACCTCGATCCCTTCAGCATCACCCTGGGCGCGGCCCGCGGCTCCGGGGACAACAACCCTCTCGACGACGTGGATCACTCGTTTCGCCAGACCGGCCTGCACGACAACAACGGCAGGTTCGGCGGGGTCACGTCGTTCAAGACTTATGGCGAGTTGGTCCAGCCTGACTTGTCCAACCTCGACATCTTCACCGCCGGGCTCGGCATTCGTTTAGCAAAGAAGACCTCCCTCGACCTTGTCGTGCACAAGGACCGCCTGGTGGAGACCTGGCAACTCGACCCGCTGCTGTTCCCCAAGCAGCCGCCGCTGTTCTTGTCGAACCTGCGCATGCGGCCCGACGGCCGACACCACGATCTGGGTTGGGGCGTTGATTTGATCCTGGGCGTTCGAGAAAGCCGCGCCTGGGACTTCGAGATGGTACTCGGCCTCTTCGAGCCGAGCGCTGCGTTTCCCGGCGCCGATCGGGCCTGGGTCACCAGAGCTCAGGTCAGACACCGTTTCTAGACTCTTTGCAGGTCATCACCGGCGACCGGCGCAAGTTCAGCTTGCGGACCAGCCTCACCAGGAAGCTCGTGCGGCCGGAACCACGGGCCTTTCTCTGGAGAAAACGGCTAGGCAGCTTTGAAGTCCTGGTGTAGGTAGGGAGGGTCGATTTCAGCTCCTCGAACCTACGGACCAGCCTGCCATGCGCCCAGCCACTCCCCTGCTTGTCCTGTTTACCGCGACACTGCTCGCCCACACCGCTGGGGCAGGTCAGCTCGTTCGAGTGACCTTTCAGGGTCAGGTCGTGTCCAACCAGATCAACCCGGCGCCCCTCGGTGAGTTCGCTTTGAACGATCAGGCGTCGCTGACGTTCCTGCTCGATACTGATGTGTTCGTGAACAGTCCGAACTTTCCGACCCGGGGTTATGAAATCGACAGGGACTCGTTCTCGCTCAGCAACGGCACGGTCACTGTGGGGCTTCAGCCGCCACCGTCCATGACGCCCTTCTTTGTGCTGCGTGACAACGACCCTGCAGTCGACGGCTTCCTGGTCTCGACGAACATCGACGTGCCCGTTGGTGTGCCCCTGTCACAAACGGGAGTCTTCGGCCCGTTCGCGAACGCCACGCACGTGACCTACGGCGGCAATCTGCTCTCATCACTCGATCTGCTCGGTGCACTGGGGACCTACGACTTTACCGGCCTCACAGTGTTCAACTGGACCATCGACGACGGGCCATTCAATCCCCTGCTGATCGACTTTCAGGATCTCACCATCGCCCTCGAAGGCGACGCCTGGAGCGATGAGGGCAACGCCCTCGCTGGTGTGTCCGGCGACCCTGCGCTCGTGGGCTCTGGCGATCTGAGCAGTGGCTCGGTCAACTCGGTCGAGCTGAGCAACGCCGCGCCGTCCGCTACCGCAGCGCTGTTCCTCGCCCTGGGCAGCACCCCGCTACCCTTCAAGGGCGGGCTGCTGTTACCCAACCCGTTCTTCGCGCCGCTGATCACGATGACCAGTGGCACGGGCAACTTTCCGCTGCCCTTCGTCATGCCGGCAGGAGCCCCCGCAGGCACAGAGCTGTGGGTACAGTGGGCGATTCAGGACGCCGCAGCCGTTGCAGGAGTGTCCTTGTCGAATGGCGTGAAGGGCACTACCCCGTAGACGGACAGAGCCTCTCGATCAGAAAGCCTTCAGGGATGAGGATCCCCACAGGCATCCCATCGACAACGGTGCGCTGAGCCATGCCAGCGCACCGTTGTCGATGCACATCGTGCCCGATGTGGTGGAGACCGAGACGCTGAGGAACACGAGGCCGGGGAACCGCCGGGCCGGGCTGACCCGTCGATCGCCCCACCGACTTGTGGGCCCGCCACATCGTGGGCGACCTCCATCCTGCGATCGTCGCGACCCTAGGCGTGCTCGCGACAGATCAAACCGGCGTCCGTTGCCGAGAGCGGCTCGTCCGTCAGGCCACACTCTGCCTGCGTTCCCTTGATCACGTGGTAGCGGCAGGTGCGGCACACTCCGAAAGAGCGCGAGTCGTTCTCGCGCTGCAAGCGGCGCAGAAGCTCCTCGAGCGCCGCTTCGCCCTGAGCCTGCGGTAGGCCATCGAGAGCCATGCGGAAGGCAGGCGGGGGTACCGTCGCCCCCAGGACGCGATGGCCCTTGGCCGTCAACGCTAGGCGCAGGCGCCGGCCGTCATCGCGGTCGGGCTTGGAGCGCACCAGCCCCTTCTCCTGCAGCCGCCGCAGGGTCTGGGATGCCGTGCCCTTGGTCACCCCGAGGTACGTGGTGACGCCCGCAGGCGAGTCGCTGTAACGGTTGCACCGGGCCAAGTAGCTCAAGGCGTGCAGGTGTACTGGCTGCAGCCCATGCTCTTGGCCGGCGCGGCGCTCCTCGGCGCGCAAGAGGTTGCCTAGGCGCTCTAAGAGTTCGTAGGTGCGGTGGGAGCCCACGTGAGGATCCGAAGCGTTGGGAGATGGAAGAGTGCAGTTGGCGGCCAAGCGGGCTGGCTCTCGCAATAGTATCGCATCGAAACTATTTCAGGAAAAGCTTGCGCGAGTCTCTCCTTCAAGAGAGACAGTGTCGACTCAACACTACATTGACAGATGCAATCACTGGCACAACCCAAGGACCACGCCATGAGTTTCACCCACGTCTCCCTGACCTCCCTCTTCGCAGTCGTGCTCGTCGCCTGCTCCAGCCCGAAAGACAGTTCTATGGACAACCCCTACCTCGCCCCCCGTGACCACGGGTCCACCGATGCTCCAGCTCTCGCGGGCTCGACACTCACCGTCGACGACCTAGCGGCCATCCAGGCCACCTTGCTCTTCAGCGAGGAGGACGTGGCCGCCCTGCGCATGTCGCGCCCGCTGCTCGAGCCCCAGGTCGACGCCATCCTCGACGTGTGGTACGGCTTCGTCGGATCGCAGCCACAGCTCATCGCTTATTTCTCCTCGAGCGCCGGCCAGCCCGACGCCAACTACCTGGCGCGGGTGCGCGAGCGCTTCGGGCACTGGATTCTCGACACCGCCGCGGCAGAGTACGACCAGGACTGGCTCGACTTTCAGCACGAGATTGGCCTGCGCCACACCCGTGCCAAGAAGAACCGCACCGATGGAGCTGATGCCGTCGACCACATCCACTTTCGTTATCTGCCGGCGCTGATCTACCCCGTCACGGCCACGCTGAAGCCTTTCCTGGCGATGGGCGATCACAGCCCCGAGCAGGTCGAGGCCATGCACCAGGCGTGGATCAAATCGGTGCTGCTCCAGGTGATCCTCTGGAGCCAGCCCTACATGGCCGAGGGTGACTTCTAAACCGACCGATTCACAACCGTGCGAAGTGGGTGGGTTTCACGCCGGGCCACACCGACGTGGTAGCCAGCGCACTTGAGCAAGAAGAACTAATGCGACATGCTGTCTCACCGGCGCGAGTGAAGAACATCTCTTCACCGCGCCGCGCAGATCCGAGTCCGTCAGATGCAAGAACCTGATCCAGCGCAACGGCGACCCCACAGAGCGGGCAAGGCAGGGGCCTACTGCACCCTTGGCATCGTCTGTGTCTTGCTACTCAACACAGTCGTGTATGCCGGCGCATCTCTTGGCAACTTTCGCTGGCGCCTCGAACATGGGCGCCTCCTTCTGCAAGTCGCGCAAAACATCGGCTTGAGCCCTGAAGCGTTTTTCGTCGCGCCCAACAGCGAGCCTCTGCGCTTCACCATCAACGGAGATTGGAGCGGGATGTCTTCTTGGTGGATCGCACTGCCCCTGTGGGTCCCGTTCGTGTTTGCCGCAGGGTGGTGGATCAGAAGCCGCCGAGTTCCTTCGCAAGATCGCAGCTGAACTGTTCGAGAGAACTCGCCAACCCGCTCAAGCGTCGCTGAGTCCGTCCAGCCCAGTGGGATGCCGTCGAGCCATGCCAGCAAGCCGCGACAAACCCAGTCGCTCGTAGAAGGGCACCACGCTTTCGTCGCAGACCAGGTCGAGCATGTAGAGCCCGTTGAGTGCAGCCATCAGTCGGCGCACCAGCTCGCTGCCGAGACCGGCGCCGCGGTGTTCGGGGAGAACTTCTAGCAGCGGCACGTAGGCTGCCAAGATGCCGTCGGAGACTGCGTAGACGAAGCCCACCACGCGGCCGTTGGTTTGCTCCCGGGCGAGCTCGACGTGCTGCGCGGCACGGAGCAATCGCAGCAGGGTCTCTGGGCTCGGCGGCCTCGGCCATCCTTCAAAGAAACCCTGCAGGTCGTCCGGGGACAAGTCGTCGGCGTGGTTCTGGTAGGAGATCATGGGCCCCATTATGCAGCCGTGATTTCACGGGCGCGACGTTCAGCGAACCTCTGCGGCGCTCAGCTAGTCTTTGCGGCGCTCTGTGACAACACCAGCATCTTGTCTACCAGGGCAAAGCCGAGACTGTGGGCCAGGCGTTGGGATGCGCTGTTGCTTCCCATGGCGCCCCACACCGGCTGAAGCCCTGCTGCGATCTCCTGACGGATCAACTCGCTCACCGCCAGTCGGGCCAGCCCGCGCCGACGGTGGCCTGGGTTGGTGTCGATGGAGATATCGAACAAGCCCTCCGTGCGCCAATGGCTGTAGGCGAAGCTAGCTGCACTGCCTTCGTGAAAGGCGCACCAAACAGTGTGATCCGGGAGAGCCTCTTCGAGCTCCTCGCGCAGCTCCGCTGGCAAGTGTTCCAGGGAGTGCTCGACCCCTAAGCGTTTCACCCCTGGAGATTCAGCAGCCAGTGCGCTGGGCTGCTCGAGTCTGTAGAGCAGAACCTCCCCCGCCGACCAGCCGGGCAGCACTCGCAACCAGTGTTCACCGTCATCTACAGGGCACATCAGTTCGCGCCCGGGACGATCGCAGAGAATCGCTCCCGCGGAGTCTGCACTCGCCCGCCCCAGCGCCACAGCCAAGCGGCCCTTCGCTGCGTCGTTACGAATGATCAACTCGCCCGCCGAACCAAAGATCGCGCTGTGCCCAGAGAGCAGCAGAGCGCGGGCTTCGATCCAGCGGGGAAGGTCGGGCACCAGGGTCAGAGCATGGGCTGCGAGCATGGGTTCAAGCATCTTTCAACTCGCCTCCCATGATCTGCCCAGGTTGGAATCACGCCCACATTCGAGCTCAGTACAGTGGCTGCACATCCAGGATGGTCAGCGCCGCGTTGACGATGCCCATGAGCCCTTCGCCAGCCACCAGGCCGGAGGCCAGCACGAAGTCGTACTTGTTCACCGAGCCCGGGTTGATCTTCTTCCAGAGGAACCAGACCAGCAGGCCCAAGAACATCACCAGAGAGTAGTAAGCCGGAACGATGAAGGCGATACCCATGGCCAGGCCGCTGGGCACGTAGGTCTTGATCTTGTCGACCTTGCGCAAGAAGGGTAGCAGCATGCCCAGGAGCAGTCCGCCGAGCACGGCGGGGCCTGCCATGGCGGGCAAAGCGTCCAGGCCTTGAGCCAGCAGCTCGGCCATGGCCCTCCAAGCGTGGGCAGCTGGGGCGGGCAACTTCTCGCCACCAATCTCATAAGCCGTCGAGAACAGCGTGTAGACCGGGATGACGAACACCACGCCAGCTGCGATGCCCACCAGCTGGGCCAAGAACTGCTTGCGGGGCGAGGCCCCCAGCAGGTGCCCTGTCTTGAGGTCCTGCATCATGTCGCCCGCTTGGCTCGCGCCCGCTCCGGTGATGGCCGCACACATGAGGTTGGTGCCCATGGCGCCCGGGGCCAAGCCACCGAAGACCAGCTGGGTCACCTTGCCCATGCCGCCGATGGGATTGATGTCGGTCTCGCCCGTTGAGCGCACGGCCACCACGGACAGGACGCTGGAGAGGGCCACGGCGATCAGGGTCATCCACACAGGGATCTCGAAGATGACGTAAGCCAACACGCAGGTCAGCGTGGTGCCCACGGCAAGGCCGCCCATCCACCATGAGTTGGGGATCGACTTGCCGTCGTCTACGGTGGCTCCGCCGTCGCCCAAGTTCTTGGGCATCTTGAAGGCGCGCACGAAGGTCTTCCATGAGAGGCCCAAGGCCGTCAGCGCCTCGGCCACCATCAGCGCCACACCCGGCCACAGCAGCCAGCCGCGAGGTCCATCGCCGTAGCTCATGATTTCGCCCGGAGCCCAGCCATTGCTCTGAGCCAGCGGGCCCAGCACGCCCCACGCGAGCACCGCGCCCAGGAGCAGCGAGCAGGCGACACGGGGCCCGATCAAGAAACCAGCCCCGAAAAGCGAGGGGCCCAAGTAGAGCTTGAAGCCCCAAGCGGCCCACGTCACCAGGACGGTCTCAGGAAACCACTCTTGAAAGGGAGGCATCTCAAACTGCGGGATGAAGAAGCTGGCCAAGGTGTAAAGGCCGGCGCCAACCCCGGACCAGATCAGCACCTTGGCTTTCTTCATGGCCTCACCGCTGCCACCTTCGCCGTCACCGTGCATGGCCAGCACCGTCTCGGCGGTGGCCGTGCCTGTGGGGAAGCGCAGCTTGTCGATCTCGACCACTTGTCGGCGCAGGGGCACAGCAAAGAACACGCCTAAGTAAGCGACGCCCAGGGCCCAGCCCATGAGCTCATACCAAGCGAAGTCGAAGCCCAGCATCTGCATGGCCGGGATGGCGGCCACCAAACCAGCGGCCGAGGCCATGGCTCCCGCCGCCGAGCCTGCGGTCTGGCTGATGTTGGTCTCCAGCACCGAGAGGCGCTTGCCCATCACCGAGAAGAGCGCGAAGGCCAGCACCGCAGAGACAATCGAGGCCCCAAACGTCCACCCGATCTTGAGCCCGATGTAGATGTTCGTGCACGAGACGACGCTACCCACCACACAACCAACGGCCACTGCCCGCAGGGTGAGCTGAGCTTCGTCGGCAGCTGGGAAGTAGCGCTGATCGGTGGGATCGTCAGCGGGTTCGATGTCGTACTTCTTCGTGCTCAAGTGTCGCTCCGGGGGCGGTGGGTGCTGTGCTGGGGAGTCTGCGGCGCCAGCATAGCGCTCCAGCGCTTCTGGCGACACGCTCGCTGTGGCCCAGCGCGCTCTCGGTCAGCCCCCCGGCCGACGGGTCACACGATGCGCTACAAATCCCCCGGCCCTGAGCACCTCCGTTGCGTAATTCTTGCGGATGTACACCCCCAGGGGGATCGACGCCTGCTCCATCGCGTTCTTCAGCGCGTCCGTGAGAAAGACGTCCCGGCCAGACCGCTGCCCGCTGTCGTAGAGCCGATCAAAAGAGATGTAAATGGCCTCTCGCCTGGCCGCCATGCCCGGCACTTGGTCCGCTTTGTAGATCACCATCGAGGGCAGGGTTCTGCAGACCTCAAGAAGGTCCTCGCTGCTGTGGCACAGCAGCGTCGCCTCTTCCGTCCCCAAGGCGCTGCGCATTTCAGCGGGGATCACCGCGGAGGTTTCCTTGAGGGTCTCCCCCCAGAGCAAGGTAGCGCTGAGGATCGCTCCGCCGGTCCACAGCCACTTGCCCACGCCGAGGCTGTACTGAGCGCTGCCGAGCCACGCCAGGGGGAAGGCCAGGGCCAAGTAGTAGCCCCCGTGCTCCACCAGCTGGGAGCTCCATGTGGCCGCGAGCAAGGGCCAGGCCATCACCCCGTAAGCCAGCAGCGACACAGCCAAGGCCATGAGCTCCCGACGATGTTGGACTTGCCTGAGCGCCCCCAGAATCACAAAGCTCAGCGGGGCGTAGGGGATGATCCACTCGTGCAACGTGTGCGAAGTGGTGGTACCTAACTCAACCCGTAACTCACGGGCCAATTCGACGAGCGCTACTGAATCTTGCAGCGACTGCAGCACCAGCAGGTCCGTCGCCACCATCAACAGCACTAACCAGGCCACGTGAGCGACCCCAAGAATCGCACCGAAGCACAAGAGCCGCTTCATCCCTAAGTGCGTGTGGACGAAGCAAAACGCAGCGACGGCCAAGGGCATCAGGTGTGCGCTTGAGTGGATCGACCCTGCCACACCCGTGGCAAGCCCCATAGCCGCGGCCGTCAGCGCCTGGGGTTTGCGCACGAACATCGCAGCGGCCAGCCAAACCAGCGCCGTGGCACCAAACAAGACCCCCGGAATCTCGACGATCATTCCAAAGAAAGCCACCGCGGGCGTGACTGCGAGCATCACCGCCACGGACACCGCGCGACTCCGGGAGGCGCCCATGAGCACCGCAGCTTGGTGCAGAACTCCCACACCAAGAGCCGTGGCCCACGAGGATGCGGCCCGAAGAGAGAGGTAGGCATCGAAGCCGAAGACGGCCCCCAGGTCTGCGGCCCAACGCATGAAGGGCAGGTACAGAAAGTGTACGGAGCGGTCGATCTCACCGGTGCTCACAGCGCGGATGTAAGCCAAGGAGTCGCCACCCCAGAGCAGGTTCGGCGCAAGGGCCGAGTAGACCAACCCGATGGCCGCAGCCACGAGCAAACTGTCGCCTATCCAGCGGGGGCCGGTGAGATGCCGGCTGCTTCCGTCTTCAGTCATCGGTCGCAGGGAGCCGCCCCTCTCTAAAGTCTCAAGATCAGCCAACAGGCGCGGGGGGTGATCATACGTGTTCGCCGGCACCGAGAGTGACGGAGGCTTCAAAGGATCAAGCAAAGAACCAAGAAGCCATCGACGTGGCTTCTTCGGCGGCACTTCAGTGGTAATCGTGTGAGCTCAGCCCTTCGATAGACTGGGCATCCGAGAGGGGCTGCAGTCGGCGCACGCGCAGGTTGGTCACGCCGTCGGCCCACTCGACCACGCCCGTCGCTCCGAGCAAAGAGGCCCGCATAGCCTGCCGCTGCTCGTCACTGATCCGGGCGCTCACGATCAGGTTGGTGAAGCCTGTTTCGTCCTCCAGAGTGACGAAGGTCAGTCCCCCTGCAGTGGGCGGACGTTGCCGGCAGATGACCATGCCCGCCACGGTCACCAAAGATCCGGCGCTCGGGGCCCCCGCAGCGGCCAACCCGCCGGCGGTCAGCACACCTGCCGCCGTGAGCTGCGAGCGCAGAATCGCCAAGGGGTGCAGGGTCGTGCTGGCTCCGCCCATGCGGTAGTCCTCGCCCACGGTCTCCCCTGGACCCATGACCCGCAACTCGATCTCGCGCTCCACAGGCAGTCTCGCAGCCAGAGGGCCGGGTACTTTCCGAGCCAACTCAGCCACCTGCCAAAGAGCCTGCCGGCGCCGAGTCACAAAGCTCCCCAACGCTCCCAAACGCGCCAGGTGTTCCATCACCCGCCGCCCCACCCCGCTGCGCCGAGCAAAGTCTGCTGAGCTCGCGAAAGGCCCCTGAGTCCTCACCGACTCCAGCGCCCCCCGCACCCCCGCCTCCCGAGAGTCCCCCATCCCCCGCACGGTCGACAACCCCAAGCGCACAGCAACCTCAGCATCCCCACCGTCTCGCCCCTCCCAAATCTCCAGAGGCTGCACGCCCTTCAGAGAACCCAAAGATGTGTCGCTCGCCCCACCCCCCAGAGGAGCGAACCCTCGCGAGGGTGCACCCCCATCGCCAGAGGGAGCAGCGGGGAGCTCATCACGAAGCGAATCTGAGCAAAGCGAAGCCGGAGCGCAGTG
>JBLIMM010000110.1:0-13747 GCA_047638635.1 Pseudohongiellaceae bacterium | reverse complement strand
CCAGTCCGGTCGACTTTGCTAGATTGCAGGCTTCCCTCGCAGGTGGAAACTTCCGATCTCGTGACCATTGACGACTCCCGACAGTTGCTCTATCAGCTCGTGACCCTTGGTGATCTCGATCGAAAGCGAGGTGATGAACAACTGCTGATCGACGGCGTTCCCAGGATGCTGGCCTCAAGAGGCCGTCAGAGTCGAGAGGCCGAAGCAGCGCTCGGTATTGCGAAGGATAAGCGCCGCGGTTTTCAGGCCCGACTCAAGACCCTTGAGCTCGACTTGGCCCAGCGCGAAGAGGCCTTGCAGAAGGCGAACGGCAACCTGCTCTCGGCGAAGTCCAACCAGGAGTACAGCCTGCTGATCGCGGAGATCACTCGGAAGACCGAAGAAAAAGGCGCGGTCGAAGAGTCGATTCTTGAGCAGTACGACGTGATCGCTCTGGGCGATCGCCTCGTTGAAGATCACGAGCAGCTCTTAGCCGATGCGCAAGAAGAGTACTCGGCATTTCAGCGCCGGGCTCTCGAAGAGATGGACACTCACAAGGGCGAGCTAGGGCAGATGGACTTGCGCCGCTCCCAGGTGATCAAGGCGATCTCTTCAGATGCTCTCCAAATCTACGAGCGGGCGCATAAGGCTCTCGGTAACGCCATCGTTCCCGCAGAAGGGAAGACGTGCCAGGGGTGCTTCTCCACACTGACGCCCAATGACAACAACATGCTGCGCAGCACCAAGACCATCGTGGTTTGCCGTCAGTGCCAGCGCATCTTGTATCTTCCAGAGGTCATTGAGCCGACCTCTGCTTGAGCAGGGTTCTTCTCACTGTGCGGAGCTGCTGACGTCGTGAGCGAAATCCGCAGGGTGATCGTGGGCACTGCAGGTCACATTGATCACGGCAAGTCCTCGCTCGTACGTTTTCTGACCGGGGTTGATCCCGACCGCCTCGACGAAGAACGAGAGCGGGGGATGACCATCGACCTGGGCTTCGCGCCCTACCAGCACACCAGTGGCGCTACGGTGGGCTTGATCGATGTCCCGGGACACGAACGCTTCATCAAGAACATGGTGGCTGGGGCGACGTCTGTGGACGTTGTCGTTTTGGTCGTGGCTGCCGACGACGGTGTGATGCCTCAGACCCGTGAACACTTGGCCATCTTGAACCTGCTGGGCGTTCAGCTCGGCATGGTGGCCTTGAGTAAGGTCGACCTGGTGGACGAAGAGCTGGTCGAAATGGCCCTAGAAGATGTGCGGGAATTCGTTGCCGGCACGTTTCTCGACCAGGCTTCCATCGTCCCCATCTCTGCCACGACTGGGCTGGGAATGGACGAGCTGCGTCAGGTCCTCGACGGGCTCGTGGACCGCGTGGAGCCCCACACCGACAAGGGGCCCTTTCGCCTGCCCGTCCAGCGAGTGTTCTCCGTGGCAGGTCATGGCCTGGTCGTCACTGGCGTGCCGATCTCCGGGAAGATCGCCGTGGGCGAGACCCTAGAGGTCGTGCGTACCGGCCAGCGCCTTAGAGTGCGCGGGATTCAGGCCTACGGAGAGCAGCGGGACAGTGGCAGCGCCGGGCATTCAGCCGCGCTGAACCTGGCCGGTGGCAGCAAAGACGATGTGCGCCGGGGTGATGTGGTGTCTGTACCCGGGCTCTTTGGCTCGTCGCGATTCGTGGCCTTGGATTACCGGCACGTTGATGGGCAGAGCAGCTTGCGGCAGCGCCATCCCGTGCGAGTGCACGTGGGCACGGACGAAGTGATGGGGCGGGCCACCTTGCTGGATGGGGAGAGCTGTGAGTTGGAGAGCCGCCACCGGGTTCAGCTCCGTCTCGACGATGCAGTGTGTTGCGCGGTAGGCGATTCGATGGTGCTGAGAGACGCCGCCTCCATGGCCGTCCTGGGTGGCGGTCGTGTTTTGGCGCTGACCGACGGACGCCTGAAGCGTCTGAAGGCTCGGGTACTCAACGACCTGGATGCTCGGGCGGACGCGGTGGGAGATCCACGAGCGCTCGTCCTTGCAGCTCTTGTTGCTGCCGGCGCACGGGGCTGCAGCACCTCTGAGCTAGAGCGGGAGGCTGGCGATGTCATCGCAGGCCTGCTTCCCGTCTTGCAGCCGTCCATCGATGCAGGGGAGCTGTTGCGGGTTGGCTCCGATCACTGGTATGCCGGTGAGGCGCTCGACGCCCTGGGCAACGAGCTGGTCTCCGTGTTGAAAAAGGCCCATAAGCAGCAGCCCTTGTTGGATTGGCTGGACATGACGGCTGTGCGCAGCTTGATGTCTTGCTCTGAGGCTGCCTTACGAGCCACCATCGGTCGCAGCCGCCGAGTGGAGACCCAAGCGGGTGGTCGCGTCCGTCGTAGCGGCCATCGAGGGCGCTTGGGTGATCAACTCACTCAGGTCAAAGACCGCATTCTGTCGGCCTTGTTAGAGGGCGGCGCCGCGCCTCCACTCGTCGATGACGAGTTTACCGGGCTCGCAAGCGCTGACACGCGCGCGTTGATTGAGATGCTACGCGAGGCCGGGGAGGTTCAAGTGGTAGGCCCGTTCTTGTTTCACACCACGGTGCTGGATCACATGGTCTCCGTCTTGATGGCCCATGGAGCAGAACGAGAGGGCGCCATCGAGATCCCCCTTTTGCGGGATGCCTTGGGCACCAGTCGCAAGTACCTGATTCCCTTGCTCGAACACTTCGATGCCACGGGGCTCACGGCTCGGCACGGTGATCGCCGGGTGCTGCGGCGCGGTCCCCGGACGACTTGATCGTGACCGGGCGGTCACGGTGGATCCTGATCCTGGGGATATTCCTTGGGGGAGTCTGCGGCCCGTCTTGCAGTCGCGACACGCGCCCCAGCGTCTTGCTGATCAGTATCGACACGCTTCGCGCCGACGCCGTCGGGCCAGAGAGCGCCTTCGGGAAAAATCTGACGCCATCGATCGACGCTCTCGCCGCCCACGGGACGACGTTCACTCGGGCCACGTCCGTGTCTCCGCTCACCTTGCCGTCTCACGGGACCATGTTGACCGGGGTGCGGCCGGGGCGCCACGGCTTGACCGTGAACGGTGTCGCCGTCCCCAGTTTGCCAGTGCCCTCGTTGGCAGAATCGTTGCGCAGCGCCGGTTATCAGACCGCCGCGTTTGTCTCCAGCAACATGCTCGATCATCGCCATGGCTTGAACCGAGGTTTTGCGCATTACGATGATGACTTGCAGCTTCCCGGAGGCCCTCTACGTCCCCATGAACGCCGGGGAGATGTCACCGTCGAGCGGGCCATGGATTGGCTGGGCGTGCAGCAAGACCCTTGGTTTGCCTGGGTGCATTTGTACGACCCGCACGCTCCGTACCAAGCTCCCGGTGGCCGAGACGCTCCTCCACGTGAGGCCTACGCAGACGAGGTGGCCTTCGCTGACCAGCAGGTGGGGCGCTTGCTGGCCGCCGTCGAGGCGCTCGGCGACGACGTGCTGATTGTGTTGACGTCAGATCACGGCGAAGGACTGGGAGATCACGGCGAGGAAACCCACGGACTGTTGCTCTACGAGAGCACCATGCACGTGCCCTTGATCTTCTCTCGCACGGAGGCACAGCCGGGCAGCTTTCCCCAGCCTGGCCAGCTCCGTGACGATGTGGTGGGCTTGCTCGATATCACCCCCACTGTCTTGGATCTCTTGGGGCTGACTTCCGATCCGCAGCTTGAGGGACGCTCGCTATTGCGCAGGCAGCCCCCGCGGAGCCTGCCCCTCGAAGCCCGCGCTGGCTGGTTCTATTACGGCTTTTCGCCGCTCGTAGGAGTGCGTCACGGGGAGTTGAAGTTGCTGGGAGCTCCAGAGTCCAAGTCACCAGCCTGGAGGTTGCACGACTTAGCTAACGATCCTCTTGAGGTTGAAGGACACGACGGCGCTGAGCATGTGCTGAGAGGGGCGGTCCTTTCTACCGCTCCGGCCGTCGAAGCGGCCACGGTGAGCGCTGACGCCGAGCTGCGAGCCCTCGGGTACGTGGGGCCCGGCGGTGCTCCCAGTACGCTGACGACCCGTCGCGATCCCCGAGAGTCTATGGAGCTGATAGCGGCGATCGATCGGGCGAACACGCTGCTGGTGGGAGGTGATGCCAGCGCCGCCTTAATGGTCTTGGAGGCACAGCGAAAGCAGTACGGGGATGTGGCCGAGCTGCAGCTGTTCATCGGCAAGGCCGCGCGTGCCCTGGGCAGCCACGGTGCGGCCCGAGCCGCCTTGGAACGGGCTGTCCTCTTACAGCCAGCATCCGTGGGGGCGCTGCACGAGTTAGCCAAGGTGCTGATGGAGCAGGCCGACAAGACGGAACAAGGCGCCCCAGCGGTCCCGCTACTCTTAGATCAGGCCGAAGCGTTGGTTCCGGGTGACCCGGAGACAGCAGCCCTCGATGCACTGTACGAGGTGGTCTTTGGTGACCCGGTACAAGCCCTCAGCCGGTTGGCGCCTGCCCTGGCCAATCGGCCGCACGCAGCGAACCTCCTGCAAGTGCAGGTTCGTGCTTTACGCGCGCTGGGACGTGATCAAGAAGCGGCAGTGGTAGAAGCGGGGCTTCGCTAAGGCGACAGCTGGTCTCTCACGGGACCGACGTTGCTCACTCGCTCTCAGGGGGCAGCCCCAGGTGTTCACGCACGGTCTGGTCTAGCTCGACCATGTTGGTGATGCAGTCAGCGAGCCCGTTGAGCGTAGTCTGCCCTAAGATCTGCCCTTGGTTGATGTTGCTGTGCAGCATGGAGTCGGCTTGTTTTGCGAAGCCCTCTAACTCTGCAAAGTGTCCAGACATGGCGCTCACGCGAGTGGTCAGCTCGTCGTTTTCGAGAGGGTAGGCCAGCAGCTTGTCTCGGAGTTCCCGACAGCGGTTGAGCCGCGGGCTGGAGAGAGTGATGAACTCGTGCCGGGCGTTGACGCGCATGCCCAGGCTGCTGGTCATGGCGAATAGCTGGTTGGCTTCGTCACGCAGCTCACGAAAGACTCGCAGCTTACGAGGACGCTCGACAGTGGGGTCGTCGGGGATGTGCAAACGTCGGGCCCGCAGGGTCGCCAGCTGGGCGCGCAAGCCATCGTGCTCTGTCTTGAGTCGAAGCATGAGCCCCCGGCGGCTGAGCTGCTGGTAGAGGTCGTCAAAAGACGCCAGCTCGGCCGTCACCGCATCGAGAGCCACCGCGGTCTCTTCGAGGCCCCGACGAATGTCAGCGTCCTCGCCTTCGTCCAGGGCCAGCCAGAGCAATAGCGCCAGCCCCAAGAACATGGCGATCAGAATACGGCCGCCGCTCATCCGAGGGCTGCTCCGTGTTGTTCGGCGAGAAGTTGCTCAACAGTGTCCTGGCTATCGATGATTTGGTTCTCCCAGGTGGTGTGGTCAGGGAGGCAGACGCCGCTGGCCACGAGACACTGACGGATGATGACGCCGTGGCCGATATGCGCAGCGGCTCCCACGGTACTGCCTCCACTGCACTCGACTCCTTGAGCCACTGTGGCAGTGGGATGAATCAGGGCTTGGTCACCGAGCTGCCGGCCGCCAGCCGTGAGTCTGTGAGCCGAGACGGGGAGGCTGCCATTCAGAGCGGCCCGTTGGGCGCTGAGGAGCGCCTCCGGAGTCCCAGTTTCTGCCCAGGCGCCTGGGTGCACCCAGCCGGCGATGGCTGCGTCGTCACCGAGGGCGGGCAGGTAACCGTCGCGCACAAAGCACGAGACTCCAGCAGACGGTAGCCGCGCCAAAAAACGGGGCTCGAGCACATGGGCGCTAGCATTCACCAGGGAGCGGCAACCTGGGCGGTTCTGTCGGCCGATGATGTCGCAGACCATGTCGCGTTCGTCGAGGGCCACCGGACCGAACTGCTGGGGATCGGCTGCGGTGGTGAGCGCCATGGTGGCCTCAGCCCCCGAGCACAGATGGCGCTGGGTCAGAGCCTCGAAATCAAAATCAGCGACCACGTCTCCCGCCAGAACCAGCACGGGTTCGGGGGCGAGACGCGGGGCGATGTTGGCCAGCCCGCCTCCCGTGCCGAGCAGCTGCTCTTCGACAACCACGGTGACCTCAAGGGTGTCACTTTGCCAGGTGGAGGCCCAAGCCAGCAGCTGCTCCGCCAAATGAAATCCGTTGAGCCAGACCCGCTGTACCCCGGCTTGTTCGAGCTCTTCGAGGGTGCCTTGAAGCAGCGGCCGATTCAGAAAGGGCACCAAGGGTTTGGGCGTGTGAGCTGTAAAGGGACGGAGCCGGCGCCCTTCTCCTGCAGCGAGAACGATGGCTTGCTGGGGGACTCTCAAGGGCTCGATGCCTGCTTCGTGGCAGCAGCGCCCACCGCGGCGAAGGCGAGATCGAGCAGTGGCAACGAGAGGTCGCTTTGGGTGATCAGCTTCCGCGCGGTACGGGCTGCTGGGGTTATCCACTGGCGCCAGTGCTCGCCTTTGTCTGCGAAGGTACCGATGGCCTTGGCCAGCCGTTGAATGCCCACCTCGGCCGTGCCGTCCGCACTGCCAGCGATGCGTTGGCGAATGGGTTCTGCCAACTCCACATAGGGGTCGTAGGCCAAGGACACCCGGTCGTAGGGCCCGGGGCCCATCAACGCATCTTGGTGGTCGATCATGCGTAGGCGACCATCGCAGACCATCAGATTACGGGAGTGGTAGTCCCGGTGGCAGAGCACTGTGGGCAGGGCGCTGCAGTAGTCGACCAAGTTCGCTAGCTCGATTTTGAGGCCAGCGCCGCCCCCATCCGGGAGCTGCAGGGCCAGGACGGCGAACTGATGGAGTTCAGTTTGCAGCCGGCGCTCATTGAGAGGCGGCTTGGGCGAGGTGTCCATGGAGAGCGGGGCCATGCGCTCCAGCAAACCCACGGCCTCGCTATAGAGGGGCGCTACAGAAATCCCGGCGCTGCGAGCTCCGGCGAGGGTGATATCTCCCAAATCTTCTTGGAGAATCCACCTTTGCTCGGGCACCGCATCAAAGATTTCTGGGACAGGCAGACCGGCCTGAGCCAGTAATTCTGTGGCCCGCAACACTCTGCTGACTTCTTCGGCGGCGGTGCCTTTGGCGAAGGTCATCACCACAGCAGTGGGGCGTTGGACAGCGCGTGGACCAAACAAGCGTCCATAGCGTCTTTGGGAGGCTTCCGCTGGGAGCCAGTCAAGACGCTCGCAGGCAAGGCCGGGAGGCAGGGGGGCAGTCATGCTAGTAGTGTATCCAGCGCTCGGCGTGACTTCACCGATGGCCGCCGTTGAGCTAGGCTCCTCTACCCCGCTTTGGCGGTAGACCCCCTCTGCCGCTCTGCCCGTTTTTGCCCTCAGGGTCCCACGCCCATGTCGAGTCTTCTGCTTGTCTTGCTTTCGTTGCTGCCAGCTCATGGTGTGAGCGCAGCGAGCGCCAGCGCTTTGGTCATTGATGACGACGCGGCGCTCGTGTCCGAGTTCAGGGTCTACTACGGCAAGGACAAGAACGTGGATCAGCGGCGCCAGGCGGTGCTGACGCTCGAAGGCATCGACAGTCTGGGCGCCGTCATGGCTCTCACTGCAGCTCTCGAAGACGAGGACTACCTGGTGCGCCGGGCCACGGTGAATGTGCTCTCCGCTCTGTCCAACGCCGAGGGTGCCCGCTGGCTCATCGACGAGGTGCTCGAGAGCCGCAAGCTGTCGAAGAACAAGATCCTGGTCGCTGGAGTCATCGAAGTTCTTGGGGGCATGGGCCACGACTTTGCCCGAGAGTCACTGGTGGGCTACCTCGAGGACCGTGACCTGGGGATTCGCTTGGGCGCCATCGGGGGCCTGGGCCGCTTGGGGAGCGAGATCGCCGTGCTCCCGCTCACCGAGCATGTTCGCGAGGCTGATCCTGAGCCCGCAGAAGTGATTGCTGTGCTCGGCGCCCTGTCCCAAATCGACCCTGGCGAAAAGGCCCTGCCTGCGGTGCTCCTGGGCCTGAGTCACCTGGACAAGTCGGTCCGTTTGGCGGCGGTGAAGTCCACCTTAGATCTTCGGCTCAAGGGAGCTGTGCGCACGTTGATCACCATGATCGATGGCGACGTGGACCCGCGCGTCTCCGAAGACGCTTTCGAAGTTCTGCAGACCCTGACTCAGCGCAAGTTCGAAGACGACAGCACCATTTGGCTCAAATGGTGGGATCGCTCCGGGCCTGCCTTCGAGATGCCCGACCTGAAGAAGCTCGCCGAGGCCAAGAAGCGCCTCGCAGAAAACGGAAGCGCATACGGTAAAGGGAAAAGCAGCTTCCAGGGCATCGAGACCAAGAGCGAGAACATCGTTTTCGTGATCGATGTGAGCAAGAGCATGGAGGAGCCATTCGGCGACCCAGAACGGCTCGCGCGTACAGGACGCGAGTACAAGTCGTTGCAGCGCCTGGCCATCGTGAAGGAAGAGCTGATCAACACGATTCAGTCGCTGCCCGAATCTACGGGCTTCAACATCGTGGCCTACGCCACCGAGGCCGAACTCTGGAAGCGCCGGGCTTCCAAGGCAAATGTGCTCAACAAGAACAACGCCTCCACTTGGGTGGGCAAGCTGAAGCCAGCGGGCGGTGATGGGGCGGGCTTCAGGGCGCGCATGGGCCTCTCAGCGGACAGCGCGTCCAAAGGGCAGACCAACACGCACTTGGCGCTGATGACAGCCTTCGGCGAAGAGGTTGACGACAAGAAGAAGAGCAACGCCTTTGTCACCAGCACGAAAGACCCGGTGGACACGATTTTCTTTCTCACCGATGGCGAACCCACCGTGGGCAAGACCGTGGACATGTCTGAGATTCGCGAAGAAGTGCGCCGGGTGAACGCTTACCGGGGTGTGCAGATTCACGTGATCTACGTGGGTGCCTACGGCGGCAAAGAGTTCCGCTTGCTGGCCGAGGAAAACGGCGGTGTCTTTGTGTCTGTGGGTGGCTAGGCAGGGCAGCCGGCCCGGTCGCGCAAGCCCGCCGAGGGTGGGCCTGGAAACTCACAACCGCTGACGCCCAAATGGATCTGCGGTGCGGTGAAGTGAGTGGTCGGGGTGGCGGGACGCTGGTTGAAACCTTCGCGACGGGGAGGCCGGAATCAACGACGAGGCGGTCAATCGGCTCGTGGCGATCGGATGATTTGCGCAAGGGGGAAACCTGCGAGGGGTAGGAGCCCGGCTCGGCGTCCCGGCCAGACGATGGCCCGGGAGGAGCCGACCTGCTTCACTTCGACAACATGGGGGATCGTCCTCTCAAGGGCACGACCGACTGGGTTCGCTCCGAGGTGGTTCTCGATGTGCCGGAGACCACTCTCGGTCTCGCCTTTGGCGCCCTGCTAGTGGGCTTGGGTGAGCTGTGGCTTGCAGACCTTCAGCTAGAGATCGTCGGCGAGGACGTCCCGACGACCAACCTAATACGGGACCAGCCAGGGGCGCCAGATCGCCCGGTCAATCTCGAATTCAGTGAGTAGCGCTGAGAGTGCTTCCTGCCTAAGACCTAGATCGTGAAGGTTTGGGCAATCGTCATTCGCTGGGACTCGGTGATCGCAAGGGCGACCCCGTACGCCGGGGGCAGGCGTGGTTACCTGCGTGGCTACCTGCGTGGTTACCTGCGTGGTTACCTGCGTGGCTACCTGCGTGGCTACCTGCGTGGCTACCTGTGTGTCGACCTGTGTGTCGACCTGTGTGTCGACCTGTGTGTCGACCTGTGTGTCGACCTGTGTGTCGACCTGCTGCGCCGTGGGCTCTGCGGTGGCAGTCGTCGGCTCCTCGCGCAGATGATTCAGCTGTTGACCAGGGACGTCGCTGCTCCATTCATGCGTCGCGGCAGGTCAGCCCACTCGGCTCCTACCGCGACCCATGCCATTCAGCGACTCGTCGCCGAAAGCCCATGACTCGCGGAGAAGCCAACCACTCCGCTGGCGTCGACGATGAAGTACTGAAACACCACGGTTGTCCCCGTGGGAAGAGCTAACGGAATGACATCCGTCGTGACGCACTCGGCCAGGCGATTGGTCGCGACGGTGACCACGCTGTCTGGCGCGGGAACGAGAAGCCCTCCGAGAAACGGAGCGCTGGTCGTGCTAAAGCCTGTGATGCGAAACGCCGTCGCCGAAGGAGCTGCCCCAGCGAGTGAGAGCGTGTAGGGAGTGCGCGGTTGCAAACTCCCAGAGCCTGCCAAAGTCGGCACGCCAGACACTCCCGCCAAGCCGTCTCCTACATCACAGAACTCATCGAGTGAGAAAGCATAGGCGGACCCAGAGTTCGTACCGGCAAGCAACTCGTCGCCGAACTCAGCGCCGATGAAGACATCGTTTCCAGAGAGGGCCAGAGACGATCCGAAGCGTTCACTCGCTGCGCCATCTGCCGCAAGGAGCTTCTCGCCCTGTGTCCAGGATCCACTCGCGAACTGAAAGATGTAAGCGGAACCGCTGTTGCTAGCGCTCTCGTCATCTCTGTCAGAACCCACAAGAGCCACACCGCTATGGATGGCCACAGACACTCTAAAGGAATCGTTCAGCATGCCGTCATCCGCAGCCAGAATCTCTTGTTCGGTCCACACGTCGGAATCATCTCTGGTGTAGACGTAGGCGGCACCAGCGGCACCAGCGGCACCAGCGGCACCAGCGGCACCAGCGGCACCAGCGGCACCAGCGGCACCAGCTCCCGCGCCTGGCGCTCCGACGAGCAGGGTGTTTTGGTCGAAGGCCAGCGACTCACCGAACTGTGCCCCGAAGGTGGCGTCCGCCCCGTGCAGCTCTGTCTGCTCACTCCAAACGCCCGCTTCATCCCGAGTAAAGAAATAGACGGCCCCCTGCTGCTGTCCCACAGAGAAATCATCGACATCTCTGAGTCGCGCACCGATCGCAATGGTGTTTCCATCGAGGCTCACCGAAGTGCCAAACTGCTTGCCGGTGATCGGGCCCAGAACTTCGCCGCTGTGAAAGTCAGACGGCTGGAGTTTGACCCGCTCATGCCAAGCACCCAAAGTGTCCCGTTCAAAAACGTAGGCCGCTCCCCGGTCCGTGCCGCCGCCTACGTTGAACGCAGCACCGATCACCGCAGTATTTCCTTGGATCGCAACCGCTCGTCCAAAGCGATCGCCGCCTGAGGCATCGGAAGCCAGTCACTCAGCGACCTCTGCGGAGGTCAGTTCAGCGTGGGCTCTCGGCGCGCAGAGGCAAACAACTAAGCCGAAGGCGAACACTGCTTTCCATGTGATCTGACTCTTGGATAGCGGCATGAATGGTTCCTCAGGACGTTCTCAGGAAGACCCTCGACTCTTGCTTGGGCAAGGAGAGCCACCTCTCGCTGCTCACGAAGTGACCGTGATCCGGGTTCCCGGTAGAGTCACATTCCCCGAGCCAACAGAGCTCTCAGCAGACTCGCAAGGCCTGTTCGCGTCCTTAAAGACGCCAGGCGGTCATCTTTCGCCTAGCAACACCAAGCCCGCGTCGGCGAGCCTCAGCACGGACTCCTCGTCTGTGAGCTGGCGCAGCTCGTCGATGTCCAGCCAGCGCACGTCGTGGGACTCGGCGCTCACCACGGGCAGGCGCATGCGATCGACCACGACGAGGAAGCGCACGTCGTGGTGTTCATGAGCAGGCTCGGCGCCATGCGCCGGGATCACGTGCACGTCGACGTCCAGCACGGCCAACTCGCCCCCGATGCGGGCCAACGACAAGGACTCGGGCGCCAGCCCCGACTCCTCGCTGGCTTCGCGCAGGGCGGCCAGCTCGACGTGCGGCTCGCCGTCGACATGACCGCCCAGCTGGAGCCAGCGGTCGAGCTTCTTGTGATGGGTCAGCAGGTAGCGCTTGCCGTCGGGTGTGACGACCCAGGCCGACGCCGTCACGTGTCCGGGGACGCACGTTCGCACCAGGCAATCGGCATGGGCCACGACCAGCTGACGGATGCGCGCGACGACATCGGCCTGGTCGGGGCGACGAGCGGCATGGGCGCTGAGCAGGTCGAGTAGCGGTCGGCGGTGCATGGCCGCAGGTTGCCACGGTCGAACAAGAGCACCAACAGCCGATTCCGTCGGCCGGGATCTGAAAGCTGCGCCCCAGAGCTGAGTACGACACTCTCCCGCCGCCGCGTCGCTTCACCTTCGGGTGGGAGTCAATGGTCGGGGTGACCAGGCGTCAGTTGAGTGTTCGCGGCTGGGGTGGCCGAGATCAACAACGAAGCGATCAAGCGACTCCTGGCGGCCTGGGTGGTCGCTGAGATCATTCCCGGAAATCTGGGAGTCATTCCCCCGCGAGGGGGAAGTGCTGTGAGGGTGTGCGCAACTCCGCCATGAGCGCTTGCATACGAGCCACAATAGCGGGGTTTTGAGCGGCGAGGTCGTGAGCCTCCGCGGGGTCGGCGGCGAGGTCGTAGAGTTCGAGGGCCTTGTCGGGATGGTGCCGCACGGCCTTCCAGTCACCCATGCGCACGGCCTGGTGACGGCGGGCGTGCTCCCAGTAGAGCGCTGCGTGGGTGAGCTGTTCTGCGGACGTTCCGCGCAAGGTGGGCAGGAACGAGACGCCGTCGAGACCGCTGGGTGCACTGGTGCCTACCGCGTCGAGCACGGTGGGCAGCACATCCCAGAAGGCGCTGACGTGGTCACTGGTGGACCCAGGAGCGATGACTCCCGGCCAACGGGCCAGCAGAGGCACCCGCAGCCCACCTTCGTAGAGCTGGGCCTTGCGACCACGGAGGCCTCCGCTGCTTTCGAAGTACTCAAGGTCGACGCCGCCCACCCATGAGGGCCCGTTGTCGCTGGTGAACAGCACCAGTGTGTCCTCGGCCAGGCCTTGCTCGTCGAGGAGGTCGAGCAGTCGGCCCACGTCCCGGTCCATGCGGCTGATCATGGCGGCGTAGGCGGCTCGCGGCTGGCGATGGGGCAAGTAGCCCGCGCCACCAACGTAGGGCCGCTCGTCGAAGGAGGACGCGTAGGCTGCCAGGCTGTCGTCCGGAACCTGTAGAGCAAGATGGGGGACAGGAGTCGCGAAGGTCAGCAAGAACGGTTCGTCGCCCTGGGCCCGGACAAACGACAGCGCGTCCTCGATCATCAGGTCCGGCGCGTAGTCGTTGCCGGCGAACCCTGCGTAGCTGGCGGGATCGTTGGGGTCGGCGTCGTCGGGCAGGCGTTGGTGTGGGCTGTAGGCAGGGTTGTCCAGGGGCACGGACTCGCCGTCATCCCAGAGATGGGTGGGGTAGTAGTTGTGGGCTTCCCGTTGGCAGATGTAGCCGTAGAAGTGATCAAAGCCCTGGGCATTGGGATCTCCGCTGCTGGCTGTCCAACCCAGGCCCCACTTGCCCACGAAGGCGGTGGCGTAGCCTGCACTTTGCAGCTGGTGGGCCAGGGTGACCGTGCCTTCGGGGAGCGGGCGCTGGCCCTCGAGCGCGGGGTCATTCCATACGTCGCCTCGATCGCCCATTTCGTCGTTGTCCCGAATCGCTGCGTGCCCCGTGTGCAGCCCGGTGAGCAAGGTGCACCGGGCTGGGGCGCAGACCGGACTCCCAGAGTAGAACTGGCTGAAACGCAGGCCCTCTGCGGCCAGCTCATCGAGCCTCGGTGTCTTGATCAGCCGCTGCCCGTAGCTGCCCAGCTCGCCGTAGCCCAGATCATCGGCGACGATCAGCACGATGTTGGGCGCTCGCCTCGTCGTGGGATTGTTGGCGCAAGAGCAACAGGCCAGGAGAAGCACGGTCAGTAGGGGTAAAAGGAGTCGTTCGCTAGTCGGATGAGCCATGAGCTCAACCTACCAGCTTCTGCCAGCTCCGCGGCGTCAGCTCACCGTGTTGCAGCGCGGAAACCGAAATGATTCTCGAACTCGCTGT
>JBLIMM010000109.1:0-13753 GCA_047638635.1 Pseudohongiellaceae bacterium | reverse complement strand
CAGTTAGGCACGGCCGTTTTGCTAAGGCCTGCAGAGCGTACGCCTCGGGGTGCTCGAAGGCAGGGCCGCCCGCTCCCTGCCGGCTAGGCCTTGCCGTCGTTGATCCACTCGACGGCGCCGCCGGGCAAGAAATAGACGATGAGCATGCGCCCGTCGGTCACCGTGGGGACGTGGGCGCTGTCCGGGGCGAAGGCCACCCAGCCTGGAGCCTGTCCGTCGAACGTGGGCTCGCCGTCGATGGCGAAGCACAGGTTGATCTCGCCTGAAGGGTGGCGATGGTTCACCCCGGGGCCGACCATCCAGACGAAGTCGATGGAGAAGTTGAGGGTGCCGTCGCCAGCCTTGGCCAAGCGCGAATAGCGAATGGTGTCGTTGCCCCGATGGCAGATGACGCCTTCATCCACGGCGGCAACGAGGGCAGCGCGCAGAGCTGTGGCAGTCTCACCCTGGTGGGGATAGGCGGCTTCGAGTTGATCCCGCGCGGCGCTGGCGTCGCTGAGATCAACGGCGGCAGCGGCGGCCAGTGGGGCGGCCAACAGCTCAAGCAAAGCTTCGGGGGAGGTGCTCATGTGTCTTCTTCTTTCAGGCGGGCGATGGATGCGCTGACGTGGGCCTTGATGCCGAACAGTGAGACCGCCTGGGCATACTCAATCTTGCCCTCGGCGTCGATGATGTAGGTAACTCGTCGTGGGGCTCGGGCAGCTTTGTCGTCTGCCGCGAGATAGGCCAGGGCGAGGGAACGCTCGGTGTCGCACAGCAGCGGAAAGCCAAAGTTGTGCTTCTCGGTGAAGGCGCGGTTGGCCTCGATGGTGTCGTAGGACACGCCGAAGATCTTCAAGTTCTCGCCGAGTGATGGGGTTCGATCACGGAACCCCTTGCCTTGAATCGTTCAGCCAGGGGTGCTGGCGTGGGGGTAGAACCACAGCAGCACTCGGTGGCCGCGTTGCTCCTCGAGAGTCACCGTGCGGCCGGTGTGGTCGAGCACTTCGAAGGGTGGTGCTGTGCTCCCCACGGCCAGTAGCTTTTTGGGCTTGCCGAAAATCATGGGACTGAACTCCAGGTTGTAGAACGCCAAGTCGCGGGAACTTCTGCCATGCCCTGGGGGAGAATGCGCTCAGGGCCCGCCTTGCGCAGGGTGGCTTCATCGCAGACTCCACCCAGGACGGCCCAGCAGCGGACGCCCGCAGCCCGCGCGGCCAGCACGTCCGCATCGGAGTCTCCGATCATCAGCGCTTCCTCCGGGCGAGCGTCCAGACGATCGAGGGCGAGCAGCAACAGCTCTGGGGCTGGCTTGGGCGCAGGGACTAAGTCTCGGCCGCAGACTTCGGAGAAGTGCTGGGCGAGGTCGAGGGCCTGCAGGGTGTGCTCTGCGGCGCCGGTGGTCCGCGAGGTGGCCACGGCTAAGGTGGCGCCGAAGCTGGCCAGAGCCTCGAGGGCGGCGACGACTCCGGGCAAGATGCGCGTGCGAGCTGGGAGCAGCGGCACGTATTGCTCCACAAAGCGAGCGGACATGGCTGCAGGATCGTCTGCACCCAGGAGCTCCCAGGTGCCGTCTGGGGGCTGGCCAATGCGGTCCATGGCCCAAGCCCGGTCAGGGACTTTCAGTCCGGCTTCGGCTGCCAGCGCGAGGACACCGTCGACAATGGCCTCGTTGGCGTCAACGAGGGTGCCGTCCAGGTCAAGGAGCACGATTCGGGGAGAAGTCATGGGGCGAGAGGCTAACTCGGCAGCGGGGCTGGCGGGAGTGCTGTTTGGCGTTGCAGTGCTCGGGCGCAGCTGCTCAGCCAGCTATCATGTATTGCCTATGGCTGGCGCAAAGACACAACCCGTCCCCGTGATGACCTTGTTAGAGGCGCCGGCCCCGTGGTGCGCCCTGTCCTGGCGGGTGCTGTCCGAGCCGCGTACCCCACGGAAAGCCCGGGTGCTGCTGGCCGACGGACCGAACGGTCCCGTGGTCTGCAAAGACTTCAGCGACGTGGCAGAGCGCCGCCGCTTCGACCTCACCTGGCGTTGGCGCAAGAGCAACGAGTGCGCTGCCCTGGTTGCCCTCGACGGTTTGCCCGGCGTACCGAACCTTCTCGCCAACTGGCCCACTGGCATGATCATGGAGTTCGTCCCCGGACGTCCTCTGGGTCGGCTGGGTAAGCAGCTGCCCGCCGGCGTTTTTGATCGCCTCGATGCCTTGCTCGACGCCATCCACAATCGCGGCGTGGCCATCACGGACTTGCACCGACTGAACATCTTGGTGGCGGACGACGGCGCCGTGCACATCGTCGACTTCGAGCTGGCTCTGCTCGCCGATCGAGGCCCCGGGCGTTTGTTCAAAGGCTGGGCGGCCTCCATGGACGAGCACGCAGCTGGGCGTCAGCGTCGGCGTCACGGGCTGCCGCTTTCGGCCAAACAGCAACAGCTGCTCGCCGATCCACCGGCAGGCCGCCGCGCGCTCAAAGCGCTCAAGCGAGGCATTCGCAACGTGAAGGTCATCGTTCTAGGGAGGCGCCATTGAGTCTGGCCGTCACACGGAGTTTGGCGAAGCGCGGGTGGGCTGGTTCAGCGCGAGTGCTGGGACTTGCCGCCACGGTGATCGCCCTGGTGACATTCGCCGATCCGACGCTCCCCAGCTGCGCCCTGGGCTTGCCCTTCATGGCCCTGGGTCTGTGGTGGCGGGTTTGGTCCGCTGGGCACCTAGTCAAGAACGTCCAGCTCATCGTGAGCGGGCCCTATCGCTACGTGCAGAACCCGCTCTACTTCGGGCGACTTTGCTTGCTCACCGGGCTGTGCCTCTCGGCGCGGCTGGTGCTCAACATCGACGGCAGCGAGCTGCCCATGCACTGGTTGGCTCTTTCCGCTGGCTGGCTGCTGTTCTTCTTCTATTACCTACCGCGAAAGAAGCGCGTCGAGGGGCGGCGCCTCGCGACTATTCACGGGCAGGCTTACGACGAGTGGGCCGCCGCCGTGCCGCTGATTTTCCCCCGCTTTACGCCTTGGGGAAGCGATACAACCCCGTGGTCTGGGGAACGGTTCGGGCAAATGCGCGAGCTGCCCTTCGTGCTGACCATCGCAGCGGTGGGAGTGGCGCTGTTTGTGCGGGCGGTGGTGGGGTAAGGGGGCGGAAGCATCGTTGGTGCTCTGGCGCCCTCTCTCCAGCGCCAGAAGTGCCAAGCTCGGGGAACGGCGGCACGACTTTGGACGCCGATACAGGCGACCTGGACAACGACGGCGATTCTGATGCGATCCTGGCCAATGATGGCGGCGGCCAGCAGAATCGCTACTGGGAGAACGTGCTCGGCGTGCCCGACACACACGCTCCCACCATTCACCAGCTGACGCTTCAGAGTGACAAGAGCGACGGCAGCGACACCGTGGTGCGGGTGCAGCTGCGGGACAACGCCAGCTTCTACATCATCGCGTTCTACGCGGTCGACCTGATGGTCAGCGTCGACGGCGGCACTGAGAACAGGTTGCGCATGTTCAGCCAGGGTGGCCAGCAGTTCCAGGCCACCATCCCCGGCGAGCTCAGCGGGCAGATCAGCTACCGGGTGATGGGGCGTGACGACAATGGCAATCAGTTCGCGTCCGCGGCGGTGAGCTACCAACAGACGTCGAGCGGTACGGCGCTGTTGCAGACCCTCGACGACGGCACGCCCGGTCTCTACGGCAACCCTTGGCTCTGGCTGAGCGGCACCTTCGCTCCCGGTACGGAGGTCACCGTGGGGCTGACGGATGGACGTCCACAGTCCCTGGCGGTGCTGTTCTTCTCACTTGCCTCGACGCCCGTGCCCTTCAAGGGCGGGTTGCTGCATACCGTACCGATCGTCCTGGAGTTGCCGTTGGCCACCGACTTAGGCGGGCAGCTGTTCCTGGACGTCACCTGGCCGGCTGGCGTGCCTGTGGGCACACCGATCTGGTACCAGTACGGCATCCAAGATGACACGGCTTTCGGCGGCGCGAGTTTGTCGAATGCGGTGATCAGTACCCAACCCTGAGCCGAACCGGGGCCGCCATGAATGAGCGCCCGGGGTTGCCCTGGCTGTTCATTCGGTGTCGGTGGTTGGGTCGTCAGCCCAGCTTGCGGCGCAACCAGGCCCGGGCCAGGGTCCACTCTCGGGCGACGGTACGTCGCGAGAGCCCCAGGGCCAGGGCCACTTCGTCGCCCGAGAGACCGGCGAAGAAGCGCAGCTCGATGATGCGCGCCCAGCGTTCGTCGACCTTCTCCAGCTGATCCAGCGCGCTGTCGAGAGCCAGCAGGTCGACGGTGGGGACGTTCTCATCCTCGGCGATGCCTGACAGGGTGATGCGCTCAGGGTGTCGCCGTTCCACAAGACGTCGGCGCCCCTCATCCACGGCGACCCGGCGCATGATCGTGGCGCACAGGGCGAGGAAGTGCGCCCGGGGCATGGTCTCGAACTTGTCCCAGTTGGCCAGCTTGACCCACGCATGATGAACGAGGTCGGTGGGGTCAAGGCGCGAGCCTTTCCACAGAGCGCGGCCCGCGATCCGGCGCAGCGTCTCGTAGAGCTCAGCCGCGAGCTCGTCGAGAGGCTGTTGCTGCTCTGCGGTCATCGTGGCGTCCTCGTCATTTGTCCGAGCCATTTGATGTGGACCCAGTCGCTTGCCTCGGCTGGAGCTGGAGTGCTCGTCCGGGGCGTACGCCGGTGAGGGCGTCTCGCCCGCTCGAGAGTTTGTCCGAGCGCCTGTACACGCTGGCCAAGCTTGGGGTGAGGGCGGAGGAGTGGCCGCGGCGAGAGACGTCGCCATCTGGCTCCGTCAACACGAGTCCGTCACCTGCACGGTGCTCGAGGTCGTGGTAGCGCACCTTGTAGGTGTCGCGGCAGTACTCCCAGACGTTGCCGAGCACGTCGTGCAGGCCGTAGCCGTTGGGCAGCAGCGAACCCACTGGCATGTGAGACTGGTAGCCGTCGTCCGGAATACCCATCGCCTCTAGTTCTGCCTGGGCGGTGTGCGTTTTCCAGTTCGCGTAGCCGAGCAGGTCTGTCAGCTCTGGTCCCACCATGAAACACCACGGACTGCCGCCTCGGGCAGCACGCTCCCACTGCGCTTCGGTCGGGAGCGTGAGCCCCAGCCGAGGGAAGAGCTCTTGGATGGTCAGCCAGCTGATCGACTCGACGGGATGCAGGCCGCTGATCGTGTGGCCAGCGATGGTCGAGCCGATCTCCCAATCGCTGGGTTGGTTGCCGAACGCGCGCAACCACTGGGCCTGGGTCATCTCGTATTTGGAGATGAGAAAGGGCTGCAGGCTGACTGGGAACGGCGGGACTTCGTGGGCCATGGCGAGCCGATCATGGTTCGCCGCTGCGGGGTCGGCGTCCTGAGCTCCGATAAGCAGCTCGCCCCCTGGGATCAGGACGAAGACGAGCCCGTGCTCCTCTTGGGGGTGGATGCGCCCGTGGCCATCGCGCTCGGGCACGGTGCCCGAAAGCCACAGGGCAAACTCCTCGAGCTGGCTCTGGGGGTCAGGGCCCAGGGGAACGAGCCCTTCCTGCGGCGGAAGGCGGAGGCCGTCGAAGCGCGGGTCGGCATGGATTCGCTCAGAGACGGCCTGCCAAGCGTCGAGACGATCTCCCACGGTGGCGCGATAGATCTCTGCCGCCAGATTGCGACGTTGTCCGATCTCGACGGTGAGGTTCTCGGAGAAGGCCTTTGTGGCATGGACAAACCAGTTGGCCTCATGGAGCAGCCACTCGTCTTCGAAGACCAGCCCCGAAGCGGTCTGGGTGGACTCGGCCTCGTGGATCACCTGGATCGCTTCGCGGTGCGCTGCCCTGCGCCCGGTGAGGTCGTGGGCACGGTTGAGCCAGGAGTCGAAGGCGGGCAGGGTCGCTCTGGATGTGGGCCAGAGGTCCGCCGACTCCAGCTGCAGCTCTTCGAGCAATCGGCGATCGGAGAAGAGCAGCGAGATCGCTCCCTCGTGCCGCAGGTCGAGCAGCGCGCCTGTCGCCCAGGAGATGCTGGCGCCCACGGTGATCAAGGCCGCTGCAACGAGCAGGGTCAACGAGCGGTTGCGAGCGACGAAGCGCCGCAGGGTCTCGAAACGAGAAGGGGGACGGGCGAGCACCGGGTCGTCGTTGAGCCAGCGTTCAAGGTCGTCGGCGAAGGCGTCTACGTCCGGGTAGCGGCGAGCGGGCTCGGGGGCCAGGGCCGTCATCAGCATCGCCTCCAGATCGCCCGCGAGAGTGGGGTCTTTCTTGGTGGGCAGCAGACAGTCACCGTCGGCGATGATGCGCAAGGCTTCGTGGGGCAGCCGACCACGCACGTCCATGGGCAGCACGCCCGTGAGCAGTTCGAAGAGGATCACGCCGAGCGCGAACTGATCGGCCCGTGCGTCCAGTGACACGCCCCGGGCCTGCTCCGGCGCCATGTAGGCCAGGGTCCCCAGCACCTGCCCGGTGACGGTCAAAGTGAGTCGGTTGGAGTTGTCTGCTGCGGCCGTGTGCGCCACGCCGAAGTCGAGCACGATGGGCGTGCCATCCTTTCTGACCAGGATGTTCTCGGGCTTCAGGTCGCGGTGCAGGACGCCGTGTGCATGGGCGTGGGCGATGGCTCGGGCGATGGGCAAGATCAGGGCCACCCGGCCCCGGCGGTCGAGCCCCTGCTGCTCCGCATAGTGGCTGACGGAGACGCCGTCGATGTACTCCATGGCCAGATAGGGCTGCTGTCCCGCTCCAAGCTCGGCGATGCCCGACTCATAGACAGAGGCGATGCCCGGATGTGAGAGGCGCGCGAGGACTGAGCCCTCCCGGGCGAACCGCTGTGCCGTGGTGGGCGTGGCGATGTCGATCCTCAAGACCTTGAGCGCCACCGGGCGACTGGGAGCCTCTTGTTTGGCGAGGTAGACCACGCCCATGGAACCCCAGCCCAGCACGCGCTCTACGGTGTAGTTGCCGATGCGCTCGGGCAAGGCGGGCTGAAACACGCGAAGGGTGGGTAGGGTCGGCGGGCGTTCGAGGAAGTCCCCCAGGTCGTCGACCTCGGCGATCAGGCTCAAAGCGTCTTGCAGGGTCTCGCCCGGGAGCAGCTGCGACTCGAGGTAGGCCTGTCGCTGCGCTGTGGGCAGGTCGAGAGCAGCGTGGAGAAGCGCACGGGTGCGAGCGCGATCGCTTGTGTCGTGGGATGTCGTCATGCCAGCTCTGGTGTCCAGTCCATGTGAGATCGCACAGGCACCTCGAGTGCGTTCCAGCTTAACCCAGCGGCGACTGCAGCGGTGAGGTGAGTCCAGGTCGGTGCGCTTGAGCAGCGCGAAGCCCCACACGTTCTTCGTGCTGGGCTTCTTCCACCTGAGCGCACCGTTCAAGAGCGTCGTGCTGGGCACCACACCTTGAGCGGTCAGGGAAACAACTACGGCACCAACCACGGTGTGCGTTGCCAGTCGTTCTCGGACTCGGCGCCCCTAACTGCTGGGCCCGGGAGCGCAGATGAGGTCGAGGCCGAAGTCGGCTTCGGTACGGGCCCTGTAGACACTGGCTTTCCTGGGCAGCGGTGAGCGGACCTGGTGCCAGCTCACCCAGGCCGACCGCCGCCCCGAGAGCTCCGCCTTTGACCTGCTGCTACGCGGCTGAGGCGGCGGAAAGATCGTCGGCGTGGCTGCCCAGATTTACGCCGGGCGCGTAGACTGCCCCCGGAGAAAAACGTGGACAACCCTGCCGAGACACCCGCAATGCGCCTGAATCGCGAATCCCCTTCGCTGACCTGCCAGCTGGCAGTCGGCGCGCGGGCCGGCGAGGCTGGCGTCTTCGATGCGCTCCACGGGCGGCTGAGCCCGTCGATTCTGGCCTGGGCGCGCATGCCCATGCACCGACACCTGAACGCGCTCATGGATCCGGACGACTTGGTTCAGGATGTGTGGATACGCGCAACCCGTGGCCTGCACAGCTTTGATCCCACCCGGGGCACGTTCCGTCAGTGGATCTTCAAGATCGCCAAAAACCTCTCAATCGATCTACTCCGTCAACACTCCCGGGCGGAGGTTCGAGGCGTGCCCCTGGCTCGGGGCGGCAGTTCGCTGCACGAAATCGGGCGCAAGAGTACGGGCGCTCCGTCGACCTGGCTGCAGGTGGCCCGGAGCGAGGCGTTCACAGCGTTCCTCCAGCGCGTGAGCGAGCTGCCTCACAATGACCAGCTGCTGCTGGTCCATTGCGGCATGGAGGAGCTGCCCGTGGCCCAGGTCGCCAGCCGCCTCGAGATCTCGGAGGCTGCGGCCTTCAAGCGCTGGCAACGGCTGCGCGCCCGGCTCATCGAGCAGGGCCTGCCCGAGGGCATCATCGAAGAGTAGCCCTGCGGCGCTCAGCTCTTCGCAAGACGGCCTCCGTGAACGTGCCCCTCAGAGACCGAGGTCCGCTCGCTCCCGCTCGGTGAGATCCCGGGGCACGAGCCCGCAATTCACGGGATGTACCGGCCACAGCCGTGCCGTGCCGTCGAGGCTGGCCGTGATGACCGTCTGGCCGTCGGGACTGAAGGCGCCGTGGGTCACCTGGCCATCGTGGCCCACCAATCTCATGTGCGGAATGAGCAGGCCGTCTTCGAGGCGCAGCAGGTAGCCGGTCGTGTCCGCCGAGGTCGTCAGCACGAACCCCTGCGGTGACACGGCAAGGTGCGTGATCAAGCTCGTGTGGATCTCGCCGCTGGCCCCGGCCGGCTCAATCGTTGGCGAGAACGATGGCGAGAACGATGGCGAGAAGTACGTGTACCAGCCGGACCACTTGCGAGTTGACACCAGTTGCCCACCCGGCAATTCGACGACCTTGCCGAAAATGCCATCGCACTCCTGCGAGATGACCTCACCCTCCGGGAGCGAGACACGGAGTAGGCTGGAGTCCTCCCCCACGGTGGTGAGGCCACGCCCGTCCGGGGAGAATGCTATGTCGAAGACCCGCGTCTGCGAGTCGTTGGCCCGGGTGTAGTCCCAGTCGTCGATGATCAAGGTGGGCTCGTCTTGATCGGGCGACCAAACCCGAGCCGATCGATCGCTGCCGCCGGAAACCACCAGCTCGCCCCGAGGGCCAACCCGCACCTGCTGGATCGGGCCGACGTGCCCGACCCAGTCACGCAGCAGGTTGCCTTCCGTGTCCCACAGGCGCAGCTCGCCGGCGTCGGTGCCGGTGAGGACGCGTGCGTCGTCGAGGAAGCGGCAATGGGTCACGCCGCCGGTGTGCGGACCGAAGCGAGCGATGCGCTGGCCCTCTCGCCAGAGCCAGGCGTTCCCGTCGTCACAGCCCGTGAGCGCGACGCTGCCGTCGGGAGAGAACTCTCCCCAGCGCACCACGTCGTCATGGGGCAGGGTCTGCAGGCAGCGACCGTTGGCGACGTTCCAGATCTTGGCGGTCTTGTCTGCGGAAACCGTCAAGGCCCGCGCGCCATCGGGTGAGAAGCGGGCGCCGAGCACCGGGCCCCCATGGCCGAGGAGCCGACGAGGTGCGGGGCGTTCGAGCCTCCAGGCGTAGCTGGGCCCTAGCCCCGTGATGAGCAGCTGCGTCCCGTCCTGCTTCCAGCGCAGCCGCCAGATCGCGCAGTCGGTCTTGCAGCGGTCGATCTCCTCGCCCGTGCGGCTGTTCCACAGGACGACGGTGCCATCGAGCTGACCCGTTGCGACCACGTCGCCAGCGGGGTTGTGCGCGATCGCATAGGTCGAGCGGCTGCCACCTTGGGGCAGGGCGAGGCGTGGGGCATCAGCTGCCTCACTCCAGTCCCAGAGGAAGGCTCGCTCACCCGACTCGACGGCTAGGTCGCCGGGATCGCAGGACACAGCCAGCTGCTTTCCATCGTGGCCGAAGTCCACGCAGAGTACCTTGCCGGGATGTTCAAGAGTTGCCAGGCAAACACCGCTCTGGAGATCCCACACCCTGGCCGTCTTATCTTCACTGGCCGTGGCCAGCCAAAGACCGGAAGACGAGATGGCCGCATTGGCGATGAAAGCGGAGTGCCCTCGGAGAGTGTGAACGAGCCGACCATCGGCGGTGTCCCACACATGTGCAGTGCCATAGGCGGACCCGTCGCTACCGACGGCCGAGAAGCTCACGAAGTGGGCGCCGTCAGGGCTCAAGAGACTCAGGTTGGACACAGCCGCCGCGTAGTCGTGCAGCTCGGTCAGCGCCTCGTCGCCAGCCAGTGACCATGAGAACACGCGACCCTCCGTGTCGCCCGCGAAGACACGGCCGCTCGCCCAGAGGCAGCGGACCAGGCTGATCGCAGCGTCGGAGGGAGCGATGTGGGAGATCTCTTGTCGCGACTCCAGGTCCCACAGCGTGACGCGCCCGGCGAGATCTCCGACCAGCACTCGCCTTCCGTCGGGGCTCAGGTCGCCCCGCTCGACCTGGGCCCCGGTCTCGACAGTCGTGATCAGCTCCCATGTCGTTGCATCACGCACGAGCAGCTCGGTGCCCCGGGCGGTCACGGCGAACTGTTCTTCCAAATCGATCGCAGACTCGTTATAGGAGCCGAGGTTCAACAGGCCTCCATGTAACACCAGCGATTGCAGCAGCGCGTCGTTGGTCCCCAGGGTGTTGGGTGAAAGGGCGTAGGCCTCGCTGGCCACTGCGTAAGCGTAACCAGGCTTGCTGGGCCCGTACTCGATTGCCTCGCGCGTTAGCAGTTCGACCAGTTGCGCTTCGCCACGCCGTTCGACCTCTGAATACAGAAAGCCCACGAGGACGAGCAACACGCTGAGCACTACCAGCGCCCCGGCCACTCGCGGATTGCGCTGAACCCAGCGCGTCGTGCGCCGGAGCGAGCCGGCGGGAACTGCCAGGATGGGCTGACGGGTGCGGATGCGCCGCAGGTCGTCGGCGAACAACTCGGCGGTGGCGTAGCGTCGGCTCTTGTCGCTGTCTAGGGCGACGCTGATCACCGCATCGATCTCACTGGGCAGAGCCTTGTTCAGTGCCGAGGGCCGCACCGCAGAGTCGTTCAGCGCCGCCCGCTCTACGGCGGATCGCGAGAGGCCGTCGAAGGGCCGGCAGAGCGTCAAGCATTCGTAGAGGGTGACGCCCAGTGCGTAGACGTCCGTGGTGCGATCGAGTCGCTCCTCGCCGCGAATCTGCTCCGGTGACATGTAGGCTGGCGTCCCGACGGCTTCGCCGGTCACCGTGATCTGCAAGGCCTCAGAGTCGTCGTGACTGGCCAGCCCGAAGTCGAGCAGCACGGGATCGCCGCCCGGCGTGATGATCAGGTTCGCCGGCTTGATGTCCCGGTGAACAATGCCCGTCTCGTGGGCGGCATGCAGAGCTCGAGCTGCTCGCTCGATTGTGGCGAGCACACGATCCAGCTCGTCGCCTGTTCTGGGAAGCACCGGCAAATCGCCGCACACCGAGCCCTCTTTCCCGAGGCCCTCACGGCGTTGCGCGAGCAGCTGCGACAGCGTTGCTCCCTCGATGTAGCGCATGGCTACATAGGCAGGAGAGTGCGCGAAATTTGCCTCGTAGATCGGGCAAATGTCGGGGTGGTCGAGCGAACTCGCGATCTCGGCTTCCCGGCGCAGGCGCTCCACGCGCCGTCCGAAGGTCTCGATGATTTTCAGCGCTACATGGCGGTCGAGCAGGGTGTCCCGAGCGAGCGAGACCACGCCCTGGCCACCGCGGCCGAGCTCGCGCAGGATCTCGTAACGATCTGCGAACAAACCGTCCGGCCGAGCCTCTTGGGCTTCTACCAGCGCGAGGTACTCCCGAGCGAGGCCCGCATCGTCACCCGGAAAGCGGCTCAGGTACCAGGCGAGTTCGCGCCCCTCGCCCCGGGCTCGATGATCGAGGAACAGGGTCAGGAAGTCGTACAGGTTCGCGGTCTCGTCGATGCTCCGGCTCGAGAGATCGGACATGGACGCGCTCCTTTTGGCTCGACAGGGCTCTCCCGTCGAGGGCTTCGTTGTACTCGAAGAGGACTCTTAAGAGCCTCCTCTTCCACACATACGACGGCGACGGGCTGAAGTGGACAGAGGATCCTCGACATTTCCATGTCCAGCGCCACGGCCAACCGTCGTAGGAACCTGCAGCGAAGCGATCCGTTAGATGCGCCGAGCGCCCACCGTGGGTGCGTACCGCTCGCAGCACGCCGTTCACAGCAAGACCGTCATTCACTTTTGGAGTTCCCCCATGCAGCACACTGTGCAGAGTTTTCCCTGGCTTCGTGTTCAGCCTGAGCACGAATGGGACGGGCGGGTTGACCCTGCCCTTTGCCTGGCCCGCGGGTCTGCCCTCGGGCATCCCGTTCTACAACCAGGCGTGGATCACGGACCCCACCGCTCCCAGCGGCTTCTCGGCGACGAACGGCCTGCAGGGCACGACGCCCTAGGGTCGCACAGGGCAGGTTCGAGGATCCTCTTCAGACGCGGGCCGAGACGACAATCTCGGCCCGTGTTTTTTGGTGTCTTGCGAGAGTCTCTGGATCCGCGATTCGCGCCGGAGCGAGTTCCTCTGACTGGCGTTCTTTGCGGCGCGCGATCAGGGCCAGGCGCTCTCCGCCTGGACTGGCTAGGTGCTCTGCGGTAGACCGTACTCCGCTGGACCCAGCAACGCCGTGGCCGGCTTGGCCCCGTAGCAGCTGGGGCGCAAGGATGACGCTCGCTCTAAGCAGGCCCGAGTTCGGTGGTCGGGCTTTCCAGCAACAGGTAGAGCAAGTTGTCGATGAACGTCGGATCGCTGGTCAGGTCAAGATGTTCAGAGAAGAGGAACAACACCTGGCTCCAGCCGATGGGCGAGACGACCCGTGGCGACCAGGGCTGGCCGGCGCGTTCATCCAGCAACACACTGCTGCGCAATACCGACAGGTCGCCTGGGGCACTTGAGAGCACCTGGAGTCCGTCGGGCCCCGGCTCGGCCGAAAGGATGGCCGGAGTGTCGTGGGCATCTCCCGCAATCAGGAACAATGACAGTCCGGCCGGCGGTCGCGCGGGAGTATCGAGCGTGCGCGTGAGTTGCTCGGCTCGCTGCAGACACTTGCGCTGATGATCGAGGGCGATGGCACGTCGCTCGGCCGGGTCGCTCACCTCGGGAAGCAACCAGCTCAGCATCTCTTGCCGCCCGCGGTCTGCCAGCCCCCAACCCATGCGCTCCCAGAGTGTGGGGTCGAAGAGATCGTTGATCCGTTCGCCGCTCTGCGCCTCGACGAGCGCGCCGTGCCGTGCCGTCCGCGGGCAACTCCGCCGAACCATGACGCAGGTAGTAGCGAGCCAGCAACCCACCCATGGAATGAGTCACGAGGTCGAAACGGACTTGTCTGCGAACTCCGTAGCGCGCCTCGATCTCGGCCTCTACGTAGGCCTGTTTCTCAAGGATGAACTCGTGCAAGAGTGCGGCGTTCTCAACGATGTCGCGGCGCCAGTCGTAGCCGAACTGGAAGCAGGTGAAGTGGTCGTCGCCGTAGTCGACGACGCCGTTTATCGCTAGGGCCTCGTCGCGAAATCCGCCGACACCGAGGGCCGACAAGAGGTTGAAGTAGACGCCCAGTTCGAACGGCAGCCCTAGCAGGTCCACGTTCAGGCGGTCCACCACGCCGTCGGGACGCACATCGTCTTGCAGCTCACCCAACGGCACGCCAGGGGCCATGGGCAGGGCCAAGAGCCGTGCGCCCTCGGGTGTCTCCGGGTCGGAGAAAGTTCCATCCAGGGCGCCCCAGACCACGCGGCCCTAACAGCCTGTGCGTAAAGTGCCGCGCGCCGAGCAGGCCTCGGTGGCGCCAGCTCTTCGTTGCCGAATCCTCAACGAATCCACTGATTCGAATCCGGTTCGCCGTCTCGATCTGGCACCAC
>JBLIMM010000108.1:0-13783 GCA_047638635.1 Pseudohongiellaceae bacterium | reverse complement strand
GTCACCGAGGTCCAGGGGAATCGGTGCCAGCAGAGGACCAGAGCCCCCACGCCGAGAAACACCGGCGCCACTTCCATCCACCAGACAGATCGCTCGAAGGGGTTGATGCCCGACCAGACCAGAGACGCGATCACGGTGAACAACAGGGCCAGCTGGGTAGCCGTTGCGTTCATCTCGCGATCACCTCCTGTGTCTTCTCACATGGCCGCCCGTGAGCGGTACTCGGCTCGTCAGGAGCCCCGCGCCTCGAGCAACACCACCTTCAAGTACGACGACTCAGGGAAGGTAATGCGCTGGGGATGACAGCGAGCCGCGCCACGAATTTCTAGCAGGTCCACTTCGCGACGGGCATCGGCGGCAGCGTCTCTCAACGCGCCCAGGAAGTCCTCGCGGCTCACGTGATAGGAGCACGAGCAGACGATCATCCGTCCCCCGTCATTCAGCAGGCGAATCCCTCGTAAGGCCAGTTCTTTGTAGGCTCGCAAGGCCGAGGTGGCCTTGCCCTTGCGCTTGGCCAAGGCCGGCGGATCGAGAACGATGCCGTCGAACTTGCGCCCCGCCGTGACCATCTCGCGCAAGGATTCGAAGACGTTGGCCTTCTCGGTGGTGAGCTTATGAGTCAGACCGTTGAGCTCGGCGTTGACTTCGGCTTGTTCGAGGGCTGACGCGCTGCTGTCCATGGCCAGAACATTGCTGCCCGCTTGAGCCAAATGCAGAGCGAAGGCGCCGTCGTTCGAGAAGGCGTCGAGACACTCGCCCACGGGCAAGACATCTGCGGCCCATACGTGGTTCTCGCGCTGATCCAGGTAGAGGCCCGTCTTCTGCCCCTGCCACGGATCGACCTCTCGCAGCAGCGAGCCGCAGCGCACTGTCAGCGACGCGGGCACCTCCCCGGCGAGCACTTTCACTTCTTCAGAAAGACCTTCTGGTCGGCGAAAAGCTCCGTCGTGTCGGGCCAGCACGCCGGCCATGCCGTGCTTCTCCACGAGCCTTTGCGCCACCGCGGAGGACACGTTGTCCGCCCAACGGCAGCCCGCTTGGAGGACGGCGACATCGCCGAAACGGTCGATCACCAGCCCGGGCAATCCGTCCGCCTCTGAATGCACCCAGCGGCAGGCTTCTGCGCCCACAGCCAAATGATCAACCCGGCGGGCAATGGCTTGGTCGAGACGCTCCTGCCAGAAGTCCACGCCACCCTTCCAGCTGGGGTCACGGGACAGCACGCGCAGTGGTAGGCGCGATTCGCTGTTGAGCACAGCCGTGCCCCGAGGCGTCCCCACTGGACCTTCGAGGCGCACCACATCGCCGTCGTCGGCCTCGCCGTCTTCGATGTGATCGGGGTAGATCCACGGGTGGCCGGAGGACAAGCGCTGCACCCCCGAACGCTTCAGCAGCACCACTCCGATCTCTTCATCGCTCTGGCTCTGGGCTGGCATGGCGGTGCTGTCTGACTCGGTGTTCACCTGGCTTGCACTCCTCTGTTGTCGCTATCTAGTGTCGCTATCTAGTGTTGCTGTCTAGTGTTGCTGTCGTTGCTATCTAGTCCTGTTGCTATCTAGTCTTGTTGCTCTCTGGTCTTGCGGTCGTTGCTCTCTGGTCTTGCGGTCGTTGCTCTCTGGTCTTGCTGTCAAAGATCGCCGTCGAAGATCCTGAGCAAGTTACCTCCCAGGAGCGCACGAATCGCCGACTCATTGAGCCCTCGTTCGGCGAGGCCTGCGGTGAGCTGAGGCAAATCGCTCACGTCGGCCATCCCCACTGGCGATTCGGGGATGCCGTCGAAGTCTGAACCGAGGCCCACGTGCTCCGGGCCTGCCACGTCGACGAAGTGCATCACGTGGTCGAGCAGGTGCTCCAACGTGCAGTCACCGTCGTCCACGAGAAAGCCCGGGTAGAAGTTCACGCAGGCCACACCGCCGCCCTGAGCCACCGCGCGTAGCTGATCGTCGTCGAGGTTCCGAGGATGGTCCCGCAGCGCCCGAGCGCACGAATGGCTGGCGATGACCGGCCGCTGGGCAATGCTCAGCACGTCGTCGAAGGTCGACCGAGCCACGTGGGAGATGTCGACCACCACGCGCAGCTCTTCCATGGCTGCGACCACCTCTCGCCCCCTGACGGTCAAGCCACCGTGGGGCTGGTGCCCGCCGCAACCGTCCGCCCACTCGTTGCTGTTGTTCCAGGTGAGGGTCATGGTGCGCACGCCCCGGCCGTGAAACTCGCGCAGCACGTCGAGGTCGTCCTCGATGGCGTGGCCACCTTCGATGGCCAGCAAGACCCCCAGGAGCCCGGCCTCTCTGGCAGCCACGATGTCTCCGGGGCCGCGACACAAGACGAGCCGGTCGGGAAAGAGCGCAAACTGCCTGTCCATGGTGTCGAGCATGGCCCGCACTCGGTCAGCTGCTCGCCCGGGCACATAGCTCGGATGCACGAAACAGGTAAACACCTGAGCATCGAGAACACCCTGGGCGCAGCGGGCCAGATCGAGCTGCGTCCCCGGGAGGCCCTGATCGAGATCGTAGCCCCGGTCGGTCATCTCAGTGAGCGTGTCTGCGTGGGCATCCAAGACCAACGCATCTCGGTGCAAAGCAGCGGCGGCAGGCGTCAAAGTCGGGTTCGTGGTCATAGCGGGACCAGTATGCGCCGCCACGCCAACCCGCGAAAAGCTCGAGCCTGGACGGGAGCTGTCCCCACCGCATACGGTGAGCCGGGGTTGCCCGTCAGGCCAGCCCATCCTCCCCCATTTCCACGAGCTCCCCATGGCCGGCCCCCGCGTCTTCACCCTCGAAGAAGCCAACGAAATTCTGCCCACCCTTGAGCAGTCTTTCGATGAGATCGATGAGCAACGGGATCGGCTGCGCATCGCCAAGATCAAGCTCAACGCTCTGGAGATGATTTGGGGCGCCGGGCTGCAGCGCAGCGATTGCACCGACCACGAAGAAGCCAGAGCCCTGGTCACAGAGCTCGAAGACCTAGAGAAGAGCGTGGGCGGCATGGTGCAGAAGCTCGCCGAATCTGGGGCAGTGGTCAAAGACGTCCACCTGGGATTGGTAGACCTCTACCACGTTCACGAAGGCCAACTCGTGTTCCTTTGCTGGAAGCGCGGCGAAGAGGAAATCATTGCCTGGCACCATGTGGACACAGGTTTCTCCGGCCGCCAGTCTCTCTGAGTCCGCGCACAACCTGCCATCCCGACCCATCCTTCACCGACTCTCCGACTCTCCGAGATCGACCCATGAGCGACAGCAACGACGCCCCCGCAGTGAACTACGGCCCCCTCGCTGGACTCATTGGCACCTGGACCGGAGACAAGGGCCTCGACGTAGCCCCTGAGCCCGACGGCAGCGAAGACAGTCCCTACGAAGAGACGATCGTCTTCGAGGCCACGGGCGTGGCCACCAACGCCGAGAAGCAGAACTTGGCCACGGTGCGCTACCTGCAGATCGTCCGGCGCAAGTCCAACGGCGCAGTCTTCCACGACCAAACCGGTTATTGGATGTGGGACCCAGCCGCCGGAGTGGTCATGCAATCCCTGACCATCCCCCGGGCAGTGTGCCTGCTGGCGGGCGGCGCCCACGACGGCACCCCAGCGGACGGTGGCGCCATGAAGCTCAAGGTGATTTCCAAGCTCGGCGACCCCGACTGGGGCATGGCTCAGTCACCCTTCATGCGCGACAACGCTCGCACCGTAGAGTTCAGCCACGAACTCACCGTGGATGGGGACCAGCTCAGCTACAACGAGACCACCGTCCTCGACATTTACGGGCGCACGTTTCAGCACACCGACGGCAACCAACTGATCCGTCGCTAGGTCTCAGCGTTTTCTGGCTGGCGGCGCGCCGTTTCAGCCCGCTCGTCAGCACCCGCGCCGCCGCTCAGGCTTCAGCCCGAACGTTTTCGCGCGTTTCGGGCACGTCGTCAGGCACGTCGTCGGGCGAGCCGTCAGCCCTTCGGGCGAGCCTCGGCGACTAGCGTGGTGCCAAACGGCATGGGACAACTCAGGGCTCGCTCGCCCGTCCCGGCCCAGGTCAGCAAGCGATTCAGCAGCGGTGAGACTTCAGGGAACTCGACCTCTTGCACGGTCTTGGTCACGCGCCGTTGCCACCAGGCAGGGGGCACGCAATAGCTGAAGGCGTAGCGAATGCGCAGGGGCTCGAAGCCACCCTCGTGTAAGTGTTCAGTGATTGTCTTGCGGGTGTAGCGCCGGTAGTGGCCGCAGAGATCGTCCCAGGCGCTGTGCAGTGAAGGCATCGCAGGGACCGTCACCACCAAGAGCGCTTCTTTGGTGACCGACGCGCCCAGGTTGCGCAAGGCCAAGACCGGGTCTTCGAGATGCTCCAGCACGTCGAGGCAGGTGACCAGGTTCGGCACGAAGGGCAATGTGAGCGGCTGGCGGAAGTCGGCGTACTCGGCGTCGAGACCCCGAGCCTTGGCGATCTCTACCGCCTCTTCTGTGCCATCGAGACCGAACTGACTTCGCGGGACGATCGCCTTGCCCAGGGCCGCCATGACGCCCCCAGCGCCGCAACCCAGGTCGAGGTGGTCGACGGGCTGCTGTCCCATGCGTCGCCGCAGCGAGGCCAAAACGTGCCCTTGGCGCACGGCGTACCACCAGTAGTCCCCGTGATCCACGGACGACAACCCGGCTACATGTTCGCTGCTGATTTCTCGACGATTCACGGGGCAGAGTCTACCTCGCCCGTGCGCCCAGGGCTCGTTGCTGCCCCAAGACGCCCTCGCCGCCGAGCCCCGAGCTCCCCGCTCCGCCCGGGTCTACCGCGCCTCCGGGCCTGGGGCTCGCACGGACCAGATCTACCTCGCCGGTGCGGCTAGGGCTCGCTCCGCGCAGATCTACCGCGCCGGTGCTGCCAGGGCTCGCTCCGCGTAGATCTACCTCGCCGGTGCTGCTAGGGCTCGCTCCGCGTAGATCTACCGCGCCGGTGCTGCTAGGGCTCGCTCCGCGTAGATCTACCGCGCCGGTGCGCGAGGGGCTCGCTTGGCCCAACGCTCTGCTGCTAGGGGCGCCAGCGTTTCGTGCAAGACGGCCACCAACTTCGCGCTGCCCACCACGCTGAGATGGGTCAGGTCTGCGAAATCGTCAGAAAGATAGGGGCCGGTGTCCTCGAGGGTCAACACCTGGACGCCCAACTCATGCTCTAGCTCATCGGCAAAGAGCAAGAAGTGCCGGCGAACGGACGCATCGTGGTAACGGTCAGCCAAGGGATGCAGCGGCCCCTCCAGCAGCACGACCTCGCAGCCGCCCTCCACCAAGACCTCGCACGTGCGCCGCAACAACGCGCGCTGAATGGGCACGTGAGGCCCCACGGTCACACCCTGCACCAGGCGAATCTCTTGGAGCAAAGTGTTGTCCGGCAGAAAGGGGAACAGCTCGCGGGTGTGCAGCAGCGCTCGGTCCATGTCCACGAGAACGTGTGAGACCAGCGGGGTCAGCCCCCGGGTGATGCCCTCGCCCTCCGGCGGCTCACCGAAATGGCGCCAAGCCGCCGGGCCAAGCCCGGAGTAGATCGCACGAAAACGGTAGGTCTCGAGCAGTGAAGACAACAACAGTTGCAGCACCACGTCACGTTGGGCGAAAGCGAAAGGAAGCCCCATGGCTTTGGTCAGATCGAGCCACGCAGAGGTCGAGCCGGGAGCGGTCTGCGGCCCGAGAGAGAGGGGCCGGTGCGTGTCGAATGCTGAAGCCACGATCACCACCATGTCGCCGTGACTGGACACGACTTCGTGGGCCAGGCTGAGCATTTCGAAGGGCTGCAAACCCGGGTGCGTCAGCATGGCGTAATCGACGGGGACGCCGAGATCATCGGCGGTGCGAATCGCCTGCTGAGCCCGGCTGGTCCCCATGACATAGAGCGACAAAGCCTCTGTGGGACGTGTGGCCAAGCGGTAGAGCTCGAGACGGTCAGCGACCACGCCCCGTTCGATCAACCCTAGCGAACGGCCCTGCTCGGCAATGGCGCCCCAGTTACCGGAGTTGTCATTGGCGAAAGGGTCGCTGACCAGAATGATCAGCAACGCCGCCAACCCGGCGAAGGGCCATCCCCGAGCTGCGGGCATCTCCGTCACCTTGAAGCCTCGTCGTCGCGATCGCTGAGTTCATCTAGCACCACACGCCCTAAGGAACGGGAGAGCTTCTCTGCGCCGCTGTTCCCCAGATGGGTCAGGTCGGCGAAGTCGTCCTTCGTGAACGGCCCGCTCATTTCTTTGGTGATGATCGTGGCGTCGAATGCCCGGGCCAGCTCGGCGAAGAAGGCCAGGCTGTCGTCCCGCAGAGTGGTGTCGAAGAACTGTTCCGCGAGAGGGTGCAAGGGGAGTTCCATGACGATCACGGTGATCCCTGCGGCGCTCAAGCGCTGCACCGCCAGTCGCAGAAGCGCCTGCTGCAACAGTGCGTGTTCACCGCGAGAGATCGACAGCAGCTGAGTCAGCTCGGCCCGCCGCCCGGCTTCGGAGAGCGCCGGAAACGTCTTACCGATGCGAACGACCAAGGCGTCTCGTGCAGCTGCGCTCTTCGCTGCATTCGCAGAACGAGCCTGGTCTGCAAGCGAGTTCGAGGCCTCGCTGTGACGAACGTCTGGCGAACCGAGTTTGCCCCTCACCGGGCCTACGGTTTCGATGGCTCGGTGCCGTGCAGCACCCATGAAGCGAGCGCTCAACGGCCCTTCCGTGGCGGCGGCCACTTCGCGAAAGCGGTAGCTGTTGAGCGTCCCAGCCAAGAACAACCGCAGCAGCGTCTCGCGGTTGGCTTTGAGAAAACGCCAGTCGCTGAGGGACACAAGATCGCGCCAGACAGCGAGGCTTCCCGCGGCGGTCTGAGCCATCAATCGCAGGGGACGGTGGGTGTCAAACTCGGAGAGGGTCAAGACCACCACGCCCGTTGTGTCCCCCGCCAACTCGCCTGCGAGAGCCGCCACTTCGTAGGGTCGCAGGCCTGCGTGCGTCAGTTTGATCAGTTGGGCGCGGCCGCCAAAGACTGGGGCCAGCTCATCCTCCGAGAACCCTCGTTCGGCGCGGCTGCTGCCCAGCACGTAAACCCGAGGGGCGTTCGAGCCCTCGTCACGGCCCTGAGCCAAAGCCATGCGATCTCGGGCGACACCCAGCTCCATGGAGTTGCTCTTGTCGATGGCCTCGACCGCCTGCTGCCAGAGGCGCGGCTCGGTGGTCATCCACCGATCGGAGATGAGCACCAACAAGATCGCCGCGATCCCAGCCCACGGTAACGCTGTGCGGGGAGCGCTCACGGGATCAGAACTGGAAGTAGATGAACGAAGCACCGTGGTCCTCACCGAGCAACACCATGGCGTAGAACAAAAGCACGTAGACCACCGTGCGCAGCGGGCCCCACCAGCGCAGCAGCAACTCGTCGTCGTCCTTGGCAAACTGCAGCACTTGGTACACGGCCAGAGGTAACACGAACGTTGCCAAAGCAGGCAGCCAGCTCAGCGCCCGGCCTAGCTCAAAACTCGTCGTCAAACGAGAGAGCAGCTCAACAAACTGAGCCACCGAGTCGGCGCGAAAGATCATCCAGCCCAGGCAGATCAGCTGAAACATGCAAGCGACGCGCACAGTCCACCAAAGGCCCTTGGCGAACGAGCCGCGGGGAGTGATGGCACTGAGCAACGGCCGGGCAAGACGATGGATGATCAGCAAGGCGCCCTGATAAGCACCCCAGAGCACGTAGGTCCAGGCGGCGCCATGCCAGAGGCCGCCGAGCAACATGGTGATGGCCAAGTTGCGATAAGTGAGCAAGCCTGCGCCACGATTGCCCCCGAGAGGAATATAGAGATAGTCGCGCAGCCAGGTGGACAGGCTGATATGCCAGCGTCGCCAGAAATCGGCGGGGTTCGTGGCCAGGTAGGGCAGCTTGAAGTTGAGCATGAGCTCGAAGCCCATCAAGCGCGAGAGGCCGCGGGCGATGTCGGAGTAGCCGCTGAAGTCGCAGTAGATCTGCCAGGCGAAAGCCCAGGTGGCCATGACCACTTCGAAGCCCGTGGCTTGGCTGGGGTTGCTGTAAATGCGGTCGACCAGATGCGCCAAGTTGTCGGCGATGACGACCTTCTTCACCAAGCCCGACAAGATCAGCCAGCAACCAGAACCGAACCCCGAAACACTCGGACTACGAGGCGACAAGATCTGTGGCAGCAAGCGACTAGCCCGCTCGATGGGCCCCGCCACGAGTTGCGGGAAGAAGGCCACGAAGAGCGCGAAGTCAGCAAGGTTGCGAGTGGGTTTGAGCTGCCCGCGATACACGTCGATGGCGTAGCTCATGGTCTGGAAGGTGTAGAACGAAATGCCCACGGGGAGCGCCGTGTCCAGCAGCCACGGCTCCGCTTCTATGTCGAAGCTACCGAGCAGATCGCTGAAGCTCGCGGCGAAGAAGCCCGCGTACTTGAAGTAACCCAGGATGCCCAGGTTGCAGGCGACGCTCAGGGAGAGCCAGTGTTTGCGCCGCTGGCCGTCGTCAGTGGCTGCGATGCGCAGGCCGACGGTGTAGTCGATCAGCGTCGAGGCCACGATGAGCCCGAGAAAGCGCACATCCCACGCGGCGTAGAACAGGTAGCTGGCAGCGAGCAGCCAGCGGTTCTGCCCTTGCCGAGAGAGCGCCAGGTAGACGGCGTAGACGACCACGAAGAAGACGCCGAACTGCAGGCTGTTGAAGAGCATCGACGAGCCTGTCCGTTGTCGAGTAGACGCCTGGGAGAAACGCACGACTCAGGGGCAACACCTCGCTGCCAGCCGTACTGACTGAACCGCCAGGGACGATACCATCTGTGCAGATGGCGTCGTCCCTGGCGGTTGCTGTACTGACCGTGGCACTGACCGTGGTACTGACCGTGGCGCTGGGGCAGCCACGGCTGCTCGTCTCGTCTCGGTCAGTTCACCCTGGGCCCCACGACTCGGCGAGGCGCTTCGACTGAACGCCCCACTTGGCTCAGCGCTGCAACAAACCCTGGGCCGTGCGAGCCAAGCGCACGAACTCTGAACGATCGCCCAATGGGTCGAAGCTCCGAGCACCGTCAGCAGTTTCGACGATCCAGGCCACGGTCGCGTCGCCGGAGTGTTCGCTGCCACGCAAGACCATGCCGAAGGCCGCCACCGCTGCGCTGAAGCGATACTCTTCGCTGGCCTCGGCAAACACACCGCCCTGGTCTTCCAGGGGCACGGCCAGCTCACGGCCCACATCTTCGTCGGGACGCTTCCAGCGCAGATTCACGGTGAGCAACTCAGGGCTGTCCACGAAGGTCTGTGGATCGGCTTGCTGCTGGTACTTCAGCTCGACAGACCCGATCACACCCTCAACACCCCGAGGCACCACTTCGTAGAGCGCGACCACCGAGTGCCCTGCGCCGATCTCTCCAGCGTCTTTCTTGTCGTTGCGAAAGTCTGCAGCGGCCAAGGCGCGGTTCTCGTAGCCGATGAGGCGGTACGCGGCGACCTTGCCCGGGTTGAACTCCACCTGGATTTTGACGTCCTTGGCGATGGTCACCAAGGTGGCGTCACGCTCGGCCACCAAGACCTTGTGGGCTTCGGTGAGAGAATCAATATAGGAGTAGTTGCCGTTGCCCTTGTCCGCCAACAACTCGGCGGTGGCGTCATTGAAGTTGCCTGTGCCGAAACCAAGCACGGTGAGAAACACTCCACCGGCGGCCTTCTTGCGAATCAACTCGTGGAGCCCTTCGCCGCTGGTGACACCCATGTTGAAGTCACCGTCGGTTGCCAACAAGATGCGGTTGTTACCGTCTTCGATGAAGCCTTGGGCTGCCACGTCGTAGGCCATTTGAATGCCTGCGCTGGCGTGGGTCGATCCGCCAGATTTCAAGCTGTGCAGCGCGTTCAGAATGGCCTGCTTCTCAGCGCATGACGTGGGCGGCAAGACCAACTCGGTACCCGAAGCGTAGGTCACGATAGAGATCTTGTCGTCGGCGCTCATGTCTTCGAGCAGCAGCTCGAGGGACTTGATCAGCAAGGGCAGACGGTCCGCCCCGCTCATAGATCCCGACACGTCGAGCAAGAAGATCAAGTGTGTGGCCGCCCGTTCCTCTGGGTTGATGGTCTGTCCCTTGAGGGCCACGCGCACCAAGCGATGGCGAGACTCCCAGGGGCAGCTGGCCACTTCGAGCGTTGTGGCGAAAGGCACGTCGCCCTCTGACACCGAGCCTTCAGGTGCGGGGTCGTCATAGGTGAAGTAGTTGATCAGTTCTTCGATGCGCAACGCGTTTGCAGGTGGCAGCTCATTGCGATGCAGAAAGCGCCGCATGTTGGCGTAGCTCGCGGTGTCCACGTCGATGCCGAACGTCGACAGCGCCGACAGCGCCTCGGAGGTGATGGGCACGAAGGGGTTTTCGATGATGGGTGCGTACTGTTCACCTGCGGACGCCGCGATGCGCTTCTTTGTGCGGTCAGCGAGCTTCCGCTCGTAGTTGTCATCTCTGTCCCCCAAGTAGCCAAGCGCGTTCAGCTGGGACTGCACTTCGGCGCTTAGGAGATTGGGCTCTTCGATGACGGCCGCGGCGGCTTTGCTCGGCGGCAACCCTGCAGCCTTGCGACCACGACCGGTGAGTAAACCAGCGGATCCGCTGTTGTTCGGGAAGCCACCGTTGAGTGAAGAGCCAGCGTTGGTGGGCTTCGATGCGGGTGCTATGGCGAGCGCGTCGTCGGCTTGACGAGTCGGCACCGTCCGCGTCGGGACGTTGCCACTGGAGGCACCGAGATAGCCCAACTGCTCGAGCTCTCGCTGCGGCCCATCATCTCTCGACAACGCCTGCTGCGAGGCTTTGCTGCTGGGCTCGCCGGAGTAGCCCAGCTGCTTGAGCACACGCAGCTTCTCACTCTCAGTGATGGTGGATGAGCTGCTCAGGTCAGAGCGACCGCCTGCGTACCCCAGAGGTCTCAGTGCGTCGAGCAGCTCACTCTGGTCGCCACTCGATCGTGTCAACGCCGCCGAGTCTGCTGGCGTGTTTTGGGGAACTGCCCCATTTTGCGCCACGCTGTAGTTCCGACCTCTGTCACGCAACGTTGCCACGGCACCCTCGATGGCACCGCTCTCCTGCTCACTCAAGGAAACGATGACAGCGCCCTCTTGGGCTGTGCCGGTGTTCCACACAGAGTCGGCGACGAAGACGGCGACCAGGAGCAGTGCAGCGGCCGCCATGAAGGGACGTAGTCTTGTCATCAGCGTCGGGCGACGAGTCTGCGAGGTCGCATCATGGGTGGCAAGCTCGGTACCAGCGTCAGTAGCAGGACCCTGCTGCAGCGCTTGGCTCAACGCGGCGCGGCGGTCGGCATCCAGTCCGAGGTCTTCTTCGCCCGCTTCACTGGCCAGCGAGTCGCCCAGCATTCCGGCCAGCTGGCGGATCTCTTTCACGGCGGCCTGAGCTTCTGGCGAGTTGTCGACGAAGCGCGCCACGGCTGCGGCGTCCCCATCAGTTTCGGGGCTGTCCAGTTCTCCCAACGCCCAAGCGGTGAGCCGCGGGTCGTCGAGATCGGTCATCGGCGAAATATCGTTGTTGTTGTTGTCGGCGTTGTCGGCGTTGTCGCCTGTGGTCTTGTCGTTGTTCTGGGTCATGACTTGCTCCCTCCCGCTTCGGGTTGCAGGGCTGCGACAGAGTTGCGCAGGGTTTTCATGCCGGTGTGGATCAACACGCCGACGTAGCTCACGGAGTGGTTCGTGATGCGGCTGATCTCTTTGTAAGAGAGGCCTCCGGAGAACTTGAGCCGGATCACTTCTCGCTGCTTCTCTGGTAGGCGCTCGAGCAGCTGCAGCACTTGGCCGGTGGTTTCTCGGCGTTCGAGCACAGCGCCCGGGTCTGGTTCTTTAGCGACCAGGCCTACAAAGCCCGTTTCATCGGTGGTTGTCATACGGCCCTCCTTGCGGCAAACGTCCAGGGCGCGATTGCGGCACACTGTGTAGAGCCACTCGGTGAGATGGCCCTCCACGGCTGCCCGTTCCTGTCGCAACAAGCGCAGAAAGGTGTCCTGCACCACGTCCCGAGCACGCTCGGTGTCGCGAGTGAAGCCCCGGGCGTAGCGGGTCAAAGGACCCTCCAGTCGCGCCAAGGCGTCGTGAAACCAGGTTTGGTCATCAGGATCAGGCAAGTGAAGCCTCCATCAATCGCATCCGGGTCCACTACGGCCGGAGCGGCGAGTTCTTAGCACCATCGCCAAAAACTCTCGGGGTGCAGGGGCAAATCGCAGCGCAAAGAGGCCTATGTGCTCAGCTCTGCCCCCGGCGCACATCTGGCCCCTCTGCCGCTCAGCGCCCCAGTTCGCCCCCCTGTTCGCCCCCCTGTTCGCCTCAGGCCAGCTCTCAGGCTCGCCCATGAACGCTTAGCAAAGACCCCGAGGAACGATTAAGTGCCCCCCAGACGGTGCCGATGAAAACGACCCCGGGCCCAGGCGCCAGCAACACGTCGAAACACCTATCTGAGCAACATACATGGACGTTTACTTCGAGAAGATCGCGGGAGTCGCCGAGCCCAAGGAGCTCCAACAGGAGCGGGAAGCGGCCATGCCAGAAAGGGCCCCGGCCCCTACGGCAACGGCACCTAGCGCCCAGCAAGCACTCGACCCCAACGGCTTCCCGCTCACTCCTATGAGTGATCAGGACGAGTTGTGGTTCATCCAGGCGGCGCGCATGCATCGCCCCCTCGCGCGAGGTGCCGGGCTGGCCAAAGCCAGCGGCAACCTGCTGATCTTCAGCGCCCTCTTCTCCGTGCTCATCGGAGCCTTCGGCCTGGCCACCGGTGACACAGCAGGCGGAGGCAGCACCCTCGCCATCGGCCTGCTGCTCTTTCTCTTGGGGATGAGCGAGCGCAGCGGCGGCACCGAACTCGCAGCCCTCAACCCCAGCGCCCCGAAGCGCCTGGCCCTCAACCAGGTGGCCTTGCTGCTTCTGGTGGGCGCCGGCTGCTTCCTCGGCACCCAAGATACCGGCGCCGCTGGAGCCGCGTCCATCGACACCACCGGCCTGCCCCCCGAGATGGCCAGCAAGATGACAGCCGAGATCGAAAGCCTCGCGCCGCTGCTCATCTACGGCGTCTACGGAATCATGTTCGGCATCAGCCTCCTCTGCCAAGGCAGCATGGCCCTTTACTACATCACTCGCCGTAAGACTATCGAAGCGTTTCACGAGGACCTGCCGCCGTGGGTGACTGATGTTGTGAGTACGCTGCAACGGCATTGAGGGCGCTTAGGCCCAGAAGTCCGAGTCCGAGTCCGTAACGAAAGACCGCCGAAGGAAGCGTCAAGGGAAAGCGAGCGGTGTCTGCGCGGCAGCAGTGTCGAGCTCTTCGTCAGCAATCCACGCAGAGCTCCCCAGAAGCGCAACGATTACAGGTTGTGTGGGGAGAGAGGTGCGGCGTCCTGGTGAAACCTCACCAGGGCGCTGCATGCCAAGTGGGTAGACGCGCGCATCCGCGCTCCCCGCCATCGCGGATCCAGTGTCTCCACTCCCAAACGACCCTCTGCCGCATAACACCCCACTCCCAACGAAGCCGCTATCCAGCCACCCCCGCTTCCCTAACTCGCCCGCATATCACGCCAGCACCACCAACTCACCCCCGCTTACCCAGGTCTGGATAATCACCCCAGCCCCCCCCCTTCCCGGCTCCCCCAACAGGCGCTACACTCTCCACACAACAGGAGAAGGGGACATGCCAAGCAATCCACCAGCCAACAAACCGGGACAGACTCCCCGCCGCGTAACGGCCAACGAGGCCGTCGCTAGCAAGTTCTGTCGAAGTAAGTGTTAGATGGCCATGTCTGAACAAAC
>JBLIMM010000107.1:0-13854 GCA_047638635.1 Pseudohongiellaceae bacterium | reverse complement strand
TCGCAGGATTGATCGCTGATCGCTGATCGCTGATCGCTGATCGCTGATCGCTGATCGGGGCCGGGGCGAGCTGGCCAGTGGGGGCGGGCAATGCCCCACGAGGGCTACTCTCCTTGCTCCCCATCACTGGCTTGCTCGTCTTCGGTGATCTCACTGCCGAGTTCCCGAGCTGCTGCGATGGCTTGCCGGGCGCGCTCGACGTCGCTGCCGCGAACACGAATGATCACACTCAGCAGTCCCAGCACTTGCTGGCTCACTGCAAACTCGTCGGTGAGTTGCCCGCCCGGGACGTAGGTCGGAATGCCAGCGTCGGCCAGAACTCCAGCGATGATCTGGGCTTCTATGGGAGTCTTGGCCGTCATGAACTCGACCAGTGCGGGGTGCTCGGTGTTCGACATGGGGGAGGCCTTCAACGGGGACGGTGAGGGGGCTCTACCGTACCTGCTTTGCAGTGTCAGTTGTTGTCAGAGTGTTTGCTGATCTCCCGTCGATCTCGGAGCTACAGGGCGTTGTCGCTGGCCTTCCCGTTGTGAGTGGGATGGAAGGGGCCCCGCAGCGGCTGATCCCCGAACCAGCCTTGGAGATTGCGACCTACGGCACTGTCTCGCGTCGAGGGACGCTACGCCAGAATCGACTTGGTTGACGGTGGTTTGCCCGCCGGTGACCCCGGGAGTTCAGCCGTCCCTCACCCAGCCAAAGCTGCGTTCTTGCGCCGCTTGACGACCTTTCGCGAAGTCAATGGACGCTTCGTTGCTGAAGGTGTCGACCTGAACGCCAACCTGGTCGACACAAACGGAGATGGCGTGCCCGACGCAGGATTTGACAGCTATGGCACAGGCTGCTTGCTGGCCCTCGGCGAGAGGCACGCATTCTCGGTAGCAACAACCTGTATGACTTGTTCCAGTACACCACGGGGCTAGCGGACAAGACGACGGTTGTGCCTGGTTTCGCTGGGTTCACGGGGGGAGACATTGACGGAGACGGGTTGAATGATGGGGGGGCGGCCTGTTCTCAAATGTGGTGGGTTCTCAGTATCCCAGCTTTCCCGCCTTGCCCCACGTGATGGGAGCTGGACGGGGTGGCCAGCGAGGAGAGCAGCATCAGTTTGTGCAGATCGTCTTCCCCTATGACGTGAACCTGAACAGCCTCTTTGATAGCCGAGCGTCGTCCACATCGTTCCTAGATCCGGCTCAGACGATGATTGAGGTGCGTTGGCTAGAGCGTAGCGCTCGTGGCAGCAGCGTGATCGACATGACGTCCCTCCATCGCCATGCCTCTGGTGTGGCGATTCTGGGGGGAGTGAGCGCCGTCCCCGTGTCGCCCGGTTCGACGACGCGAGCGGTGATAGACCCCGCTGACCCGTCACTGTCGAACATTCCTATCGGTGCGTGACTGCGGGTCTTTGACGCGAACGTGCTGACTTTCATCGCTCACGAATCGCCCCTGGCCTTGTCGATGAATCCCGTGGGACATGCTCAGGGCTATGTCGACCTCAATGGCGTTCTGCGCTTACCGAACCCTGAGGAACAAGCGCTGGGCGGGCGGGTTTTTGGGGCGAATATGACCGGTCCCGATGCGGTCAACGACTTTGCTGAATCGGGGGATCAACTCGCGGCCCGTGTGGGCTTCATGGTGCTGGGTATTGAGCAGCTGGTGGCAGCCAAAGGCGAGGTGATTCATCACGCTTACTTTCATTCGTTCGAGATGAATCAAGATGCCGTGGGCGCAGATCCTGCGGGGCACGACGGGAGTTTCAGCCGCGGCCCGGCGATTGCTGTGGATGCGCTGAGCGGTCTCCCTGCCATCGAAGTCCTGACCCACGACGCCGGGATGGGTTCCCGAGCAGCTGCCTGTCTGTCGCAGCTCAGCCCCTCACGGACGGTCTTCATGGTGACGTTCGATAAAGAAGTGGTGCCGAACTCCGTGGGCTGCTCTCGTCGCCACACAGCGCATTCCAAGTCATTTGCGAGCAATGTGGTGTTTTCGTTTGCAGGGAATACCGCACCAAAGTCGAGCGCAAATGCTGCGTACACGTCCCCCTTTGATCCCATTGCCCCTGCGTCACCTATCGCCTCATCGATCTCTCTGGCGCTGAATCAGCCCACGCAAGTGGCGGTGAATAACCCGTTTGAGAGAGACGCTAACGGCGACGGCTTGCTGGACGACGGGGTGACCACGATCGCTCAAGCGACGGGCGGTCTCGCAACGCCCAACGACGTGAATGGCCTCTACCCACCGTTGGCAAATATGGTCGCGAGCCTGCCTCGGGCCGTGGTGCCCTTGGAAGTGTGCCTGCCCGGCTTAGGGAGCACAGGTACCTACCACGGTTACATCGCCAACGCTGGTGGGGACAACGTGTTGATCTCTGAGTCGGGGCCGAGCGGCGTGGCTGGCATTGGCTTCGACGACATCATTGGCGCTGCGAGCCTCAACACCATTAGGGCAGCCTCTTTTTGCGCCGCTGATTCGGCCCACGAAGGTCGTCTACGATCCGGTCGCTCCCCTCGATGCTTTCGCCGGAACGGTGGGCTGCTTCGTCTCCCATCAGGATGGCAATGGCGTGGCCATGGTGAGCCGCGTTGCCTACACCAAAGACCTGAGCCCCGGTCAGCAAATGGTCGACACCACCACGACTGCTCCATTCTTCGCCGGCAAGACCTTTGCTGTGACGCAACAGTACAGCTCGGGGCTGCAAGGGATCGGGTTGGCGGTGGCTCTTCCTGACTTCAATCGGGAGGCACTTGAGGCGGCGAACTTCTCTGGCCCTGTGCACAACTAGGGCGTCTTTCCGCCCATCTTCAATGGCAAGAGCGCTCTGGCATCTGTCACGGTAGGTGGCGTGGTGAACAGCCTCTCCCGTTGGGAGGCCGATGAGTTGCAGCTGTCCGTGGCCGGGTTTGGTGGTCTTCGAGGTGAAGAGCGGGGCGGTGCTGTCGATGACACCATCCCAAAGCGACATCACAGCCCTGGCGTCTTACTTCAGCCAGTGAGGGTGGGGCAGAGCCTGCAGGACTGTGACGGGGAGTGACCGTGTGGGATGCTGGCGGTATGTGCCAGGACGCAGCGCCTCAGTTCATTTGTGCTCTCAATCGTGAGTGCTCCGCCGAAGTCGGTCTGGTGGCTGCACGGATGGGTGAGACTCTGGTGGAAGTGCTCGGCGCTGAGCGGGCCCAAGCGGTCTACAGTGAGGCTGAGATTCTGCAACGGTTGCTCTGGCATCTCGATCGTGCGCCGGAGCGGCTAGCAGAGGTTTTTGTCGCTGTGGACGAGCAGCAGCGAATTACTGCTCACACCATCGTCCGAGTGGAGCGCGAAGAGCAGCAGACGTGCGGTCTCTTCGCCACGACGTTTGTGTCCCCACCTTTTCGTCGCCTAGGACTCGCCGAGCAGCTACTCGCAGCCGGCGAGGCCTGGATGACCAGCGCAGGCATGGGCGAAGCTGCCACGTACACCGACGTGGGCAACACGCCCTTGCAAGAGCTGTACCTGAAGCGCGGCTACCACAAGACGGTGGTCGACGAAGAATGGCTGCGACTGTCGCGGACGCTCTAACGTTGTGCTGCGATCTGTAAACGACAGCGCTTCAGCTTTGCGAGTCTCTTGCTGAAGGCTGCGGGCCTAGCGCCCCGCAGCCTTGGCTGCCTTGAACAGCTTAAGCGCTTCAGGCATCAGCTCTTGCAAGCGCTTGATGCGCGTGGCTTCGCTGGGGTGCGTCGACATGAACTCGGGGGGACGCTCGCCACCACCTGTGGCGGCCATGCGTTGCCAGAGAGACACGGCCGCTTGGGGGTTGTAGCCCGCATCCGCAGCCATCATCAGCCCCAAGTGATCGGCCTCTGATTCGTGGTTGCGGCTGAAGGGCAAGATGACGCCGGCCTGGCCCGCCATGCCGAGCAGCTGCATCATCTGGCCTTGTTGTTCAGGATCGCGGTCAGCAGTGGCGAGCTGGGCGATGATCATCACCCCTTGCAAACCCATGCCCTGGGACATGCGCTCCGAGCCGTGGTGGGCCAAGACGTGGGCGACTTCGTGGCCCATGACCATGGCCAGAGACTTTTCGTCTTGGGTGACCGTGAGCAGACCTGTGTAAACCGCCGACTTGCCCCCTGGGAGGGCCCAGGCGTTCACCGTCTGGGGCTCATCAATCAAAGCAAACTGCCAGGTGTATCCCTTGGCCCGCTTCGGGTAGAGCCGTTCTGCCGCTGCGATGATGCGTTTACCGATGCGCTGAATCATCTCTGCCTGAGTGCCGCTTTGCACCACCGTGGCTTCGGCGAGGGCTTGTTGCCAAGCGTCGTTGCCGAGAGAATCCGCTGTGGAGCGAGGGATGAAGTTGAACTGGCTGCGGTCGCTGCCTGGGACAGTTGTGCAGCCCACAGCGAGGGCTAGGCAAGCGATTAAGGTCACGCGGAGCAACATGGTCGAACTCCAGCAAAGGCGGGGCGGCGTGGATTTGGCTTATCATGCTAGCCCGCGCCCCAACCGAACTCCTAGCAGCCTGTGGGTAAAGTGCCGCGCGCCGAGCACAGCTCGATGGCGCCAGCACTTCGTTGCCGAATCCTCGACGAATCCTCTGATTCGACTGCGGTACGTCGCCTCGATCTGACTCCATCGAGGTGCACTCGCCATCACGGCACTTTACCCACAGGCTGCTAACGGGAAGGTTCGGCGTGCGGGCTCCCAGTTGCCGAGGCTCGAAGGAGCTACGACGACCAGGGCAGATTGCCTTGGCAAGTTGCCGGGATCACGATAGGTTTATGGCCTTCAATGGGGTGCGTCCTCGGGCCCTTTGCGGTTGTTGCGCTGGACCCCTTCTGAGTCATCATGAGCTTCTTCGACGGACCAAAGATCTTCGGGCTCTTGTTGGCATGGGTTTGCGTGGGTTGCGCGACTTCCTCGGGGATCGCCGCTGACTCAGGCCGTCTGCCTTTTCATGTGGCTGTGGTTGGGGTTTCCCGGGGCCCAGCGGCCGCTGTGGCTGGGGCCAACGGGGAGACGCCGCCCCCCTTAGCCATGCGCTTTCGAGCGAACAGTCGACTGCTTTCCACTGTACTGGCCCAGGAGTTGGTCAACGGCGCCTTCACTCGGGCGAGTGTGATCTTTGTCGATCCGAGCACGGGCTTGTCTGGTTTACACACCGCTGTGCGGCAAAGTGGTGCCGACATGGTGCTGCTGTGCCAGCTCGACTACGAGCCCGAGATTCGCTACGAACGGACGTCGCCCACGTTGCTCAACGTGGGTCTGTTCCTCGTGGGCGGTCCCTTCATTTGGCTCATTGACGAATACAGTTACTACGCTCAAGCCTCGTTGAAGGCCAACCTCTATGACTTGAGTGGGGTCGATACCGAGACACTGAACCCGGGAGACCCTCAAGCCCAGATTCTGGCCACAGAGATGAGCTTCGCGGGGATAGAAACCGACTTCCTTGATCGGGTGCCGCTGAACTCCCTGGGCGATGCGTCGTCCTATGTGGCCAGCCTCTTCACCTCTACGTTTCTCGTGGGGCAAGAAGGAGATGATGTCGCCGATATGGTCTCTCTGAAGGCCTTGTCCACCATGGGGGCTCAGCTGGCGGATCAACTTCTCGGGCAACGGGAGCTCGTGTTGAACGCTGGCTCACCGGCGCGCCTCGCCGAGATGTCACTGGCTGGTGTGGAGGTGTCCCGAGACGATTTGAACTTCGTCGACATTCGCGCTCAGGTGACCTTGTTCTCGGCCGGTGGCAAAGAGCAGCTCAGCCGTTTCCGTATGGAGATTGGCAGGCGTGTCGAAGAGTGGGAGCTCGGCTTGGGAGTCCCGGTGGGTCAGGGAACCAGCGCTGGGCTGCGCTACGACATTCACTTGCTGATCCCGGACGTCGAGCAGAACGTGGCGACTTTTCGCATGACGTTCATGGGCGGTGCAGAAGACCGCAGCTTACGCAGCTACACGCTGGCTGTTTCGCCCGTCGATCAGTAAGGCGCGATGGTGTGCACTGGGTTACGGGGTGTGGCCGTTGAAGAACACGGTGAGGTTGTCCCCGCCCTTGTTCGCTGTGACCAAGTCTGCATCACCGTCCCCGTCGATATCTGCTGCGGCGATGGAGAAGGGGCTGTCGCTCACCCCGAGACCGCCGCGGACAGCAGGCAGCTGGGCAAAGTTCCCAGGGCCGATTTGTCGAAAGACGGTGAGGGTGCTGTCGCCCAGATTGACTGACGCCAAGTCGAGATCCCCGTCACCATCGACGTCGACTGCCACCACGGACCGTGGGCCCATGACCGAAGAACTGTTGGCCACGGTGTTGGGGAAGGTGCTGAAGCCGCCCGGGCTGGTCTGCCTGAAAATGGTCAGGGAGTTGCTGCCGGAGTTCGCTGAGATCAAGTCGAGGTCGCCATCGTGATCGGTGTCTGCGAGGCACACGGACACGGCGCCGTCCGTGGTGGAGTTGTCACCCAGAACTGTGGGGGTGAGGTTGAAGCTACCCCCTGCGGCCTGAAAGAACACCGTGAGGTTGTCGCTGATGGAGTTGGCGGAGACGACGTCAAGGTCTCCATCCCCATCGAGATCGCCTACGCCCAAATCGATGGGGAAGTTCATCGGTACGCCGCCGCCAAGGACCAGTGGCACCGTGGCGAAGGTGTGGTCGCTGTTCTGGGTAAAGACAGCCAGGGAGTCGAGGGCTCCGTTGCTAGAGATGATGTCGAGGTCTCCGTCTCCGTCGAAGTCGCCAGCATCGATGTCCGTAGGGAAGTCTGTGACGGTGCCGTTACCCACGGTCAGCGGGGCGGCTGAGAAGTCGCCGCCGCTTCCTTGCAAGAACAGCGCCAAGGTGTCGATGAATGCGTTGGCCGAGGCTAGGTCCACGGCGCCGTCTCCATTGAAGTCGGCGGCAACCACGGAGCGCGCACCTCCCGTGGTGGCCGGGCCGCCTATCGTGAGAGGAGGGCCGGCAAAGGCTCCCGGGCTGCTCTGAAAGAAGACTGACAAGTTACTGCTGTTGGAGTTCGCAGACACGAGGTCGTTGTCTCCGTCTCCGTCGAGGTCGGCCACAGCCACGGCGAAGGGTGTGTCGGTGGTGGCGCTGCTACCCAGGGTCACCGGGGTGTTGTCGATGACTCCGGAGCCGGCGTAAGAGAACACGCTGATGCGGTTGCCGATCGAGTCTGCTGAGAGGATGTCGCTGCGCCCGTCCCCGTTGATATCGGCGACGGCCACTGAGCGGGGCCCGTCGGTGATCCCCGCACCGCCGAGAACGCTTGGGATCGCTTGGAAGACTCCGGGAGCTGTCTGAGAGAAGACAGCCACGGTGTTACCAGCGGTGTTTGCCGTGATCAGCTCGACTTGGCCATCGTGGTCGATGTCCCGTGCCGTGAGTCCGCGAACGCCAAAGGTAAAGCCGGGGGTTCCGGCCACGGTGGGCACAGGGGAAAAGACTCCGGCGGTGGTTTGCTGGAAGAGTGTCACGTTGTTGCTAAGGGCATTGGCTGAGGCCAGGTCCAGGTCGCCGTCGCCGTCCAAATCGGAGGCCACCACCGCGACAGGCCCGTCGATCAGAGTCGCATCGGACAGGGTCGTGGGAGTCACCGCAAAGAGACCGCCACTGGTGTGAAAGAAGGTGGTGAGGGAGTCGCCAGTCGTATTCGCTGAGACAACGTCGATGGCCCCGTCGCCGTTGAGATCGGCAGTGGCCACATCCCTCGGTGTGTCTGTGACTCCTGCGCCGCCCAGCTTGAGAAACAAGAGCCCGCTGGAACTGGGCTGGAAGAAGATCGAGAGATCATTCCCCCCAGAGTTACCGCTGACGATATCGACGGCCCCGTCGCCGTTGAGGTCAGCGGTGGCCACGGCCACTGGTGTTTTCGTCTGGCTTGAGCTACCCAAAATGGTGGGCAAGAAGCTGAACACGCCGGGGGAAGTCTGCGAGAAGACCGTGAGGACATCGCTGCCCGCGTTGGCTGAGACCAGATCTGGGTCGCCGTCTGCGTCCAAGTCTCCCCAAGCGACATCGGCGGGGAAGTCAGTCACTGCAGAGCTGCCCAAGTTGATCGGCGGGGTGGGGAAGGCTCCGGAGGCATCTTGCAAGAACACGGCGACTCGATCGCTCACGGTGTTCGCAGCGACCAAATCGAGATCTCCGTCACCATCCAGGTCGACGATGCTCATGGCTTGCACACCGTTACTGAATCCTGTGCCCCCGATGGTGGCTGACAGAGGTTGCAGCCCGCCGCTTACCAACTTGCCTGTTTGCTGGGTGGCCACGGTGGTGTCTTGATCAATGGCGCTGAGACGGAGCCTGGCGGTGCCGTTGGCTCCGGGGAGATCGCGGCTATCCCAGAGGAACACGCCGTGACGGGTGAGAGCTTCAGTGAGTGGCAATGTGGCCGGAAGATTGATGCGCCAGGGCTGCCCGTTGACGGGTGCCGGTGAGAAGCTCTCGACGACCGTGGCAATGTGCGTGGCAGGGTCGTAGCCGCTGAGGGTGCGAGCCTGCTGGATGCCGCCGCTCGCGGAGAGATCGTCGCTGCTACCCAGGGATATCAGTAGCAGCGCATCAGAGCCCCGGGAGAGACTGGCGGCGCTGTCCGGTAGATCTGAGGCCAGGGTTGTGACCGCGGGCATGGTGCTGCCGAAACGTTGCAGGGCCCGCAGCTCTCGTGTGCCGTCGCCGGGAGTGCCGTCGGTAATCACCAGCAGCCGAGCGCCTCCGTCTTCGAGGGCTAAGGCTGTCGGGGACGGCAAGGATCCCACGGTGCCCCCAAGCACGGTGGCGCTGCGGGACGGCAGTGAGACCGCCAAGATGCGCGCGGCAGTTTGCTCGGCGACGAAAGCTTTCTGCCGGTCTGCGGGGTCGAGCACGATGCCGCTGGGGCTGGAGAGACCGCTGAGCACAGTGGTGACAACCCCAGGCACGTTGCGGTAGTCGAGGCGTAGCAAGCTGTCATCGACCGTGGCTAGGGCACCTTTGCGTCCCAAACTGACGAGCCCTCGCAGGCCGCTATTTCCTGGGGCTGCCACGGTGATGATCGCGGTGGTCAGCAGGGTTGTCAGGTCCACCCGGCGCACGGTCCAAGAGCTGGCGTTATGCTCGCCTATGAGCACGGCCTGCCCACCCCCTTCGAGGGCCAGGGTGTCTGGCTGTGCGGTCCCTAGGGCGAGGTCGGCGAGGACGGTTCCGTTCGAAAGATCGATGCGCCGCAACCTCGAAAGCCCCGCGCCGTTTTCATCGAGAACGAGGGCCGTGGTGCCGTGGCCCTCGGGCAGGGCAGCCACTGCATTGTTAAGCGGATTAGCCGCCCAGCTGGGCGACAGCGGCGTGAGTGTTCGCCCGCTGCGCAGAAGCTGTAGCTGCAGGCCCGTGAGCGCGTCGGCGGCACCGTCGATCAGTGCGTCGGTCACAGCGCTGGTCGCTCCTCCCAAAAGGGAGGCCTGGCTGCTGGCCAGTTCTGGGAGCTGCACGGAGCTGAGACTCTGTGCCAGGATTCGCCCCCCGAGGGTGTTGGGATAGGGAGAAGCGATGCGCAGTGTCTGACGCTGCGTAGGATCCGCGAGGGCGCTGGCTAAGTCGTCGGGGTCGCCGGGAAGAGCGGGGAACGGTTCCGCGGCAAGCGTCCACTGAAAGACGAGGCGTACTTCGTCACCGTCAGCGTCGCTCACGGTGAACGGCACGACGAGTCCCAGGCGCTGGTCGTTCGTGCTCACAAAAATGTCGTTGTCGAGGGTGGCCACAGGGGCTTCGTTGCTGCCCCCCACAGGCGGGTCACCGCCCGCGCCGCCGCCACCGCCTCCTCCGCCGCCGCCGCCGCCGCCACCACCACCGGCCGCAATGAGCCCGCCACCACAGCCCGTTGTGGCCAGAGCAAAGGCCAAGATCAGCCCAGAGAAGAGAGGGCGGGGGTTCGCGCCCAAGGGGGCATGAATGAGCCAGGCAATGTGAAGGCTGCTGATGACGTGTGCCAGGTCGACTCCGATGCTCGCGGCCCTGATGATTTCAGGGGCGCAGGCAGGATACGTGTATTCGAGGCAGTCGTCAGCACCGGCCCTTGTGGGAGGGCCAGTCCGTCGAGGAAAGTGACCGTTGTGAAAGCTGGCAGTGGCTCTTGCGCAGGCTCAGTGCTCAGCCGGCGCCAAAGCCTCCAGGGCAAGCGCGGAGCAAGAGCTGGCCGTGGATCTGTGCTGAGTCGGTGGTGGGTGCCATGTAGGTGCTACGGATCCACTCTCGCCACCCCGTGTTGTGGACCAGCGGCGCTGCTGCAGTGGGGAGCAGAGGTGGGCCGCGAGTTTGCCAAGTGAGCATCGTTGCAGAGGACGTTCCCGCAGCGCGGCTCGCGGCTGATCGACCGTAGGACACGGAGAAGAGCTGCTCGGCCACGGTGAAAATTGCCGCCATATGCCGCCAGAACGGGGGAGCAATGCCAGCGTCCAGGGACATGAGGGCGAACTCGGCGAGCAGAAAAATGTTCATGCCGTCGGGCTGACCCGGCCAAGTGTTGACCATCCGATCGAAGCGGCCGTTACCCAGGCGGCCCGTGGCGAACATCTCGTAGGCTGCCAGGATGCTGGGTGGACTGATCCCATGAAACGGGCCCGGAAACCAAAGTTTCAGCGTCCCTGCGATAAAATGCTCCAGGCGCCGCAGTGTCCCTCTGTCGCAAAGGGGAAGTTCAGCGCTCGTTGGTATGCGCGGGAGAGCAGCACGTTGCGCGCGATGGCGCAGCTTGAGTCGTGCGAGCAGCGTTGCACTGCAAGCGATGACATCTGCGCTGCGTTGTTTGCTGGCCGCGCTTGGATGGGCAGAGAGTGCTGGTAAGCAATGTCTGTCGAGTTCGAAGAAGTACGCTCTGGCGTAGTCCTCGCTGGCTTCGTCGAGCCCATGAGCGGTGGGGGCGGCAGCGACGATGTCGATGCTGAGTCCCCCGAGGCCAGCTTCAATCTCTGCGCGCCGCGCACGCCGCGAAGACGACATGCCGCTGGAGGCGCGCTGGCCCCCTCTGGATGCGTTGTTCATGACGGTGGCTCTGGCCGTCTTTAGTAGGTGGTGATGACGTATTTGACGGCGACGATGCCGTTCCAGGTGGAGACGTCACCGAACACAACGTCTGCGGTGACCGTTACGAGATCGTGGACCTCGCCTGGTGCGCGAGTGATGACCAAGTACTTCGTGCCGTAGTGACAATTGCGACCGCAGTCGATCCAGCCGCCGTTGGAAACCGTGGAAAGCCAAACTGAGGAGACGGGATCACCATCGCCCAGCGGGCTGAAAGTCTTCTCCACCGGAACGTTGAGCAGAGCCATGACGTCTTCGCGCTGCCCATCCCAGGAATAGCCGAGGTTCTCTAGCTGCGAGAGAGCCTCGTCGAGATCCTCGATTCTTTGATCGACGGAACGCAGCCAGAGCTGCTGGATCTGCCCCCTCTCACTCTCCTCCAAGTTGCCGTAGGCCATCACTTGGTTGTCCTGCGGCAGGAGCATCATGGTTGCCGTGGCTCCGTAATAGGTCATCTTATTCTCTCCCCTCAATGGTGTGATCTGCGCTCCGCGCGCAGCGAAATCCAACGGTGATTGACCAGCTTTCGGGAGGATTGGTCGCGTACGAAGAGAGGTCCCAGTCTTCGGAATCGCGGGTCCAGTTTCCACCTCTGTGGACGGGCGCGGGAATCACCTCGAAGTCGATGTCAGACACCCACTCACTGACGTTGGTGTTCAAGTGATAAAGCCCCGTTGATGTGGCTGCTTCGGGATGGGAGCGAACCTCAGCGACTTGCTCCAAGTAGGCCGCCCACAGGCCGCGACGCGTATGTGGCGTGGGGCGCGGAAATCTCGGCAATCCCTGAGGGCGAGGGCCTGTGGCCCACTGAGCAGGGCTGCCACCATCGAGATAGCGGGCAGCTGCCTCGTGTTCGTCTTCTGAAGGGAGGCGTAAACCGCGCCAGCGGGCGTAAGCCTCCGCCTCAGTGCGAGTGATGCCGACCACAGGCAGGTTGTCGATGGCGTGGTCGTAGGGCTGTGTCCATCCGCTGGGGGCAGTGGCTGTCGTCGCAGCAACGAACTCGGCGTACTCCGCGTTGCTGACTTCTGCCTGAGCGATGTAATACTTTGGCAACGCTACTGTTCGAGGTCTCGAGCGACCTGAATCAGACAGCGGGTTGCCCAGTTGGCGGGCTCCCGCTGGGATGGGAATCATGCCTTCGAGGGCGGCATCCGGAGCAAGGAGCAGCAGGTCCACATCGACTTGCACTTTCGCGCGGATTGAAAACACCGTGGTCTCCGCGAACTTTTGCTTCTCGTCTACACCGGTGATGGCATACAGGCCGGGAAGCAATGAGAGCGAGCTCGGAGTGTTGCCTTCGTCGGTAGGCGGTCCGTAGAGACCCAACTCAGGGTCGAAGCGCGACAGGTAAATCTGTGCTTCGCCGGATCTCGAGGTGATCGTGACCTCAAAGCGCAGGCTTCGCTTGCGCTGGGCATCGCGCCAAAGAATGGTCGCGAGGGTTAAGACAACAACGACGAGGCCCACCGAGACACTGGCCAAGCGATGGCGATGCAAGGTGTCTGAACCCTTGCGTAGCAGCGAGGGAGGCCTGGCCAGAATCGGTCGCCCCGCCAAGAACGTGCGCAAGTCTGCAGCCATGGCTGCAGCCGTTTGGTAACGGTTCTCACGCTTCTTCTCCAGGGCCTTGTGGCAAATCGTGGCCAGCTCCTTGGGGATCCGTGGCTCAAGGAGACGGAGGTGCTTGGGCTCGCTAGAGGCCACGGCCATGAGCACCTCGGCGACGGTGTCTCCATGAAAAGGAACTGTGAGCGAGAGGCTCTCGTAGAGCACGACACCCAAAGAAAACACATCGCTTCGAGCATCGATGTGCTCGTTGTCCGCCCGCGCTTGCTCTGGGCTGAGGTAGCGGCAGCTTCCCGTGATATCCCCATCACGAGTGACGGCCGCGGCTCCCAACATTTTGGCGATGCCGAAGTCGGTGAGGTGAGGCTGCCCGAGCTGATCGATGATGATGTTTGAGGGCTTGACGTCCCGGTGCACGATGCCCGATACGTGAGCGTGTTCAAGACCATCGGAGAGACGAGCAATGAGCAGGGCCATGTCCCGCTGGTGGGCGGTCAAGTCAGGGCGCTGATGGGGCCCGGTGACTTGGGCGACTCTGGTGCGCTCTGCGGCCAGTTGCCGCTCGAGGGTGTCCCCCTCGATGTACTGCATGGCCAAGTAGTCTTGCCCGTGCACATCGCCAGCTTCGTAGACGGGCACGATGTTGGGATGAGTGAGCCGAGCTAGAACCTTGGCCTCAACCTGAAATCGGGCCAATCTCGCAGGGTCGTTGCTGTCTCCGTGGAGCGTCTTGAGCGCCACGAGTCGGTCGAGCTTGGGGTCGTGAGCCAGGTAGACAACTGCCATGCCGCCACGGCCGAGAATGCCGCGAATCTCGTAGCGCCCGAAACTGCCGCTGAGCACGGGGCGGGTGCGTGGCGGCCCCGCGGTGGCTTCGGGCACGTCCTCATGGCCCAAGACAAAGCTGCCAGGGGGAAGAAACCCCGTGGATGCGTCGTGGTGGCTGAGCAGCTGCTCGAGCTCATCGCGCAAGGGGCCCGGGCTGCAATGCTCATCTAAAAAGCGCCGCCGCTCACTGGGGGAAAGTTCGACAACCTCGTCGAAGAGCCGCTTAATGTCTGCCTCATGGTCCATGCAATGAATAAGCCGAGATGAGAGCGCTGGGATGCTCACGATTCTGGAGAAAAGTTTTCTCCTCAGGAGACCGGGCTGAGGCCGTGCTCACTGTCATGGGTACGGGGCAGGGCTGCTAGCTGGGCTCGGGAGGGCAGCAATGGCCCTTGTCTTCGTCGAAGAGGCGGCGGTGCAGCCAGGCTCTGGCA
>JBLIMM010000106.1:0-13880 GCA_047638635.1 Pseudohongiellaceae bacterium | reverse complement strand
GAGCACCAGCGCGCCGGCGACCCACAAGAAGTGCTCGCCGGTCATCACCCAGCCGCTTGCGCCACCCACCTCAAAGAAGGTCCGCTGGAGGAAGTCGCCGTCATTGACGATGGCGCCCATCTCGCTGAAGCTGGCTGTGCCCGTGGCGAAGACCAGCATCAGGATGCCGATCATGAAGCCGAAGTCGCCGACCCTGTTGGTCAGGAACGCCTTGTTGCTGGCAGCAGATGCTGAGGGCTTGCGGTAGTAGTAACCGATGAGCAGGTAGCTGCTGACACCCACCAACTCCCAGTGAATGAACACCTGGAAGAAGTTGTCCGACAGCACGATGCCCAGCATGGAGAAAATGAATAGGGACAGGCAGCCAAAGAAGCGCGCAATGCCCTCGTCCCCCTTCATGTAGCCGATGGAGTAGATGTGGATCAGCCCGCCCACACCCAGCACGACCATGAGCATGATCATGGTCAGACCATCGATCATCAGGCCGTAGTGGAACTGAAACCCTCCTGCCTGCATCCAGACAATGGAGTCGCTCAGCAGGAAGTCACCCCCACCAGCCAAGACATCAGGCAAGTAGCTGGCGGCGATTGCAAAGGACGTCCACACAGCAGCGAGGGAGACCCCGATACTGAGTTTGGCGTTCTTATGTAGACCAAAGGCGATCGCCGCCGCTGAAATCAGCGGCAAGAACAAGATCAGCCAGGGACCGAGGTTATCCATCTCGATCGACTCCCCTACCAGCGCAGGTTGGCCACGTCATCGACGTTGACCGTATCTAGGCGCCGAAACAGCGCCATGGCGATCACCAACGCAACGGCAGCTTCAGCAGCAGCCACGGCGATGGTGAAGAAGACAAACACTTGGCCATCGGGGCCCACACCGTCAGGGCTGACGGCCACGATGTATTTGTTGAAGGCGACCAACGCCACGTTGGCACCGTTGAGCATGATCTCAACAGACATGAGCACCAGGATCACGTTGCGACGCATCATCACGCCGCACAGACCCAGGGTGAACAGCATGCCCGAGAGGATCAGATAGTGTTCGAGAGGAATCATGCTGTGGCCTTCTTTCGACTCAGAACCACCGTGCCGAGCACCGCAGCCAGAAGCAGCATAGAGACCGCCTCGAAGGGGATCACGTAGTCGGTGAACAGCGTCTCGGCGATGGTGCCGGGCGTGCCCACTAACGCGTTGGGCTGATCAGCGTTCACCGCCGGACCCAGGTCACCCACGGCCCGTCCCAGCATGACCAGGAAGGTACCCGCCGCCAGCAGAGCGAAGGGCGACCAGCGCAAGCCCTCGGCCTCTTCGGCGCGTAGGTTGATCATCATGATCACGAACAAGAACAGCACCATGATCGCGCCGGCGTAGACCAGCACCTCGACCGTGGCGATCAGGTAAGCCTCTAGCAACACGAAGATGGCAGCTGTCGCAGCGAAGGACAGGATCATCCACAGGGAGCTGTAGACCGGGTTCTTGGCGACCAGAGTCAGCATGGTGGCCAGCACGGCCACTCCGCCGAAGACATAGAACAAGAGGGCTTCCATCTCAGTGCGCCCCTCCGTCGTCCGTGTTCTTGTTCTTCCATTTTTGGATCGGGTCGAGCCGGGTCCCGCCCAGCTCATAGAGCCTGGGCTTGTCGAACACGAGTTCCTGTCGCGTGGCCGCGTTCAGCTCGTACTCACCGGTCATGAAGATCGCCTCTTCGGGGCAGATCTCCTCGCAATAGCCGCAGTAAATGCAGCGCAGCATGTCGATGTAGAACTCTTGGGGAGCCTTCTCGATCTCGCTGTAGTCGTAGGAGCGTCCATCCGGGTCAACGCTAGCCGCTTCGCCCGGGATGATCACGATCGCCTTCGGCGGACAGATGTACTCGCAGAGCTGACAGCTGACGCATTTCTCGCGGCCGTCTTGGTCTTTGACCAACCCAGGAGCGCCACGGTAATCGTCTTGGATCACTGGGCGTTCTTCGGGGTACTGCAGCGTGATGGTCGGCTCGAACATCTGCTTGAAGGTGCGCGTCAAGCCCTCGGCAATGGCCGGGAGATAGAGTTCCTCCCAGAAGCTGAGCTTGCGGCGGTCGACAACAACAGTCACGTCACTCACCTCCCATGAGGATTTGCACGAAGCCGGTGAGGACGATATTCACCAGACCAAGGGGCAGCAGAACCTTCCAGCCCAAGTGCATCAGCTGATCAAAACGGAAGCGCGGCAAAGTGAAGCGCACCCACACATAGAAGAACAAGAAGAGGAAGGTCTTGAACAGGAACGAAGCCATGCCCAACAGCGTCCCCCAGTTGCCCATGGCTTCAAAAGCCGACTGAGGCACGAAGGGGATGGCCCAACCGCCCAAGAACAACACGGCCATGAGACAGCTAAAGACCCACATCGACATGTACTCGGCAGCGAAGAACATGGCGAACTTCATGGAGCTGTATTCGGTGTGATAACCGGCCACCAGCTCGGTCTCTGCTTCGGGCATATCGAAGGGCAAGCGGTTCGTCTCGGCGAAGGCTGCAATGACAAAGATGAAGAAGCCGATGGGCTGGCTGAAGATGTTCCAGTTCAAGAGGGAGCCCTGTTGCTGCAGCACCACGTCGGTGAGCCTCAGCGTCTCGGACTCCATGAACACACCCACCACGCAGAGCCCCAAGCAAAGCTCGTAGCTGATCATTTGGGCCGAACTGCGCACGCCGCCCATGAGCGGGTACTTACTGTTGCTAGCCCAACCGGCGAAGGTGATGCCGTAGACCGTCAAGCTGCTCAAGGCGAAGACAAACAGGATGCCCACGTCCAGGTCAGCGATGACCATCTGCACTTCGCGGCCAAGCACCTCTAAAGGCGGCGCAAAGGGCACCACAGCCAAGATCAACAACGAGGGGATCACCGCCATTGCCGGAGCCAAGGTAAACAGCACCTTGTCCACGTGGCCCGGAGTGAGATCCTCCTTGAAGAAGAACTTCAGGCTATCAGCAATGGGCTGCAGGATGCCTGCGTAGCCCACGCGGTTCGGGCCCACACGATCTTGGATCCAAGCCGAAACTTTTCGCTCGACCAGGGGCATGAACGCAGCCAACACCAAACCGATATGGGTGAAGAGAACAATCTTCGCCAGGTTGGCAGCGATGTTGAAGATGAGGTCGTCGCTCACGATTCCGTCGCCACGAGTGGGGTCTGCCCAGCGCGCTCAGCGATCCAGGCATTCATCTCAGCAGTCAGGTAGCGCACCGAAGGCCAGTCTTCGACTTTCTTAGAAAGCTCGCGCCAAAGGGCCCAATCCTCTGGGACGCCTTCTCCCGGATCGAGAGCCGGGAGGATCGCCTGAGCGAGCCCCGCACTATTGATCCAGGTGCCTTTCTTCTCGACAGCTGTCCGAGCGGGCAAAACCACCACCGCAGCTTCGGTTGTCAGGGCACTCTCTTCGATGGCTTGCATCACCAGGAAGTCGAGATCAGCCAGCAAGGCGGGCGGAACTTCGACATCACCCGAAACGATCAAGCCGCGCAGGGCCGGAGCCTCGCCGGACAAAGCCTCGTAACCCAGCTGCTGAGCACCAGCGGTGTTCGGCGTGGCGTCGTCCTCTTTGAGGAAGTCATCGCCTTCCCAGGTCGAGGTGCCATGCCAGAACGTGCTGATTCCGCGACTTTCGGCCCAGTGACGGAGGGCGAAGAGGTCTTCGCAGCTGCTCTTGGTCGAGGCCAACACAGCCACCCCGGACCCATCGCCGACCAACTCGTCGAGCCGCTCGCCCACGGCTGGCAGAAAGGCCGAAACACCGTCGAGACGGGCACCCCGGACACGATCGCTGACATTGTATTTCGCGTAGCTCATGCGGCCGTCGTCGCACATCCAAGACTTGTTCACTTCGCCGTTACGACGGGGAGTGAAGCGCAACAACTTGCCTTGGTAGGCACCCGCTGAAATGTTGCAGCCCTTGCTGCAGCCCGGGCAAACCGTCTCGGCGAAATCCATGAACCAGACGCGCTGCTTGAAGCGGAAGTCGCGACTGGTCAGGGCTCCCACCGGGCAGATGTCCACGATGTTCATCTGGTAGGGATCGGTCAACGGGCCGTTCGGGCCCAGGGTGATGATGCTTTCACCACCCATGCCCTCAACGCCCAAGGGATGATCGTCGCGCACTTCATCGAAGTAGCGCACACAGCGCGTGCAAAGAATGCAGCGCTCTGCATCGAACATCACCTTGTCGGAGAACTCGATGTGCTTGGGTTTGTTGCGCTTGTCTTCGACGAAGCGCGACTCAGCAGAACCGTACTCGTAGCTGTACTCTTGCAACGGGCACTCGCCAGCCTGATCGCAAATGGTGCAGTCGAGGGGATGATTCGCGAGCAAGAACTCCATCACACCCTTGCGCGCTTTGACGACCACGTCGTTGGCCGTCTCGACCTTCATGCCGTTGCCGCAAGGCAGCTGACAGGAGATCGCGAGTTTGTTTGAGTTGCCATTCACCTCGACCAGACACACGCGACAGTTGCCGTCGCTGCCAATGTCACGGTGGTAGCAGTAATGGGGAATCTCAACGCCGAGTTCGTCACGAGCCGCTTCGAGAATCGTGGTTCCCGGGGCGACTTCAACTTCTTGGCCATCGATGGTGAGCTTGATCATGCGCTAGCCACCTCTCCGGTGTTCGCAGCGGAAGGAATCTTCGCCACGAACTCGTGACGGAATTTCTTAAGGATGCTCGTGAGCGGCCAGCAAGCCCCATCGGCCAAGGCGCACACCGTGCGTCCCTCAATGTTCACGGCCAAGTCGTCCAGCAGCTCGAGATCTTCGAGGCGCCCACGACCTTCGTTGAGGCGCACTAACACCTTGACGATCCAAGGGGTGCCTTCGCGGCATGGAGTGCATTGCCCGCAAGACTCGTGGGCGTAGAACTTCATCAAGTTGACCAGGGCATCGACCATATCCGTGTCCTCGTCGAGGACGATGATCGCGGCCGAGCCGAGCGAGCTACCAAAAGCGCGAATGCCCGGGGTGTCCATGGTGACTTGCGCCACTTCGTCAGGCAGCAGCACCTTTGACGACGAACCGCCGGGGATCACAGCTTTGAGCTTCTTGCCATCGCGGATGCCGCCACAAGGACCATCGATGAGGTCTTGCAGCTTGTAGCCCGTTTCGATCTCCCACACGCCGCGGTTCGCAACGTGCCCTGACACACACCACAAGCGCGTGCCCGGATCATCGACACAACCCAAACCAGCGTGCCAGTCAGCGCCGTGCTTCACGATGTGCGGGATGTTGGTGATCGTCTCGACGTTGTTCACGATCGTGGGGCAACCAAAGAGCCCCTCGACAGCGGGAAACGGCGGCTTATTTCGGGGATAAGGCCGCACTCCTTCGATGGAGTTCAGCAGCGAGGTCTCCTCGCCGCAGATGTACGCGCCGGCCCCCATGGTCAGGTGCACGTCGAGATCGAAACCGCTGCCCTGGATGTCCTTACCGAACAACCCGGCGGCGTAAGCCTCGTCGATGGCAGCCTGAATGCGCTCGCAGCCCAACTGAAACTCACAGCGCAAGTAGACGTAGGCCTTTTTCGAACCGATGGCGTAGCAAGTGATACCCACACCTTCGAGCAAGGCATGGGGATCGAACTCGAGAATCTGCCGGTCTTTGTAAGTACCGGGCTCGCTCTCGTCGCCGTTCACGCAGAGGTACACGGGCTTACCCGTGTCTTTCGGCACAAACGACCACTTCATGCCCGTGGAGAAACCGGCGCCACCGCGGCCGCGCAAACCCGACGCCTTCACCAAGGCGGTGAGCTCGTCAGGGTCGCGCTTCTCGGAAATCACCGCGAGAAACGTGTCGTAGCCGCCGTCCGCCCGATAGCCCTCAAGCAGATGGCTGTCCGGCTTGTCGAAGCGTGCGGAGATCACAGATGAAAGCTTCACTTGCAGCCCTCCAACAGCTCATCCACCTGGTCAATGGAGAGGTTCTCGTGGCGCTTGTTGTTGATCAGCATCACCGGAGAGGAGCCGCAGCTGGCCAGGCACTCAGCGGCCTTCAGGGTGAAGCTACCGTCGTCGGTGGTGCCGTTACGACCCACACCCAGCTTCTTCTCTAGGTGCTGCCACAACTCTTGGTTGCCGCAGGTGTCGCAGGACAGGGTGCGGCACACGTGAATCACATTGCGGCCCACGGGCTGCCCATAGAGCATGGGATAGAAGCTCACCACTTCGTGAACGGCAATCGCTCCCACCGACAAGAAGTCGGCCACCCAGGCTTGGGCCTCGGTGTCGAGCCAGCCGCGCAACTCTTGCACGCGACGCAACACCGGCACCATGGCAGCCTTGGGGAAGGGAAAGCGACTGCGAATCACTTCGAGTTCCTCGACGATCTCCTTGTCGAACATCTCGGCTCGTACTCCGTTGCTTGCGCTCTGTGTCATCGTCGTCTCGGGATCACTGGGGTTCGGGAATCGTCACCGACCTCAGCGATCGCACTCACCCATCACGAAATCGATGCTGCCCAAGATCGCCATCACGTCAGCGATCAAGTAACCCGGGAGCAGCTCTTCAAGGATCTGCAAGTTGGCAAAGCTGGGTCCACGAATGCGCAGGCGGTCGGGGCAGTGCCCGCCCTTGCTGCGCAGGTAGAAGCCCAACTCACCCTTGGGGTTTTCCACTGAGAAGTAGGACTCGCCCACGGGCGCGCTCGACATCTCAGTGCCCACCATAAACTGGTGGATCAGTGCTTCCATGTTGGTCAGCACCCCGGTCTTTTCGGGCAGCACGCTCTTGAGCGTCTCGTCACCTTCGCGATTGATCACCGGACCATCGGGAATCGTCTCGAGCACCTGCGCCAAGATCTTGCAGGACTCACGCATCTCAATGATGCGCACCATGTAGCGATCGAAGCAGTCACCTTCGACGCCCACGGGAACCTCGAACTCGTAGTTCTCGTAGCCCAAGTAGGGCATCACCTTGCGCATGTCCCGATCGACACCACTCCCACGAGCCACAGGGCCGGTGATGCCGAACTGCAAGATCTGCTCCTTGGTGATGACACCTACGCCCATGGTGCGCTTGCGCCAGATCTTGTTGCGCGAGAGCATGGCGTCGTATTCGTCAACGCGCCCAGGCATGACCTTGATGAAGTCGGCCAGAAGCGGCCAGAAGTCGTCAGGAAGGTCGCGCTCGACACCGCCGATACGGGTGTAGCTCGTGGTGAAACGAGCACCGCAAATACGCTCGATCAGGGTGTAGATCACTTCCCGCTCGCGGAAAGTCCACAGGAAGATCGTCATGGCGCCCAGGTCCATGGCGTAGGCGCCAAGACCCAGCAAGTGCGCCGAGATGCGGGACAGCTCGTGGCAGATCACCCGAATGGCCTGGGCACGCTCTGGGCATTCGATGCCGAAGAGCTTCTCGCAGGCCAGGGCGTAGGCCACGTTGTTCGAGAGGGGCGCCAGGTAATCGAGGCGATCGGTGTACGGGATGAACTTGTGGTAGCTGTAGGTCTCGCCCACCTTCTCCTTGGCGCGGTGCAAGAAGCCGATGTCAGGACGGCAGGCCAGAATTTCTTCGCCATCGATCTCGAGCACGAGCCGCAACACGCCGTGAGTCGACGGGTGCTGAGGGCCCATGTTCAGCATCATGGATTCGGTGTCGACCTCGGCCGAAGTCTCGACATCGAGATTGCGGGTCTCGGTCATGGCTGCCATTCCTTCGTGTTCGAGATCTCGCCGTCTTCGTCACGGGGACGAATGGGATCTACCGTGGGCGCACCGGGCTGGCCCGGTTTCTCAGGCACGGCTACCTTGCCATCGGTGCCGTCGACGTTGCCGCCCAAAGCCCGCTTGGGAGCGGCGAATTCGCCTAACCCTTCCATGGGATACTCTTTGCGCATGGGCCAACCGGTGAAACGGTCAGGCATCAAGATGCGGGTCATGTTGGGATGGCCAGCGAAGGTGAGCCCATACATGTCGTAGATCTCGCGCTCGTACCAGCCAGCGCCGCGAAAGACGCCCAGCAGCGTAGGGACCTCAGCGGTCTTCTCGTCGATGGACGTGACGAAGATCAAGCGCCGGTTCGTCGTCGAGTGCACCACCACGGTGATCACGTCAAAGCGCAGCTCGGTGTCTTCACCGTGGTCAGCGCCAAAGCGGTCGATGAACAAATCAAAGCCCAGCTCACTGCGAGCCCAAGCCAGAACTTCGCTCTCGTGGCCAGGTTCGACCCACACGCGCATATCGCCGGCGAACTCCTCCGGGGCGTGGGTGACGTTCGGAAAGGCATCGTGCACAGCGGCAGCCGCTGCGGGATCGCCATGGTCGGTCATGGTGCTCATGAGCGCAGGGTCTTCTCCGACTCGATCTTCTTCTGCAGCTTCATCAAAGTGTTGAGCACGTTCTCCGGGCGCGGCGGGCAGCCGGAGATGTAGAAGTCGACGGGCAAGAACGTGTCGATACCCTGGACCACGCTGTAGGTGCGATACATGCCCCCACTACTGGCGCAAGCGCCCATGCACATGACCCAACGGGGCTCCGGCATCTGGTCGTACACCCGGCGAGCGGCCACGGCCATCTTGTAGGTGCAGGTGCCAGCCACGAGCATCAAGTCGGACTGCCGGGGGCTGAAACGTGCCACCTCGGCGCCAAAGCGAGCCATATCGAACTTACTGCTCGCCGCCGCCATGAACTCGATGGCGCAACAAGACAGCCCCAAAGGCAGGGGCCAGAGCGAGTTCTTCCGCGACCAGTTGACCAGCTCGTCGACCTTCGTGACGAAGAAGCCGCCCTCTTCGTTCAGGCCAGACTCGTTGGCCATCTCAGGGACCATGATCTCGGTTGTATCACTCATACATCACCACTTTCGCGCTGCGCCAAACCCGGACGGGGCTGGCTGGTCCATTCGAGAGCACCCTTCTTGACGACATAAACCCAGCCCAGAAAGAGCACGCCGATAAAGACGAGCATCTCCACGAAGGCGAACATGCCCAGCGACTTGAACTTGATCGCCCAGGGATAGAGGAACACCACCTCAACGTCGAAGATGATGAATAGCATGGCGACCACGTAGAACTTCACAGAGAACCGGCTTCGGCCCGTGGTGAAGGGCTTCATGCCGCACTCGAAGGCGGAGTCCTTGATCTCGTTGCGCTTACCGCGCATGCCGAGCAGTGCAGACAAGCCCAGGCTCACGATCGCGAAGCTGATCGCGAACATCAGCAACATGAGCACCGGCAAGTAGTCGTTCAGCGCCTCGGTGGGCATGACGGAGGCCTCAAAGGGGGTGCTGGCGGGCTACGAAAACCTCAAATCGCAGACCAACCACAAAGTCGGCGGCATGGTAGCGGCGTGCCCCCCCTGGGGAAAGTCACTGAACCGGGAAATCCGTAGCGACTTTCGGGCCCCTCTCCTCAGCGCCCCGGGCCGGCGTCGTCATCGCCCAGGTAGCCCAGCTCGCGCAGGTGCTCCAAACGCTCATCTGAGACCTCTGTTTCCCCGGGCGCCCCCACCTTATGGGCGGCCATCCAATCGACCAGGCGACCTGTCAGCTGGGACACGAGCTCTGGGTGATCTGCTGAAACATCGGTGAGCTCAGCAGGATCAGCGTTGAGGTCGTAGAGCTGCGAGGCTCCGTTCGGGAACAAGATGAGTTTCTTGTCCTGATAAACGATAGCTGTGAGGTAGCCGTAGGCGAAGTCTTCGAGGTCCTGCCCTCTGGCGCGGTTCTTGAGCCGCGCTGCCTCGAAGTGCGGACGCTCCAAGAAGACCGGCCGTTCGGGAAGCCCTCGCCCGGCGAGTATCGCACTCCAAAGATCGAGCCCCTCGCCGTGGCGTGGCAGTCCGTGCTCGGCGCCAAAGGCCATGTGCATCACCGTAGGCAGCAGGTCATCGAGCGTGGCATGTCCCGCCATCCGCGTGCCCGCCGCCGTGCCGTCGGGAGAGACCAGCACCAGAGGCACACGCATCATCTCCTCCCAGAGATGGGTGCCGTGGGCCTTCTGGCCGTGTTCGAAGAGGCCTTCTCCGTGATCGCCTACCACCACAACAACCGTGTTCTCGAGCAGGCCCTGGCGCTCCAAACCATCGAGCAGACGGCCTATCTGTTCATCCGTGAAACGCAGCTCTGCGGCGTAGCCTCGCCAAAAATCCGCCAGCGCCTCGACACCGGCCACACCCTGAAAACGCTCTTCCCGGGCCACCACCTCGGCCAAGACCAGCTCACGGGAAACCGCGTTGAAGTGCCGCTCTGGGGGTTCAAAGGACTTGTTCGAGTCGCCATGAGGGTCGTAATAGTGAGCCCAGAGCATGTACGGGCGTTCACCGTTCAGCTGCTCCGTCCAGGCCAAGGCCGCGCTCGTGACCCCCTTTGCCTTGCGCTGCGGCGGATGCCCCTGGCGGCCCTTGCCCCAATCGCCACCAGGTTGGTCGAATGTGTCGAATCCCTGCTGAATGCCGGTTAGATCATCTACAGCTAAGGACCCGATAAAGGCCCCCGTGTCGTAGCCACGGTCGCTGCAGATTTCAGCCAGGGTCGTGTAGCCATCGTCGAGGGTGTAGGTGTTCTCCAGGGCCCCGTGATCCCGAGGCAGCAAGCCCGTGAAGATCGTGGCGTGAGCAGGCAGAGTCTGGGGCATGGGCGCGTAGGCATCCTCAAACACCACCCCCGTCTGGGCCAAGGCGTCCACCCGTGGCGTCAGTTCAAGGGTGTTGCCATAGATGCCCAAGTGGTCAGCCCGGGTGGTATCCATGGTGACGATGACGATGTTGCGGCCCTGAACCTGGGGCTCAGTGCCGCATCCTCCGAGGCTCGCTCCCAGCAGCACCGCCAGCGCCCAGCGCGAAGCACTCGACAAAGGGGCGAAAAGCGTCTGCCCTGGGAGAGGGACAATCGAGGGATCACTCACGAAAGAGCCTCCAAGACTCGTTATTGGGGGTGCATCAGCCGCCGGACGGTTCGGCGAACCGCTCAGCGCCAGCGTAGACATTGAAGCGATCGTCGCGCAGGAAGCCCACCAGGGTCTGCTCACCATCTACGGCGAGGTCCACAGCCAGGCTTGAGGGAGCTGACACGGAGCAGATCACCGGAATGCCAGCTTTCCTTGCCTTCTGGATGATTTCAAAGCCAGCTCGCCCAGAAATCACCAGCAAGCAATCGCTCAAGGGCAGGGCCCCGAATCGAATGGCCTGCCCGATCACCTTGTCCACGGCGTTGTGGCGACCGATGTCCTCGGCAGCGGCCAGCAAGCGCCCTGAGCTATCAAACAGACCTGCGGCGTGAAGCCCCCCCGTCCGTTCAAAAAGCGGCTGCTGCCCCCGCAATTCTGCCATCAAACCCAGCACCAGCTCTCCGCTGATCGTGGGGCCCGGCGCCACCACTGGCGCCACAGAACGGATGGCCTCAAGGGAAGCTTTGCCGCAAACCCCGCAACTGCTGGCCATCAGCCCCACCCGAGGTGTCCGCAGCTCATCGAGCACGGCCCCCTGCGCCAGCGAGACCACCACGACATTGCCCCGAGCCGTCTCGGGGACATCCCGGCAAGCCTGCACGGCAACCACATCGCTTGCTGAGGCCACCAGCCCTTCGGTGAACATCAGCCCCCTGACCAAGTCCCCGTCATTTCCGGGTGTGCGCATGGTCACCAGCAAGCTGCGGGAGCCCAAACGCACCTCCAGAGGCTCCTCCACGGCCAAGTCATCGGCGCGGGGCGGCTCTAATGTCGAGTTCGCCCAGGAGCGGAGTTCTCGCTGCGCAGGGCTCTCACTCATCGAGGAGACCCTAGGCAATCTGAGCCACGACGAAGACATCTGCGAACCAGCCAGGGCATCAGGAAGTCTGCTCTCTCTCAAGGAACGGATCAGCGAAGGGGCAGCAGCATACTCATGAGCCACTGCCGTTCGCTGATTTCACGCCGAAACCGTGTCCCTGCGAGGGTCCCTCTAGTACCTGCCCTCGCCGCTCACTAGCCTGTGCACCATGGCTTCGAACCACGCCCGGACCAACATTCGCCCGCTCACCACTTTGGTGGGAGTGGTCGCGACAATCCTGGTGGGCTGGGTGCTCACGGAGGCTGCCAATATCCTGCAGCCCCTGGTCATTGCCATCCTGCTCTGCAGCATCCTGCAGCCCGTGGTGCGCACCATGGAGAAACTGCGCATCCCTTGGTGGGTCACGGTCATGGCCCTGTTGGCCCTGCTGGTCACCGGCCTGGTCCAGGGAGGCATGATCCTCTACGACGAGGTCGACTCCTTTCTCAAGGACCAAGATGGCTTCGCTGGGCTGAGAGCTAGCCTTGAAGAACGGGCGACCAAGGCCAAGATCCCCAACACGGTGATCGAAGCGGTGAAGAGCATTGATCTGCGGGCGCAGATCATCGAGGTCGCTGGCAGCGTGAACGCCTTTATTCGGGGCGTGTTCCTGGTGGTCATCTACATGCTCTTCATCTTTGGCGAGCAGGCCATCTTCCGGCGCAAGATCGTGGCCGTGGCTGAGACCCGCTTCGACAATGCCAGCGAGCTGCTGAGCACTATGGGGCAGGGCATTCAGCGATACCTCGGCATCAAGATGGTGACCTCCCTGGCCACAGGAGTGCTGCTCTACACGCTGATGCAGTGGCTGAACCTGCCCTACGCGCTGCTGTTCGGCTTCATCACCTTCCTGCTGAACTTCATCCCCACCTTCGGGTCGATCGCTGCGGCGGTCCCGCCCATAGCCGTAGCCCTGGGGACGTTCGACGAGACCCTGACCCCAGCCATCAGCATCGCCGTGGGCTATATGGCAGTGAATATCTGCGTGGGCTCGATGCTCGAACCACGCCTTTTGGGACGAGAGCTGAACCTGTCCCCTCTTGTGGTGCTGCTGTCTGTGGTGGTCTGGGCAGGAATGTGGGGCGTCCCCGGGATGTTCCTCTCGGTGCCGCTCACCGCCACGGCGCAGATCGTGCTCTCCAAACTCGACTCCACCCGACCCATCGCACTCCTCCTGTCCAACGGCCCGCCCAAGACAAGGGTCAAGGTGCTTCGAGAAGACGGGACCATGGCCGAAGAAACCGTCGTCGACGACGAGACCCACCAGGTCTGACCCTCAGGGGTGCCAGTTTGATTACCCCCCATTGCCAGGGGCGAGGGCTACGAGAGACCGCTTCTAGCTTTTCGCGATCGATACGTCTCAGTGGGAGCTTGCCCATTGCCGATGAGGGGGACATTGACTGCCTTGCCCCCTGTACCCGGCACTGAATGAAGCTCTCCAGCAACCTGATTCTCTTCGTTGCCCTCCCCGCATTGGTCGTTCTCGTGGGCGTGGCAGCCTGGCTCCGCGCCGACCACCGCGACAGGTCCCTAGAACGGGCGCAGACGGCGATCGACGGGACTACCGCCGTGGCCGCCCATGCCATCGGTGAGCGCGCGAGCGCCCTCGACCAGCTGCTCCACGCGGCCCTGGACATGGTGGACGGGCCCTTGGTGCCCGAGAGCCCCGAGGTCCAGCGCCTCGCTGCCCTGTGTAGCGCTCTGATCGAGCACAACCCAGAACTCCTCGGTTTGCAGCTCTCGAGTGGGGACGGCGAAGCGCTCTTCACGCTCGCTGCTGAAGGAGTTCCGTCGCCGGCCATCCCAGAGCAAGACCACGCTGACCGGGTCTCACCCCGGCGGGTCGGCATGCACTTCGTCTGGCGAGAGAACCAACCTGCCCAACTCGTGCGCTTCGGCGACGCCCACCACGGGCGTCTCGCGGCCTCCCTCACGGCGACCCTGAACACTCAAGAGTTGCTGGCACCTGCCGCTGACCTGGCAGCTCGATTGCACCCGGGATCATGGGCCGAGTTCTCCTCACCAGACCGGCGCAGCACGCACAGCACCCTGTCCGCCTATCACAAGGGCACCCCCACGTTGATCGCGGGCAACCAGTCACTGGAAAG